>DATEGA010000321.1:0-11822 GCA_035280345.1 bacterium | reverse complement strand
CGCCGGCGGGGCGGTAGTCGATACCGGCCTGGCCGACGACGCCACCGCCGAGCGCGGGCGCTTTTATGCGATGCTCGACCGCGGCTACCACCGGTTGCTCGACTGGTCGCTGCGCCGCCGGTGGGCGGTCGTTGCGCTCACGCTCGTGACGCTGGTCAGCATCGGTCCGCTCGGCGCGGCGGTCCATAAGAACTTTCTGCCGGAGGACGACCAGTCGCAGCTCGAAGTCGTCGTGCGCGCGCCGGAAGGCTGGACGCTCGAGGCCACCGACCGCTTCGGCACGCAGCTCGCGTCGGAGATCCGCCGGCTGCCCGGGGTAGACTACACGCTTGTTACCGCGGGCGACGATCCGCAGCAAACGCCGAACCGCTTCACGATCTTCGTGAAGCTCGTTGACATTGGGAAGCGCCGCCTGCCCCAGAGTGCCTACTACGGCCTGATCCGGGACCGAATCCTGTCGCGTTACACTTACCTCGGCCTGCAGAGCCAGGTGGAGGCGACCTCGGAGTTCGGTGGCAGCGGCGGGTTCCAGCCCGTCGACTACGTCGTGAGCGGGCCGGACCTGGCCGTGCTCACGCGGGCCGGCGACCGCGGCCTCGAGGTGCTGCGCTCGATTCCGGGCGTGGTGGACGCGCGGTCGTCGCTCGTGAGCGGCGCGCCGCAGCTCGGCATGCGCGTCGACCGCCAGCGGGCGGCCGACCTTGGCGTCAACGCCGTTGACGCCGCCAACGCGATGTACATGCTGGTTCAGGGCATCGAGGTGAAGACCGCCAAGTACACAGAGGCGGGCCAGCAGTATAAGATCGTCATCCGGGCCGATAAGCTGCACCGCAGCAACGAGCAGGTGCTCGCGGAGCTGCCGGTCGGGTCCTCGACCGCCGGCCTGGCTGCGCTGGAGCAGGTCGTCGCGACGAGCCACGGCGCGGGGCCGAGCGAGATCACGCACTACAATCGCAAGCGGCAGGTTGAGCTTACCGCGAACCTGCTTCCGGGAACGTCCCAGGCCGCGGTGCTGCAGCAGCTCGACCGCAAGATGCGCGCTCTCAATCTCGGGCCGGCGTACGATTTGACCTTCACCGGGCAGGCTCTCGAGCAGGGCCGGCAGGCCGCGGCGTTCATGACCTCGTTCATGCTGTCGTTCGTGTTTATGTACCTGGTGCTGGCGGCGCAGTTCGAATCGTGGATCCATCCGGTAACGATCCTGCTGTCGCTGCCGCTCACCGTCCCGTTCGCGCTGCTGTCGATCCTGCTGCTCAACGGCTCGCTCAACATTCTGTCGCAGCTCGGGATCCTGGTGCTCTTCGGGGTCGTGAAGAAGAACGCGATTCTGCAGATCGATCGGGCCAACCACCTGCAGGCCGCCGGCCTCGACCGCAACGCCGCGATCATCCAGGCGAGTCGTGATCGGCTGCGGCCGATCTTGATGACCACGATCGCCTTCGTGGCGGGGATGATCCCGCTCGCGATCAGCCGCGGGGTGGGGGCGGAGACGAACCGCGCCATGAGCTCGGTGATCATCGGCGGCCAGGTGCTGTCGCTGCTGCTGACGCTCGTCGCGATCCCCGTGATCTACTCGTACTTCGACGATCTGCAGCGCGTGGGCGTGGTTCGGTCGATCACGCGGAGGTTCTGGCGCCACCGGGCGATCCCCGGCTCGTCCCTGCCGCAGGGCGCGGGCGGCTCGGAGTAATCCGGCCGGAATTATCGCGGACTGTTTGACGTGTCGAGAAGCGAGGGATATGCTGAATGAGCAGTCAGTCATTTCCCCTCGCTACCGCTGCTGGGAGGCGCCCGTCTGAGATGGCCCGCTTGAGCACCACGGCCCGTGAGGTCCGGACGGGTGAGCGGCGTGCGCAAATTCTGCGTGCCGCGCTCGAGGTCTTCAGCCGCCGGGGCTTTCACGGTGCGACGATTCGGGAGATCGCGTCAACGGCCGGCCTGGCCGAAGGGACAATCTATCTCTACTTCCCGAGCAAGCTCGAGGTGCTGCGCGGCGTGATCGGGTTGATCGCAGACGATGGCGCGCCGCCGGGGCCGGAAGAATTCGCGCCGGGCGACGACGAGGGCCTTGTTCGGGCCTTCGTCGACGCCCGCGTCAAGACGCTGGCCCGCCACGCGTCGTTCATCCGGCTCGTGGTACACGAGGCCGATCTGCATGAGGACGTCCGGCGGGAGTTCTTCCGGCGGCTGCACGAGCCGTTCGTCTGGCGGTTCCGCGCCTATCTCGAGCGCCGGATCGGGGACGGGGCGTTCCGGCCGGTGAACACGGAGGTCACCGCGTCGATCTGCTTCCGGATGGTGATGAGTTACATCATGACGCAGCACGTGCTCGGGCTCGCCGGCGTCAAGTACGACGATGAGGAATATCTCCGCGAGATGGTGGCGCTTATCCTCGGGGGCTTACGGGTCTCCGCGCCGCCGTCCGCGCCCGGCGCGAACAAGAGGGAGGTTTGAGATGCGCTTTCGGTTTGTTCGTACGGTTGCGCTCATCACTCTGGCGGCGACGGCGCTGCTTCCGCTGACCGCGGCCGCCCAAACGCAGCCGACGCCGCCCGCCCCGTCGACTCCGGCGCCGGCTCCGTCGCAGCCGTCCACCACGGCGCCGCTCGCGATACCGCCCGTGCCGGCGGTGCCGAGCGTGGGCGGCGGGGCGCCGCTGACATTGCTGGACGCGGTCCGCCGCGCGCTCGAGCAGAACCTCTCCATCCGGCAGGCCGCGCTGCAGGTTGCGATCGCGCGTTCCCAGGTGGGACAGGCGGAGGCCGGGCTCTGGCCGACGGTCTCGGTGGGGGCCAGCAACACACAGGCCACCACTCCGGGCAACACGACGTTGGGCGGCACGATCAACATTCCGAGCGCCGGGATCACGAGCGCTCCCTTTACGGCCGTTGTGCCGGGCACGTCGACGCCGCAGTGGAAAGTTAACGGCATCATCAACTACGGGATCTACACCGGCAACGCGGTCCAGGACCAGATCGCGATCGCACGGGCCAACCTGCGGGGACAGCAGAGCGCCTTCGCGGCGACGGCGGGCCAGACGGTGCTCGCCGTCCGGCAGGCTTACTTCAACTACGTGCAGAGCATCGAGCAGGTGGCCGCCGCGCAGCGGGCCGTCGATGCCTCCCGGGAGGACGTGCGTGTGACGCAGGCGCAGGTGACGGTGGGCACGTCGCCCCAGTTCAACCTGTTGCAGGCCCAGGTTCAGCTCGCCCAGGCGCAGCGCACGCTGACGCAGGCGAAGGCCGCGGCCGTCCAGGCGGAGCAGCAGCTGGCGGCCGTCGTCAATCTGCCGATCTCCTCGGCGATCGATGCGACGACGGCGATGGGTCTGCCCACGCCGCCGCCGGATGTCGAGGCGCTCGTGAAGCAGGGACTCTCCAGCCGGCCCGAGATCGCGCAGGCGCAGGCGGCGATCCAGGCCGCGCAGGCCGCGGTCGATCTCGCCGCGGCCGGGCTGCGGCCCGTGCTTTCGCTAACCGGTGGTCCGACGATGCAGTCGAACAACCTCTCCACGAACACGCCGGTCACGTGGTCTGCGACGCTCGGGGTCACGCTCGCGATCTTTGACGGCGGGCTCACCCACGCGAAGGTCGAGCAGGCCCGTCAGAACCTGGCGCTCTCACGGGTCCAGCTCCAGCAGACGCAGCAGACGGTGGAGGAACAGGTGCGGGCCGCGTACCTCAACCTCCAGCAGGCCGCGGAATCCCTCGCCTCTGCGCAGGCGGGCCTTACCGCCGCGCAGGAGGCGCTCCGGATCGCGAACGTGCGCTTCCAGGCCGGCGTTGGAACGCAGCTCGAGGTTGTGACGGCGATTCAGAACCTCGCCGCCGCGGACGCCGCGGTGGTGCAGGCGCTGTTCCAGTACAACCTCGCCCTCGCGCAGATCGACCAGGCCGTGGGGGCCCAGATCACGCTCTGATGGCCCGGGCGTCCAGCGCGCGGCGCCGCCCGCGGCCGATTCTCATCGCCGTGGTGGCCGCCGTCGTGCTGGCGGTGATTGTGTGGCAGGCCCGGGAAGGGTATCTCCGGCGGGTCAACGCCGGGAAGATTTTCGGTTCGGGGTCGATCGAGGCGACGCAGGTCGACATCGCCCCGAAGATCACCGGCCGCGTCGTCAAGCTCTACGCGGCGGAAGGCGACACGGTGCACGCCGGCCAGGTCCTCGTCCGGCTCGACAGCCGGGACCTGCAGGCCCAGGTGGATCAGGCGCGCGCGAACGTTGTCGCAAGCGAGGCGAAAGTCACGCAGGCCGCCTCCGCGATCGAGACTCAGCAGCAGACGACCGACACCCAGGTCGCTCAGGCCCGGGCGGCGCTCGACGCCGCGCAGACCCGTGTTCCGCAGTCTCAGACCACCGTGACCCTGCAGGGGCAAACAGTCGAGCAGGCGATCGCGCAGGCTCGGGCACAGGTCAGCACGGCACAGGCCCAGGCCGCGAGCGCCCGCTCGAATCTCGCGAAGGCGCAGGCCGACTACGCGCGGGCGAAGATGCTGTTCGCGCAGGGCGCGATCTCCGCCCAGGATGTCGACGCGGCGCGGGCCGCGTACGATGCCGCGGTGGCGGCCGACCACAGCGCCCGCGATGCCGTGACGCAGGCGCAGGCCGGTCTCGCAACCGCACAGTCGAACCGGCTGCAGGTGCCGATCCAGGAGCAAAACGTGCGCGCGAACCAAGCCGCGGTCACGCAGGCGCAGGCGGCGCTCGCCACCGCGCAGGCCGGTTACACGGTCGTGGAGCAGCGGCGCCAGGATCTCGCCGCCGCCCGTGCGGCGCTGGTCCAGGCGCAGGCCACGCTTCGGTACCAGCAGATCCTGCTCGGATACACCACCATCGTCTCGCCGATCGACGGCGTCGTGCTCACCCAAAACAACCAGGAAGGCGAAGTCGTCGCGGCGGGCGGCGCGGTGTACACGATCGTGAACCCCGGCGACATGTGGCTGCGCGTCTACATTCCGGAGGACCAGATCGGGCAGGTCCACCTCGGGCAGCAGGCCGACATTATGGTGGACACCTATCCCGGCCGGACGTTTCCCGGGCGCGTCTCCGAGATCAGCACCCGGGCCGAGTTTACGCCGATCAACGTGCAGTCACGCGAGAACCGCGTCAAGCTCGTCTACGGGGTGAAGCTGCAGCTCCCCACCCGGTACGGCGAGCTGAAACCGGGGATGCCCGCGGACGCGACGATCGACGTCGGGCCGCCGCGGTGACAGTGCCCGCGCTCGACGTCGCCGGCGTGACGCGGCGGTTCGGGGAGCGCGCGGCCGTCTCGGACGTGAGCTTTCAGGTGCCGCCCGGCGACGTGTTCGCCCTGCTGGGCCCGGACGGCGCCGGGAAGACGACTCTGCTTCGGATGTGCTGCGGGGCGATTCCGCCCACGTCGGGGCGGGTCGTGGTGAACGGCACCGATCTCGCGCGAAATCCGCTCGCGGCGCAGGCGGGGATCGGTTACATGCCGCAGCGCTTCAGCCTCTACGGTGACCTGTCGGTCCAAGAGAACCTGGACTTCTACGCGGACCTGTTCGACGTTCCGCGGGCGGGGCGTGCCGCGCGGACGGTCGAGTTGCTCGAGTTCGCGGGGTTGACAGGCTTCCGGGGCCGCCTTGCCCAGGCGCTGTCGGGCGGCATGAAGCAGAAGCTCGCGCTCGCCTGCACGCTGATCCACTCGCCGTCGCTGTTGCTGCTGGACGAGCCGACGACCGGCGTCGATCCGGTCTCCCGCCGCGAGTTCTGGCGCCTGCTGTACGACCTGCACCGCGGCGGCGCGACGATCGTCGCCAGCACGCCGTATATGGACGAGGCGGAGCGCGCGACGACAGTGGGCTTCATGTATCAGGGCCGGCTGATCTCGGTCGAGCCGCCCGACGCGATGCGCAGCCGCATGCGCGGAGACGTCGTGGAACTACTCGCCGAACCGCGCGAGATCGTCCGCCGGGTGCTCGGCGACTCCCCGTACGTGCTGTCCCAGATGGTGTTCGCCGACCGGCTCCACGTGGTCGTGCGCGACGCGGCCCAGGCGATCCCCGCGCTGCGCGCCGACCTCGAGAGGGCCGGCGCGCGGGTGCTCGAAGCGGGACCAATCCCGCCCTCCCTCGAGGACGTGTTCATCTCGATGATCGAGGCGCGCGGCCGCGGTGACGTGGCGAGGGCGGCGGAGACCGCCGGTGCCTGAGGCGGCCGCAGATCGGACGGCCCCCGCGGTGCATGCGGCCGGGTTAACGCGCCGCTTCGATTCGTTCGTCGCCGTCGATCACGTATCGTTCGACATTCCGTCCGGCGCGATTTGGGGCTTTCTCGGGCCGAACGGCGCCGGAAAATCCACCACGATCCGCATGTTGTGCGGCATCCTGGCGCCGTCCGACGGCGAAGCGACCGTGCTCGGATACGACATCGTGCGCCAGGCGGAGGAGATCAAGGCGCGCATCGGCTACATGTCCCAGCGCTTCAGTCTGTACGACGATCTGACGGTCGAAGAGAACCTCTCGTTCTACGCCGCCGTCTACGGCCTCGGCCGCGCCGACGCGCGCCGCGTCATCGACGAGTGGATCGTCCGGGCCGGACTCCAGGGTCGGGAGCACGCCCTGACCGGCGAGCTCTCGGGCGGGTTCCGGCAGCGGCTGGCGTTCGGCTGCGCCGTGCTGCATCGTCCCCGCATGGTGTTCCTCGATGAGCCGACGAGCGGGGTCGATCCGGTGAGCCGCCGGAGTTTTTGGGACCTGATCGACAACTTTGCGACGAGCGGCATCACCATCATGGTGACGACGCACTACATGGACGAGGCGGAGCACTGCGACACCCTGGCCTTCATTTTCGGCGGCCGCATCATCGCCTCGGGCACGCCCGCGGAAATCAAGCAGCGAATGTCGGGCGCGCTGCTGGAGGTGCGGGCCGCGCCGATCGAGGACGCGCTGGAAGCCGTGCGCCGCCAGCCCGGCGTGCGGGACGTGGCGCTCTTCGGGCGTGCCCTTCACGCGACCGTGGTCGACGCCGCGGCCGTGGAGCAGCTTCGGACCGCGCTCGCCGCCGCGGGGGTGGCCGTCGAGGAGATCCGGCAGGTCCGGCCCTCGCTGGAGGACGCGTTCGTCTCCCTCGTCGAGGGGGACACGGCCGCGGACCGCGGCGGGCACCCGACGGCGCAATCCGGCGGTGCGCGATGAACGCGCGTCGCATGTGGGCCGTCGTGCGCAAGGAAGTGCTCCACCTGGTGCGCGACCGCCGGACGCTCGGCACGATGATCATGCTGCCGATCATGCAGTTGTTTCTCTACGGCTACCTGACGAACGACGTCACGCACATCCCCACCGCGGTGTTCGATCAGTCGCGCACGCCGGAGAGCCGGACGCTGCTGCAGGCGTTCGTCAACACCACGTACCTCGACCTCAAGTATTACCCGGGCAGCTTCACGGCCGTGCAGCAGCTGATCGACGGCGGCCAAGCCAAGATCGGGATTCTGATACCGCCCGACTACGCGGCGCGCCTGCGCAGCGGGCGCACCGCGCAGGTCGGCGTGATCGTGGACGCGTCCGAGCCGACGTCGGCGAACGTCGTGCTCGGCCTCGCGACGGGCATCGGCCAGTCGCTCTCGACGCAGCTGATCATCCAGCGCGCCGACCGCCTCGGCGTCCCTCCACCGCCGCAGCTCGTCGACGTGCGACCGCGCGCCTGGTACAACCCTACGCTCTCGAACGTTTATTTTATCGTGCCGGGCATCATCGCCGTCGTGCTGGTGTTCGTGACCACGATTCAGGCCGTGACCGTGATCGTCCGCGAGCGCGAGCGCGGGACGATCGAGCAGCTCGTCGTGACGCCGATCACCGGCATCGAGCTGCTGCTCGGCAAGATCATCCCGCTCGTCGGGCTGGGGTACTTGGAAATCACGATCACGCTGCTGCTGGCCAGCCTGTGGTTCGGCATGCCGATCAAAGGCAGCCTGTTCCTGCTCTACACGCTCTCGCTCGCGTTCTTCTTCAGTACGCTCGGGATCGGGGTGCTGATCTCGACGGTGTCGAAGACGTTCCAGCAGGCGGTTCAGGTGGCGCAGTTGATCCTGCTGCCCAGCATCCTGCTGTCGGGGTTCATCTTCCCGAGGGAATCGCTGCCGTACTGGCTGCAGGTGATCGGCGGAATTTTTCCGCTGACGTATTTCGTCGTTGTGATCAGGGGAATTTTGATCAAAGGTGTGGGCATCGGGGCGCTCTGGAGGCAGATCGTCCCGCTGTTGATGCTCGGCCTGCTGTTCTTCGGGGTCTCGATCAGCCGGTTCCAGAAGCGCGTAGACTAGGAGCGATATGCGCGAGGCGAAGGGGATCGACGCACGGCGGTTCCGCGAGGCGATGGCCCGTTTTGCCACCGGCATCACCGTCGTCACCGCCCCGGCCGCCGACGGCCCGCACGGGGTCACGATCAACGCGTTTGCGTCGCTGTCGCTCAAGCCCCCGCTCGTGCTGTTCTGCATCGAGCACGGGCGCTACACGCTGAAGGTCCTGGAACACGCCCGGGTCTTCGCCGTGAACGTGCTCGCGGAGGGACAGGAGCACCTGTCGCAGTTCTTCTCGACGGACTCGCGCCCGGAAGGACCGCACGCCTTCGACGGCATTTCGCATCATGCGGGCCGTCTTGCGCCGCTCCTCGACGGATGCGTCGCCTACGCGGAGTGCCGCGTGACGGCACAGTATCCAGGCGGCGACCATACGATCTTCGTGGGAGAAGTCGAGGCGGTCGAGGTCGTTCCCGGGCGCCGGCCGCTCGTATACTACGATCGTGGGTATCACAACCTGACGCGTCCGTCGGGGCCGGGGGTGCCGTGATGAGCAAGCGGATCGTGAGGACCGAGAACGCTCCGGACGCGATCGGCCCGTATTCGCAGGCCGTCGTGGCCGGAGGCTTTGTGTACACCGCGGGCCAGCTGGCGCTGGATCCTCGGACCGGCCAGCTCGTGCCGGGCGATGTGCGGATCCAGACGAAGCGCGTCATGGAGAACATCAAGGTGATACTCGAGAGCGCCGGCTCGTCGCTCGCCAACGTGGTGAAGACCACGGTCTTTCTGCGCGATATGAACGACTTCGGCGCGATGAACGAGATCTACGGCTCGTACTTTCAGGAGGAACCGCCGGCGCGCTCCACCTTTCAGGTGGCGAAGCTGCCGCGCGACGGCGCCGTCGAGATCGAGGTCGTCGCCCTCCTGAAGTAGAGCGGGCCGGTCGCGGCCGCGCCGCCCTTGCTCCGGCGCGGCGGACGCGTTACGATCCCGGTGGGACTGGGGGGTCGGCTAACGGTAGGCCATCAGACTTTGGATCTGAGAGTCCTGGTTCGAATCCAGGCCCCCCAGCCAGCCGCTACGGGAGGCGTTTGGCAACCGCCTCGGCCTCCTGCGGCGTGAAGGCGCGCAGCGTGGTCGTGCGCACGTCCCCGCGGCTCCCGAAGAGGAACGCGCCTTCGAGCGCGGCCTCGTCGTTTGGAAACTCCGCGATGAACACGAAGTCGTATCCGCCGAACGTCGTATAGTTCGCCACCACGCGGCCGCTCTTGCCGGCGACGAACTGTTCCGCCGCGGCGCGCACCTGCGGGAGGTGCTTGATGTTGCGGATACCCTGCTCGGTGTAGCTGCCCAGGATCACGTAGGTCACCATCGCACGTCCCTCCTCGACTGACATCGACCGGCGGCGGCTTAAGCCGGCCGGCGGAGCGCAAGTCCGAGCCGGACGTACCACGCGGGTCCGGTGATAAACCCTGAGACGATCGCGGGGATCACGATGACGGGACTCGACGGCACGAGGACGGTCAGCCGTCCAAGATACAGGATGATCAGGAGCGCGCCCTGCACGTACGCGAGCGAGCCGAGGCCGCGGGGCAGCGGACCGCCGCCGGAAATCAGCGCGCCGAAGATGACGAATGCGAGCCCCGTGACGGCAAACGTCAGCAGACCCCGCGGATCGACCGGGCTCGGTGCGTCAGCCGGGGCCGCGGTCTGCGCGGTGGGCTGCACCGCGCTCGCCATGTCATAGCCGCCGTGAATCGCCGCCCCCATCACGCCCGCCACGCCGAGCAACAGCGCCCAGAGTGAAAGCCCCTCGCCACCCGTCCCACGGAGACGTTCATACAGCGCGGTCAAGGCACCCGTAGAGAGAAGTCCTCCGAGCATCAGAAACAGCGCGCTCCAAAAGCGCCCCGCCTCGGGCGAGATCCGTGCGACAATCAGAAACGCCGCCGCATAGAGAAACCCGGCGATACCCGCGAGCACAGCACAGAGTCCCCCAACGCTCTGCATCGTCGCCTCCCCAGCGGGACGGCACCCGACGCCGTGGCCGAGGCGCAGCCGTCCGATGTCTCGGTGGTGCATTCGCTCGAGCTGGCCGTTTGGATTGCGCCGCGCTGCGTGCGTTTTGCCACGCTCGGACCAATCCGCGTCGAGGCCGTCCTGCGAATATTGCGATGACGGAAGAAGCTGCCGAGCGCGCGCGGATCCGGTAGGGTGGCCGCTTCCGAGACAACGGTAGGGAGGTGGCTCGATGGCACGATCCAGATGGTGGCTCTCCGCCCTCGCGCTTCTGGCGTTGGCGGGTCTCTTGATCACGCCGCGGCTCCTCGTGGCCTCCAACCACGACGACGGCGAGCTTGACATGAAGGGCCGGGCACTACACACGACAGACCTGTTCGTCTTTCGCGAGCAGGACCAGAGTCCGGCCGCCGCCGCCGGCGACCTCGTGTTCATCATGAACGTCAACCCGCGGTCGCTCCCGCGGCAGGAGTACAGTTTCAGCACCAACGCGCAGTACGATTTCCACATTACGCGCGCCATGAGCAACGACGCGACGCCGACCGGGAAGACGGACGCGATGCTGCGCTTCGAGTTCGGCGCCCCGGCGAAAGACGGCTCGCAGCCGATCAAGGTGACCGCGTGGCGGGAGGGCGCAGCCGCGCCCGCCGCCATGGGTGCCGCGCGCACCACCCCCCTCGCCGCGGCCGGCGCGCCAATTGTGACGTCGGTGAGCGTCGGGGGCGGAGCGATTTCGGTGTTCGCCGGGCTGCGGGAGGACCCGTTCTTCTTCGACGTCGAGCAGTTCTTCCGCGTCCGGGCCGGGGCGCTCGGGATGGGCCCCAAGGTGGGCTTCCGGGACCCGGGCTACGACTTCACCGCCGGCTACAACGTGCTCTCGATCGCGGCGCGGGTGCCGCGGGCGTGGCTCGCGGGATCGACCGGCGCAACCACGTTTGACGTCTGGACGACCGTCAGCGTCGGCGGCAAGCAGATTGCCCGCCTCGGCCGGCCGGCGATCGGCGAAGGACTCCTGACCACGGCCGCCTACCAGAACGCGCTGAACGGCGTGGGGCCGGATTTCGAAGCGGCCGCGCTCGCGGGCCACAAAGCGGAGGCCGAGGCTGCGGGGCCGATCGTCGCCGAGGCCAAGAAGACGCTCATGGCCTTCGGCAATGACGACAAGCGCGCGACCACGCTGATCCTGGCGTTCCTGCCGGACGTGATGCGGATCGATACGACCGGCCCGAGCGGCTACGGGGCGGCGCTCAACGCCAAGGGCAGCCCGATTCGCGGCCGCAAGATCACCGACGACGTGATCCACGTGACGCTCGCGGTCGTCACGAACGGCGCGGTGAAGACCGACAACGTGTCGTACGCCGGGCCCAACGGCGGCGGCACGGCACACAAACCGCTGCTTCAGTCCTTTCCATATCTCGCAGAACCGAACTAGCGCGCACGGTGTAGGGGCGCCGGCGGTCGATCCCGCCGGCGCCCCGATCCCACGATGAGGGAGACGCCAACGATGGATCCGAAGCGACGCCGCACCGGGCTGCTCGCGTTCGCCCT
>DATEGA010000320.1:0-4514 GCA_035280345.1 bacterium | reverse complement strand
ACTCTTCACGACGAGCAGCTCGTGAAAGAAATCGCCTACCAGCTCGATCCGAGCGTCCGGCAGCTCCGCGGCCATACGCCGGTGCTGGTTGAGCGGTAGGTAGTCGCCGTACCGGGGATCGATCACCGTGATGCCGATCCGGCCCCCGGCGTGTCCGCGCTCCCGCGCAACGGCGGCGAGCACCTCACCGAACTGGCCGGCGGATGCCGGACGCACGTCGCTCACGGCGACGGCGCGGCGGGTGGCCTCGATATGCGTGCCGCCCATGCCGTACACCAGCACCGGCTCGCCCTCGCGCGGCACGTAGAGGTAGACCGACAGCGCGTGCCATTCGCGATGGTTGGTGAGCCAGAACACCCCGGCCCCGTAGCTCCAGTGATTGGGCCCGCCGCAGGCGACGAGGCCGTCGAGGCCGAGCCGCTCCATCTTCGCGCGGGTGGCGGCGAGACGCCGCGCATGTTCGGCGTTGGAGAACCGCTCGTACACCGCGTCGGCGTAGTACGGGGTGCCGGTCAGCCGGCCGAAGTTCGCGCCGCGGTCGAGCGCGCCACGAATGTCCGCAAACTCTCCGGACGGCACGATTCCCGCCTCCTCTCCGCGCCGGGCGGGCGTCAGTCGTCGCGCCCGGCGAACTGCCACGGCGCGATCCGCATCTCGGCCCAGCGGAGCGCCTGAACCAGCGTCACGCCGGTGAGCGACAGGATCACCACCGGCACCAGCAACCGGTCGATCTGGAGGTTTTGAGCGTAGCGAACGATCAGGTACCCGATGCCCGAAATAGAGGTGTAGAGGTCGGCGATTACCATTCCGATCAGCGCGCGGCCGAGCGCAAGCCGCACACCCGCCACGATGAACGGCAGCGCCGACGGCAGAATCACGTCGCCCCACAGCGCGCGCTCGGAGGTGCGGAACGACCGCGCCACTTCGAGCAGCCGCGTGTCAACGCCGCGAACGCCCTGGTAGGTGTTCAACAGCACCGGAAACACCGCGAACAGGAAGATCACGACGGTCTTCCCGGCGTCGCCGAAGCCGGCCCAGATCACGACGAGCGGGATCAGTGCCACCATCGGTGTGGAGTACAGCGCGATGACGAACGGCTCGAGCGCGAGGTCGAGCAGCCGGACGCGCGCGATGAGCACCCCGGCCGCGATGCCGACGACCGTGCCGAGCAGCATGCCGGCCGCCGCGACGCGGAAGCTCAGGCTAAGGTACGGCCACAGCTCGCCGGAGCCGATCATCTCGACGCCGGCGGCCAGGATCCGCGACGGCGGCGCGAAGAGCAGCGGACTCATCTCGCGGGCGCCGACCTCCCAGATCGCGAGCACGGCGCAGACCGAGGCCACGCGCACGATCGCGTCGTGCAGGCGGCGGCGGCGCCGAAGACGCGCCGCCGCCGCCTGCACCGCCCGCTGCTGCGTGGACAGCACCACGGCCTGTCCGTTCACTGCAGCTCCTGGCGCAACAGGTCCCACAGGCGGGCGCGGAGCGTGCCGAAGGCGGGGTCGGCGCGGACCGCGGCCAGGGCGCGAGGCCGCGGGAACGGAACCTGCAGCACCGCGCGCACCCGTGCCGGCCGTGCGGTGAGCACGATGACGCGGTCGCCGAGCAGCAGCGCTTCGTCGATGCTGTGGGTTACGAACACGATCGTCTTTCGCTCCTGATCGAGGATCCGCAGCATCTCCTCTTGGAGAATCTCACGGGTCTGCGCGTCGAGGGCGGCGAACGGCTCGTCCATGAGCAGCACCTCGGGTTCGATCGCGAGCGCCCGCGCGAGCCCGACGCGCTGCTGCATGCCGCCGGAGAGCTGGTAGGGATAGTAACGCGCGAACGGCTGTAGGCCGACGAGCGTGAGGGTCCGCCGCACGCGGTCCTCCGCCACCACCGGGGAGGCACCGGCAAGGCGAAGCCCGTATCCCACATTCGCCTCGACGGTCTTCCACGGGAAGAGCCCGAAGTGCTGAAAGACCATCGCCATGCGGGAGGGCGGCGCTGTCACGGGCGACCCGTCCAACAGGATGCGGCCCGCCGACAGCGGGACGAGGCCATCGATGCAGCGCAGAAGTGTCGTCTTGCCGCAGCCGCTGGGCCCCACGATGCACAGAATCTCGTTGTCGTAGACGTCGAACGAGAGGTCCTCAAATGCGCTGACGGTGCCTCCCGAGAACATCCGGGAGGCCTGCTCGATCTGGATCTTGGGCGTCATCGCAGCTGCTCCGCCATAAAATCGGCGACGAGCGGCCGGTACTTGTAGGTGATGTTGTTGCAGACGTGGTTCCCGTCCGGGAAGAGGACCCACCGCTTCGGCCCGGCGGCCCGCTCGTAGGTGCGGTAGGCGTCGTCCGGCGGGATGAGCGTGTCCTGCGCCCCGTGCACGACGAGCAGCGGCGCCTGAATCCGCCCCGCGCAGTCCGCGAGTGTTGCGCCGCGGCTGCGGGCCGCGAGGTCTGCCTGATCATGGGCGCCCCAGACATGAAGCCACCGTCCGAGATGCAGCCCCCCGTGCAGCCGGCCTTCTTCCAAACTGTGCAGGCCGCCGCACGACACGACGGCGCGCAGCCGCGGCTCGAACGCGGCGCACCGCGGCGCGAGGTATCCGCCAAGGCTCACCCCGCAGACGCCGACGCGCGAGCCGTCGAGATCGTCGCGCCCAAGCAGATAGTCGATTGCCGCCGTCGCCGTAACCTCCCAGTCGACGCGCATCTTCATCCGGTACCACGTCTCGCCCTGCCCCGGCCCGTCGAGCGTGAGCGTCGCGAGCCCCCGGCGGAGGAAGAACCGCTCGAACGTGGCGTGTTCCTCTTTGACCGAATCGAGGCCGGAGAGAAACAGGACGACGGGCGGCCGGCCGCCTCCCTCGGGGCGCCGCCCTGCGGGAGCGGGACTCGCCCACGGGAGGCGAGGGCGTCGCAGATAGGCGGGGATGCGGACCGTCTCCAGCGGAAACTCGACGCGCTCGGCGGGCGGCTCGAGCCAGGGCAGCGCGCGGCGGTAGCAGTCTACGCAGCGCTCGTGCCCCCGGGTGTACTCGTCCAGGTTTTCGGTCCAGCTGAAGACCGCGAAGTGATACGCGATCGCCGCCCGGTAGTACGCCTCACCGGCGGTGACGCCGAGCCCGCCGGCCTCGGCATCGCGGCCGAGCCGCTCGTGGGCACGCGCGAGCTCCATCCACGCGGCGTACCACTGCTCCCAGGTCTCGAGCCCGTCGACGACGCGCCGGTAGTCGCTCGGATCCACGCCGTTCGCGACGAGCCGCGGCTCCCAGACGCGGGAGACGTACCGGATCCGCTCGTCGGGCATGGCCGTGACGGCGACGCCTACTCGCAGCCCTCGGGAACCGGGACCGCGCCGCCGGCCTTAGCGAGCGCATCGTTCGCGATGCCCATGTCGACGATCTGGCTTGCCGGATAGACGTTCCGGAGGTTGCCGCCCGCATGCTCGAACTGTGTGGTCCAGTCGATGCGACGCGGATCGAGCCCGAGGTTGCGCGCCCAGATGCAGCCGGTGACGACTTTGCCGTACGCGTACGCGACGTCCTCAGGGTCCTCGTGCGTGATGTCGGTCATCGCCTTAATCGTTTCCGTACGGTGCGCGTACGCGTACCGCACCGCGAGAATCGTCGCCGCCGTCAGGTTGACGATGGCCTCCCGGTGGGCTTGGACCCACGGCCGGAGCCCGCAGTACGCGTTGTACTCGTAGTCGGGCAGTGCCTTGTAGAGATCGTAGAGCACGTGGAAGCCCCGCTGCGTGCGCAGCACTTTGCTCGCCTGCTCGAGATGGAAGAGCGCGGTGTCGTTCTGGCCGGTCACGAGCGCGGGGACCCGTCCAGCGGTCGTCGTCGGGACCATCGTCACGTCTTCGGCCCGCAGGCCCGCCTTCGCGAGGATCGCCCGGTTCATCCGGTCGATGATGCCCCCGGGCGCCCCGGAGAGCCCGATCCTGCGCCCCTTGAGGTCCTGCAGCGTCTTGATCGCGTCGCGCGCCACCAGCACGAAGTCGGTTCGAGGAGCCGGCCCGTAAAACATCGAGATCTGGACTCCGTTGCCGTTCGCCACCTGGCAATCGATGAGGCCCACGTTGACGCCGCCGGCGATCGCGGCGGTGAGGGCGCGCGTCGAGCCGTCGAAGTCGAGCACCGACAGGTCCACGTTGAACTTGTCCATGAACCCAAAGGCCTTGGCCAGTTCGACCGGCGCGTGGACCACGTTCGGCGGTGCGGTCGGCTGGCCGAAGATGATCTTGTCGTGCGGACCCGCGGGCGGGAACTGGGGCGCCGCCGGGGCCGCGAGCCCCGCGGGCACCGCGCCGGCCAAGGCGGCCGCGGCGATCACCGCGGTCGCCGCGTAGAGCAGCTGCGGCTTCATCTCACACCTCCGGCTGCGCGTGCCTTCGCGTCGCGAATCGCCCGCCACAACCGCTCCGGTCGCAGCGGCAGGTCGAGGTGCCTGATCCCGAGCGGCGCAAGCGCGTCCATGACGGCGTTGGCTACCGCGGGCGGGGCTGCGATGGAGCCGGCC
>DATEGA010000319.1:0-3271 GCA_035280345.1 bacterium | reverse complement strand
CGGTGCGGTAGCGCGGACCGAGGGAGGCGACGTATTCGCGGATGCTCTGCGGGCCCATGATACCTCCTGCACCCTCGGTAACAGGGGTTTTGAGGCATCAGGACTTCACTCGGTAACATTATTTATGAGGCAGATCGAGGGGTTGACGGGGCCAATGCTCTTAGAGATGTCACCCATGTCTCCGGGCCGGACCGAGACTGTGTCGGTGTTTCGACCCGTTCTGGGAATACGGAGACGACTATCCGAGCAAGGCTTCGCGGGCCCGGTGAAAACGTGGGAGCGGTACTGCGGGCCATCGAACGCTGGGACGATATCTTGGCAGCGGATTCGTAACGATGGTAGAGCGACTTTGCCCGCGGTGATCGATCTGGTGCTCGCCGATAACGAGGTCCTTTCGCGACCGGGGCAGTAGTCTCAAAAATGGATCGGGGCTTTGTCATTTGGCTTTTAAGCTTCCTCGTAGTTGCCGCAGGTCTCGGCGCGTTAGTCTACACTTTCTTGCGGAAACGCGGTTTGGCAAAGCGCAACGCCCTCTGGTGGGGTGTCACAGTTGCATTTGTCTTGGTCCTTACCGTCCTCTCCGCGATGACATACCGGGCCTTCCAATCCTTTGAGTTTTGAATTCTGGCACTAAGCGAAGAATATCAGCAAGCACGCCAGTCTCCACACACTATCGGAATAAAGTTTTGATCGTTCGATATGCTTGATGCTGGTGGGAGGCGCTCTGCACCGGCGGCCGGCTGTTCAACGTCGAACTCACCTTCAACGTCGTGGTACGCTTTCCGGGTGGTTGGCCTCCTCCTCATCGTCATCATTATCGCGGCGGCTACTTCCGTCGCCCGTCTCGCTGTGCGGCCCCCGCAGTCCCGCTTCGGATGGTCTACACTGTGGCGGCTCGCGTGTCTCATCGGCGCGGCGCGCATCACCGTCCTATGGATAGGCTACGCTGCGTACAGCAACCCGGGGACATCACAGGGGCTCGGGTACCTGCTCCTATTAACGGGACTTCCGGAAATCTATCTCGTCCGAGGGGCTCGCGCCGACCCTGTCAAATCGCTACTCCTTGCCAGCGAGTTGTTGGCCGCAAGCAGCCTGGGATGGGCGGCACTGCTCGTTTGGGCAGGTAACCGAATTCGTCCCCGCACTGAACCACAGCGACACGGCGACGTTGGATAAGTAACGGTCTGGTCGTCATGGAGTCCATGAAGATGGAAGTGCCGATCGCGGCGCCGGCCGCGGGAACCGTCACGCATATTCACGTCAAGGAAAGCGATCTCGTCGCGGAAGGCGATACAATCGTCACCCTCGAGGCGTAGGAATGGCGCGGGCCACCGCCACTGCCGCTATCGTCTTCAGTGCATCACCCGGCAGGAACGGCAGTGCGCCGAGCAAGACCGCGTGCTTCCACGCGAGGTGCGTGGTCCAGATGAGCCAGGGTACTCCAAAGAAGTAAATAACCGCCATCGCGGCCGCGGCCGCGAGCCACACGCTGCGTTGTCGCACGGCGCCCGCCAGATACGCCGCGATGACGAACCCCACGAGGTAGCCGCCGGTCGGCCCAACCAGCACGCCAGCTCCGGAATGCCCCGCGGCATACACTGGCACGCCCGCGAGGCCGACCAACACGTAGACCACCATCGCGATCGCACCATCGCGGGCGCCGAGCAGTAGCCCCGCCAATACGGCCATGAGATTGCTCAGCACGATGGGGACAGGACTTCCTGGCAATGGGATCGCAATCTGCGCGGCTACCGCGGTGGCGGCCACGAGCACACCGATCCGCGTGAGCCGGCGCGTCTTACCTCCTACCGATCGTTCCTCTACGCTAGACAAACAGTGGGCACGCCGTCTAGCCCGCGCGTTCCAAGATCACAACGGGGATCTCGCGCTTCGTCTTTCGCTCGAACTCTGCGAAGAACGGGTAGCGCTGTTTCCACGCACTCCAGATCCGCAACCGCTCCACGCCCCGCGCAACTCGCGCCGTGACGTTGAACGTTTCGGTGCCGAGTTCAACCCTCACGCACGGATGCGCCACAAGGTTGTGGTACCAATCGGGATTGCTCGGTGCGCCGCCCTTGCTGCCGAAAACAGCGACCTGTCCGTGCTCGAGATCCTGATACATTAGCGGGATCACGTGGGCCTTGCCCGAGTTGGCGCCAATGGTATGGACGATCAGTAGCGGCGAGCTGGCAAACCCTCCGCCGACTTTACCGCCGTTGGAGCGAAACTCGTCCATGACCGCTTTGTTCGAATCTTCCGCCATGGATAGCATCCCCTACTCGGGCTGGTATAGGATCTTCATCTGCTCCAACCGGATCCGCATCGCGGACGCCGTCACACCGAACTCGCGCGCCAACCGGCGGACTCGATCCGCCTCCATTAACTCCCCGGACACCAGTCGCTCGCGCAGCAGAGCGTACCACCGGCGGCTGACCTCGGCGAAGGGCATCAACAACTCTGAAGCAAACGCTCGGGCCTCACTCTCTTGGATGGTGCGCCGCCATTCCCGGAGACCGACAACTCTCACGCCCGGCGCTGTGCTGTCCACCAGCGTGTGACCGAGGAGGACGTGACCCAGTTCTTCAGCCAGGACCCAACGGTGTTCGCCCGCGGACCGCATCTGGTGGTCCCGGTTGAGGATAATGGACCGTTGGCCGGCGACGTCACCGATGGTGGCGCGGACGCTCTCCTCGAGGACGCGCTCGACCACCGGCACGTGGGCGCCCCCGATGATGGCGTCGACGTCAACTGGCGGGCGCTGACCACTTAGAAAAAGCAAAGCCCTAGCGCGATCGCGGGCGAACGCATATCTCGCTCCCCTGCCCTTGGACTCCCCCACGTCACAAGGTTAGCAATCGGATGTTCAGGTGTGGTGAATCGGCGCTGGTTTCAAGGTCGAAGCGGGTCGTGTGCGATATACTAACCTCTAGGGACGCCGCTTCAATAGTTGCCCGAGGGGGAACACGGTGCAACTTCTCAAGCGAATGACGCTTCGAGGATGGGCTGTCGTGGTGCTCCTCGTCGCCCTTTTGTTTGTCGCCGTTTCCGACAGGTATACACTCTACACGACGGGGCCGAACACCTACCGATTGGATCGGTGGACCGGGGCCGTTGTCGACGTTTATTCCCTGAATGCCACTAAGCCGGAGCCCGAGCCGTCTCGTCCACTACACACCTGGGACCCTGTGGTCGTCAAAAATACGCAACTCGTCCTATCGTCCAAGTGGATAGAAGGCGAGATCTGGTACCATGTTGTGATTTCCGGCGCGGA
>DATEGA010000318.1:0-4609 GCA_035280345.1 bacterium | reverse complement strand
GGCCGCCCGCGGCGGCGCGTCGTCCAGCGCGCCGTGCTGAGCGGCGCTGGCGCGTTCTGCGGAGTCGGGCGACCAGCCGAGCACGGTGGCGATGCCGGCGCGCTTCGCCTGGAGCGCGATCGAGCCGCCGATCGCGCCGAGGCCAATAATGCCGAGGGTGTGGGGGTGCACGCCGAGGAAGCTATCGGTGAAGGAAGCGAACCGGGAGCCCAAGCAGCGGGCTCCCGGTTTCTTGGCGCGCGATTGCAGTGCGGCTAGACGACGTACCGGAAGTACACAAACTCCGATGTGGAGATCACTGCGCCCGCGGCGTTCCGGGCGACGACGCGCCACCGCCCCGGCTGGGCCCCGACGAACTCGAACAAGAGGCGCAAATTGCTCGTGGTCTGCGTAAGCTGTGGGGTCCAGACGTCGCACACGGCGCTGCCCGCGGCGCAGCCATTGCCGAAGTCCACCTCAACGTCGTAGCTCGTTGCGCTGGTGACCGGCCGCCATACGAGCGTCGTGAAACGCCTGAAGTGGTTGAAGCCGAACGAGTTGAGCTTGATCGACCCGACAGCGGTGCCGGCCTGCGCGGTGAACACGACCTCGTGGGCAGCGGTGGGATCAGCGTTCCCTTGCACCACCGCGACGAGCCCGGTCGTGTTCACGCTGGCGTTGGCTCCGGTGGGATCGTTGCTCAACCAGCTCGCCGTCGCGGTCGGGAAGACCTCGAGTTGAATTCCGGTGCCAGACTGCATGCTGAGGCCCGACGGCTGGGTCAGCGGCAGGGTCACGTTGGGATTGCCGGTCTGCGTCGTCACGCCGTCGCTCGACGGGCGGACTAGTACCGCGCCCGTCGGGGTCAGGCCGGTCGCGGTGAATGCCACCACGCCTTGCGACAGGGGGCCGGACGTGATCGGGAACGTTGGCGCGGGCCCGATGCCGGTCGCAAACGCTTCCAGCCGGTTCGCCCCCGGCCCGAGCACCCAGGAAGCCACGCGCGCTATGCCGTCTGCACCGGTCACGACCTGCGTCGGGGTGACGCTGCCGCCGCTGGTCGACGCAATGCGGAAGTGCACCGTGGCTCCTGCCACTGGCGCGTTGTGTACGTCGGTCACGATCGCCGCGGGGGCAGTCGCAACCGCGGTTCCCGCCGTCGCCGTTTGCCCGTCTCCCGCGAAGACGGCATCCTTGGCCGGCTCCCCCCACGTGACGGTGCTGAAGCAGCAGGTGGAACCACCGATGCCCAGGTCGACCATCGACGCGTAAGCCGGCGTTGGTAGGGCGGTCGCGGCCAAGCGGTCGAGCATGCCGCGCCATCCGGATCGCAAGCCGATTCCGAACCGGTTGGGCTCGCAAGGCAAGAAAGCGGCCGAGGCATTGGGCAGGACCCGCACGGTCGCGTCCGCGTCCAAGGCATGCAATTGCAGCAACCCCTCCTGCGTCGTGGTGATTCCAACTGGAAGCTCCACGCAGATCGCGACGACGACGTTGGTGTTGAACCCGGGCGGCGTCCGCGCGCTGAGCGGCGGGCTGGCCGTGAACTGGTAGCAGCCCTCGAACTGCGGGAGGTCGAACTGTGGCAGGCACGGTTGGGTAAGGATCTTAGAGATCGTCACCGTGATCTGCTCACCGGTATTGAGCGCGCCCGCCGGGATGAAGACTCCCGCTCCCGTCACTCCTCCTCCTGCCTCGCTGGTGACAATGGTCGCGCCGCCCGAGCCGACAATCTGCGTGACGCAGTCCGGATTGAAGGTGCACTGCTCACCTTGCTGAATCCGGAACTTGATCGGTAGCGTGCGGCCGTCCTGGAACTGCACCACGTCGCCGGTTTTGAGATTCTTCATGCCCAGATCGACGGGGTCGACATCGATCGACCCGAGGACGCTCTTGCCCGCCGCCCCGCGCACCCTGATCCGATAGAACTGCGTGGGATCGAGCCCCGGAGGGGCCTTGGTATCCCAGTTGACCTGATACTGCTGGTTAGCTGCGTCGAGCGGCGCGGCCACCGGACCGAACACCAGCGGTGCGCTCACCGCGCAGAACACCGTCCCGGCCCTCGGGTCTCCCGTCAGCCGGCATACCTCGACGGTCGGCGAGAGAGTGGCATCGAACGGCGACGCGTTAAAGTGGGGATCGTTCACCGGGTTGGGAACGAGGGGCGGGAGGAAGAAGAAATTCGGGTCGCCGTCGTGGGCGCCGTCGAGGATCAACGCCAGGGGACGATCAACAGCGGGCGGGGTCATCCGTTGCTCGTTACAGGCCGTGACGGCAACGACGGCGAGGACGGCGAATGGCCAGCGTTTCATAGGGGCTCCTGACGGAGAGCAAACAAGCGCCCGGCAAGATTCGGACCCTAAGACGCCGCGTCGCAGTGGCTGTCTGCGCGGTCACCACCGGCGCGGTTGCGCGGACCGGCCACAGGAGTGTCGCAGATGTGTGACAACCGGCGAAAGCTCAGCGCGCGCCAATCAACGCCTTGAAGCGCGGCTCGTCCTGCAGACTCCGCCACCACCAATGCACGTTTTTGCGAAACCCCTCGCGGTGCGCGGGACTGGCCACGAGATACTCGCCCAGCAGTCGCAGCGCGGTGTCCTTGTCCCCGAGCATCGTGTACACGGCCGCCTGGTATCCGAGGATCTCGCGATCGGGATCGACGTCGCCCGATCCGCGGGCGCGCTCGAGCACGTGGCGCGCGCTGTCCTTCAACCCCGCCCGCCCCAACACCGCGGCCACCCACACCTGTTCGTACAACTGCTTGATCGGGCGCTCCCGCTCGGGGCTGAGCTGCACCGCCTCGGACGCGAGCCGCCACGCCTGCGCGACATCGGGATCCTTCGCCTTCGTGGACAAGAGCACGAGCTGACACTCGGCGAACCGCGCGTCTGAGGGAAAGCGCCGGCGCCCTTTGTCGCACCAATCGATCGCCGGCTGGAACAGCTCGAGGTCGTAGGACGTGGCGTACAGGCGAGAGAGAATGACGTCGGCACCGGCGAGGTAGGCGTCGCCGTCGTACGCCGCCCGCGCGGCGCGGTTGGCGGCGACGAGGTCCTGCTCGTCGTAATACAGCCGGGACAAGAGGGTCCAGGCGCCGACCTGATTGGGGTTCAAGCGGGTCGACTGTTCCAGGTCGGCCCGCGCTTGTGCGAGCAGACGCGCCGCCGCGCCCGCATCCGGCTCGAGCCCGCGCATGTAGCGCGCGAACCGAATCCGGCCCCGCGTCTCCAGGGCATCCGGGTTCTCGGGACTCCGCTGTACGGCGCGCTCCGCGTGCCCCAAGGCCGTTTGCAAGGCCTTGTCGACGGCAGGCGGGTCACGCGCCCTCCGGGAACTATCGTACGCCACGCGCGCCCGCTGCACGATCGGCTCCACCCAGCCGCCGTCCAGCGCCTCAGCCGCGGCGAGGAGTGAGTCAGCGCGCCCATAGAGTTGCACCGCTACGGCGTCGCTCACGCTCGGCGCCGCCGCCTCCTTCTCCGCGCGTTCCGCCTGTTGCACCGCAGCCCACGCGGCGGCATTGCGCGTCCCCGTCCGCTCCTCCCGCAACCGCACCTCTTCGCCCAAGCGGGCGCGCAAGAACTCGGCGACCTTCACCGCGAGCGTATCGCGCATCGCGAGCAGGTCTCCCTTGGGCTGTTCGAAGCTGGCGCGGCGAAAGTCCGCGCCACTCGCCCCCTCGATGAGCCGCGCGGTCACGCGATAGCGGTCGCCCGCCTCCTCGACCGTCCCCTGCACCAGCGTTCCTACGTCGAGCGCCCGCGCGATGCTGTCGCGCGGAATGTCGGGGCTGCGGTACGGCGCCACACCGTTTTTCGAAACCACGGTGAGGCCTGGTACCCGCGCCAGCTCCTCGATCAACGCGTCCGTCAGACCGTCGGCCAGGTACGCGAGGTCGCGCTTCGCGCTCAGGTCCTCGAAGTACAGCACGGCGACGTGCCGCGGGTCGAGCCCGCGGTCGGCGGCGTTGCCCGCCCCGCCGTGACGGCGGACAAACAGCGCGGCGACGCTCGCCACTACCGCAAGCGCGCCGACAAAGGGCAGCGCCCGCCTCCAAGGGCGTCGTCCCCCCGCCCGGCCTTCCAGCGTCGCCCGCCGTACCGCGCCCGTCGCGGCCGACGGAGTGTTCAGCGCATCGGCAAACAGCGCGGTGGTAGGGTAGCGGTCGGCAGGAACCTTCTCGAGCGCCCGCAGGATCGCCGCCTCGACCGTGTCGGGAATCGTGCTGCGCACGATCGACGGTGGCGAAACCATGTCGATCGAGTGCCGCGCGATGATGGCCTGCGCCGTGGGTCCGGTGAACGGCGGCTCGCCCACCAGCATCTCGTAGACCACGCACGCCAGGCTGTACTCGTCGCTGCGGCCGTCGATCTCGTTGCTCCCGCTCGCCTGCTCCGGGCTCATATAGGCGGGCGTCCCGATGATCGTGCCGGTCTGCGTGAGATGCTGGCCTTCCCCCGCCGCCGAGACCGCGCGCGCGATTCCGAAATCCGCCACCACCGCCGACGCGCCCGACAGCATGATGTTCTCCGGCTTGATGTCGCGGTGTACCACGCCGCGGCTATGGGCGTACGCCAGCGCCCCGGCCACCTCCGTCGCCACTCGCAGCGTGTCCTCGAGCGGCAGCTGC
>DATEGA010000317.1:0-14377 GCA_035280345.1 bacterium | reverse complement strand
ATCCCAGTTGCGGTTGGCGATTACGACGGAGGCCGCCCGGGCGCCCGCCAGCGCGAATGCCGCCGCCCGGGCGGCACCGCCGGCGCCGATTACCACGGCCCTCGCGCCCTCGACCGCCACGCCGCCGTCGAGTCGCAGCGCATCGAGCAATCCGCCGCCGTCGGTGTTGTGACCGACAAGCCGGTCCCCTTCGACGCGGAGCGTGTTGACCGCGCCAATCGTACGTGCGTCGTCCGACGTGTCGTTGAGGTAAGCGAGGGCGGCCTCCTTGTGCGGGACCGTGACGTTGGCGCCCGCGGCGCCGAGCGCGACGAGGCCGCGAATAGCGTCCCCCAGGCGGGGACGGCCGACGGGCCACGCCACGTAGCACCAGTTGAGGCCGGCCGCGGCGAACGCGGCGTTTTGCATGCGCGGGGACAAGCTGCCGCGAACCGAGTCCCCGATCAGACCGACGAGAATCGTCGCCGCGTCGATTTCCGTACAGCCCCTCCCGTGTGTGGACCTCCCGGCGCGGGCCGGCGACGCCGCGTGTCCCGCCGGCTAGTGCGGCCTCAATTATAGGGTGCTTCGGAGGAGCGGCACAAGCCTGCGGTCCGGACGCCCATTGGGGCTCATCTTCGGCCTGCCGCACAGGGGCGCTCGGGCGGCCGCCGAATCAGTTCGCATGCGTTATGAAGGCCAGGATTCCTACGAAATCACGGTGGCGGGTCTCCGGCGCCGGCTGCCCATCGTCAAGATCACGGATTCGCTGTGGATCGCGGCGTTCGTTCTCTGGGGCGACGTCGAGCTCACGAACGCCTGCGCGCGCCTGCTGGCCGATCGGCTGCGACCGCTCGCCTTCGACTGCATCGTCTCGGTCGAGGCGAAGGCCCTGCCGCTCGCGCATATGGTGGCAACATACCTCTCCGACGAGCGCGCGGGCCGGTACTTTCCGTACGCGGTCTGCCGGAAGAGCGTCAAGGGGTACATGAAAGACGCGCTGACCGTCCAGGTGAAGTCGATCACCACCGCCGCGGCGCAGATACTGGTCCTCGACGGGGCGGACGCGAAGCGGGTCCGCGACAGGCGCGTCGCCGTGGTGGACGATGTCGTCAGCACCGGCGGCAGCCTGCGCGCCGTCGACGAGCTGCTCGAGCGCGTCAACGCCCACGTCGTGGCGCGCGCGGCCGTCCTCCTCGAAGAGGGCGGCTACCGGGATCCGAACCTGATTCATCTCGGTACGCTCCCGATCTTCACCAAATAAGTGCCGGCCGCGGGCACCGCGCGCGACGGCCGCGTCTTCGCCCTGTACGGGAGCGGCGCGTTCGGCGCGAGCGTGCTGCTGCAGACGATCCTGCTGTGGCTCGTCTTTTTCTATGCGCCTCCGGCCGGCCAGGGCGCCACGCTCCTGCCGCCGACGCTCGTCGGGCTCGCCCTCGCGGTCGGACGGATCGTCAACTCGGTCAGCAATCCGCCGGTGGCCTTCTGGAGCGACCGCAGCCGCACGCGGTGGGGCCGCCGCCGGCCGTTTATCGCCGCGGGCGCGCCCGCGCTGGCGGCGTGCTTCGCGCTGCTGTGGATGCCACCGCAGGCGCCCCAGGGCGCGCTCTTCGCCTACGCCGCCGCAACGCTCGCCGCATTCTTCTTCCTCTTCTCGTTCGTAATGAACCCGTACGCCGCGATGCTTCCGGAGATGACGCCGGACGGGCGCGGCCGGGCCGCGGCCGCATCGTGGCAGGCGAGCGGATCGCTCGCCGGCGTCGGGGTCGCCATGATCGCCTCGGCCTGGCTGATCGCGCGCTGGGGCTTCGGCGGAATGGGCGTGACGCTCGCGGTGCTCGCGCTCGCGGCGCTGTGGATCGTCGCGGCGCGCGTCCGATCCGAGGAGACGCCGGCGAAGGTCGAGACGCGCCGGGGAACGTTTTGGCGCGAAATCGGCGCGGTACTGCGCCATCGGGGCTACCGGATCTACCTGCTCTCACTCGCGCTGCTCTGGCTCGGCACGAGCATGGTCAACACGGTCGCCGTCTACGTGGTCACGGTGCTGATGGGCCTACCGCGGGATTTGGTCCCGGTGGCGCTCGGCGCCGTCTTCGTGTGCACCCTCGCCGTCCTCCCGGTTATCGGCCGTCTGACCCGCGCGCTGGGCACTTCCGGCGCGCTGACCTGGACGCTCGCGGCCGCCACGGTGGTGGTTCCGCTGATCGGCGCGATCGGGCTGCGCGGCATGCCGTTCGCGGCCGCCGCCCAAGGGTACGCGCTGATCGTGCTCGCCGCGGCTCCGCTGGCCGGGCTGCTCGTCCTCCCGAACTTCCTCCTCGCCGACATCGCGGAATCGGACGCGCGGGCCACCGGGCTTCCGCGAGAGGCGATGTTTTACGCGGTCCAGGGCCTCGTCCTGAACGGCGCGACCGCGCTGGCCTCGGCGCTCCTCGGCCTCGTGCTCAGCCTCGGCTACAGCCGGGGACAGACCCTCGGGCTCCGCCTTATTCCGGTTCTGGCAGGGGCGTGTACGCTGGCGGCGCTGCTGGTTTTTCGCACTTATCCGCACGCGACCGCGCCCACCCCTCCCGGGGAGTCGGTAGCCCGGCAAGGTGACTCGTCTCGTTGACGACGGCGACGCGCGCCGCGCCCGCCTCCCACTCGAGCACGTTGAACCCCGCGTTGTCCTGCGGCATCCGGCCGTAGGTCTCCAGCGGCAACCCGAGCACGCTCAGCAGCACGGTCTTGTTAACGGCACCGTGGGCCACAATCGCGACGGTCTCGCCGGCATGCGCCGCGATGATTGCCTCCACCGCGGGCACCGCCCGATCGCGCACCTCGCGAATCGTCTCCCCGCCCGGCGGGGCGACGTGGAGCGGGTCCCGTCGCCGGGCCGCGAGCAGGTCGGGGTATCGGGCGGCAACTTCGTCAGTGGTCAGCCCCTCCCAGGCGCCGAGCGCGATTTCCTTGAGCGCGTCGACGGCAACGACGGCGAGACGGTGCTCGACCGCGATCGCCGAGGCGGTGTCGAGGGCGCGGCATAGCGGGCTGCTGTACACGGCGCGAAGCGGGACCGCGGCCAGGGCGCGCGCCACCCGCTCGATCTGCGCGCGGCCGGCGTCGGAGAGCGGACTGTCGCACTGACCTTGGAGCCGCGCCTCCGCGTTCCAGCCGGTTTGCCCGTGACGGATCAGGTAGACGCGGGTCAGTGCGAGAGACTCTCCTTCAACGCGGCAGCGGTCGGCTCGGACGTCAGCGAGGCCGGATCGTCCTCGACGGCCGGCGGAACGGGCGGCGCGCCCGGCTCCGCCGATGCCGGAGAGACGGCCAAGTCCGCCGCGCCGGGCGTGGCCGGGGTGCTCATCGCGGTTCCGTAATCGACCTCCGGCGCCGCCGTCGTCTCAAGCGACATCGACTCCGGGGACGGCAGGGCCGTGTTCACGGAATCGACGTGCTCCTGAACGGCCGTCCGAAACTCGTCGTGCGCCCCCCGCACCGCGCTTCGAAAATCCCGGATCGAGCGGCCGAGCGACGCGCCGAGCGTGGCGAGTTTCGACGGCCCGAAGATCAAGAGAGCGATCACAAAGAGGATGAAGAGTTTCTCCGGATTATCGAACATCGAGCACCTCGTCAGACGTAACACGCCGGCACGCCCGCCGCATCCGACGGCGTGCCGCGACGATCCGCGGAGCCCCACGCGAGAAAGAACGGCCGCGCGGTCCGCGGTGGTTCCCGTCTTCAATTGTAACGTATCGAGCGTAGGTCTAGCGGGCTCTCCCGCGGGCCGGTTTCGTGGGCAACCCGCGGTGGGCGCGCGGGGTCGCGGGCGACCGGGGCGAGATCGCGGCCATCGCTTTGCCGGCCGGCTGGGCCGACAACAGCCGCTCCGCGTCCCGCGCCTGCGGCGCACGACCGGTGGCGGCGGCGAGGTACTCCTGGTAGAAGCGCTCGACGGTCCGGCGGTTGATGCGGAAGGTCGGCGTCCGGTGCGGCCGGATCGCGCCGCTGAAGGTCCGCGGGATGTGGAGGAGCTCGTGGATCAGGATACGGTCCTGCTCGTCTTCCGGCAGCCGGCTGAACTCCGGTTCAATGATCTCGACGACGTAGGCCGGGCCGATTTCCAGCACCTGTTGCCACAGGCTCGGCAGGCCCCAGATCCGCGCCCACGCCTCGGACGTCGACCCGTACCCACGGACGCAGAAAATGCGCGACGGGTCCACGTGAGAGAATTTGAGCGCCCCGACGATGCGGCGCAGGCGGTCGTGCGTGCGGCGGCAGAGCTCCCAGCGCATTGGCGGGAGGCTACCGGCCGGCGACGCCCTCGCGGCGGGCGGGGGCGGCCGAAGCCGACATCTTACGGCCCAGGTTGCGGAGCAGCAGGATCTGGCCGCGATGGTATCCGAGATGCTCGAGGTAGTGCAATAACGCCCAGTGCTTCGTGGCCCGTTCGGGCGACGAGAGGCGCTGGGTCTTGGCGGGGACCGGTTCCTGGAGGTCCGCCGCGGTCACGCCGCTCAGCACGCGGCGCGTGAGTGCTCTCGCCTCCTCGACTGCGCGCAGCACCGCGGCCCGCGGCGGATTGTCGTGCACGAACTCGGCGTCGCGGTTGCGGTGGGCCGGCTCACCGCCGATCTGCTCGCCGATCCACCACCGCTCGCTGCCGGCGAGGTGGCGCAGCAGAATCGCGACGGAGTTGAACTCGGGACCAGGGCACCACTGCAGCAGGTCATCGTCGATCTCGCGCACCGCGGCGAGCAGCGACTCCCACACGTCATCGAGGTGTTCTTGAACTGCCGCGACTCCGGCGTCCATCGCGTCGCCCCTCCGGCAGTCTCCCTCACGGAGACCTTCCGCCGCGATCTCACTTCGCCGCGCGGGTCGCGTCCCCCCTGCTGAAAACGTTCACGGGCGGCACGCCTGCACGCGCCGCCCGAAGACCGCTACCGGATCGCCGATCCGCCGCTACGCTTCCGTCCCGTCCTCGCGCGTCGCGATCGGCGCGATCGCCGCCACGCGGTCGTTCGCGTCAAGCTTTTTGATCCGGACACCCTGCGCCGAGCGCCCGTGTTTCGGAATCTCGTTGACGCTCATCCGGCTGACGATACCGCGCGCGGTAATGACGAGCACCTCGTCGCCGTCGTTCACGGCGCGCACCGCGACGACCGTACCGGTCTTCTGCGTCAGCCGCACATTTTTAACGCCGCCGCCGCCGCGCGACTGCAGCCGGTATTCCTTGAGCTCCGTCCGCTTCCCTAAGCCGAGTTCCGTCACCACCAACAGATCGGCGGCACCGCCGCTCACCGCCATGCCGACCACCCGGTCGTCCTTCCGCAGCCGCATGCCGCGCACGCCGTGCGCCGCCCGGCCCATCTCGCGGACGTCGGCCTCCTTGAAGCGGATCGCCTGGCCGAGACGGGTAGCCAGCACGACCTCCTGCCTGCCGTCCGTGAACCGCACGCCGATCAGCTCGTCGCCCTTGTCGAGGTTGATCGTGACGATCCCGGCGCGCTTGGCGTTCAGGAACTCCATCAGGCCGGTGCGCTTCACGTAGCCGCCGCCCGTGGCGAAGAACAGATAGCCCGCGTCCTCGAACGAACGGATCGGAATGATCTCCGTCACGCGCTCGCCCTGGGCGAGGGCGATCAGGTTGATGACGTTCGTGCCCTTCGCGGTTCGCCCGGCCTCCGGGACGTCGTACGCCTTGACCCGGTATACCTTGCCGCGGTTCGTGAAGAAAAGGATGAAGGCGTGGTTGGTCGTCACGGAGACGATCTCAACGTAATCCTCTTCCTTGGTCTCCATGCCCATCACGCCGCGACCGCCGCGGCTTTGCCGCCGGTAGGTGTCGAGCGGCAGGCGCTTGATGTAGCCCTGGTGCGTCAACGTGATCACGACGTCGGCGTCGGGGATCAAGTCCTCTTCCTCGAGCTCCGTCTCCTTCGCCCGGATCTGCGTGCGCCGCTCGTCGCCGTACTTCGCCTTCGCCTCGTCGAGCTCACTCTTGATGATCGCCATCAGCCGGCGGGGGCTCTTCAGAATGTCCTCCAACTCGGCGATCGCCTTGATCAGCGCCTTGTACTCCTCGTCGATCTTGTCGCGCTCGAGCGCGGTGAGGCGCTGGAGGCGCATCTCGAGAATCGCGTCCGCCTGCAGCTCGCTCAGCTTGAACTGCTTCATCAGGCCGGCGCGCGCCGCCGGCACGTCCTTGGCTTTGCGGATCAGCGCGATGACCTCGTCGAGGAACTTGATGGCGATCTTGAGGCCCTCGAGGATGTGCGCGCGCGCCTTCGCCTTCCGCAGTTCGAACTCGGTGCGCTTCGTGACGACCGCGCGGCGGTGGTCGAGATAGTGGGTCAGCATCTGCCGCAGGGTGAGGACCCGCGGGACGCCGTCGACGAGGGCCAGCATGATCGCGCCGAACGTCGTCTGCAGCTGCGTGTGCTTGAACAGCTGGTTCTGGACGATCTGCGGGTTGACCTCGCGGCGAAGCTCGATCACGATCCGCATGCCGCGGCGGTCGCTCTCGTCGCGCAGGTCCGAGACGCCGTTGAGTTTCTTGTCGCGGACCAGCTGCGCGATCCGCTCGATCAGCGCCGCCTTGTTCACCATGTAGGGCAGTTCCGTGACGATGATCGCCACGCGGCCGCCGCGCAGCTCCTCCAGCGTCGTCTTGGCGCGCACGACCATGCTGCCGCGGCCCTCGAGATAGGCCTGCTTGATCCCGTCCCGGCCGAGAATCTGGCCGCCCGTCGGAAAGTCCGGTCCCTTGACGATCTTCAGCAGCTCGGCGTCGGGCAGCTTCGGCTCGTCGATCAGCGCGGACAGCGCGTCGGCCAGCTCCCCCAGGTTGTGCGGCGGGATGTTGGTCGCCATGCCGACCGCGATGCCGGACGCGCCGTTCATGAGGAGATTCGGCACCCGGCTCGGCAGGACGACCGGCTGCTTGAGGCTCTGATCGAAGTTGGGCTCGAAGGGGACGGTCTCTTTGTCGATGTCGGCGAGCAATTCCATCGCCATCCGCGAGAGCCGCGCCTCGGTATAGCGCATCGCGCCCGGCGGATCGCCGTCGACGCTGCCGAAGTTGCCCTGCCCGTCGATCAGCGGGTAGCGGAAGCTGAAGTCCTGCGCCATCCGGACGAGGGCTTCGTACACCGGCACGTCTCCGTGCGGGTGGTAGCGGCCCATCACGTCGCCGACGACCCGGGCGCACTTGCGGTACGGCCGGTCGGGCGCGAGGCCCATCTCGGACCCGCCGAACAGGATCCGGCGTTGCACCGGCTTCAGCCCGTCGCGCACGTCGGGCAGTGCGCGGCTGACGATCACGGACATCGCGTAGTCGAGATACGAGGTGCGCATCTCGCGCGCGATCGGCTGGCTGATGATTTTCTCTTCGGCGGCCATCGGTCAGGCGTCCCTAGATGTCAAGGTTGCGGACTTCCTTGGCGTATTTCTGGATGAACTGCCGACGCGGCTCGACCTCGTCGCCCATCAGCGTCTTGAACAGCTGGTCGACGTCGCCCGACCCGTTGGCGTCGGTGTCGTCGAGCTCCACTTGAAGCAGCGTCCGCGTCGCCGGGTTCATGGTAGTCTCCCACAACTGCTCGGGGTTCATCTCGGCGAGGCCCTTGTAGCGCTGCACCTCGAAGTTCGCCCCGCGCTTCGTCAGCTGTTTGGTGACCTCGTCGCGCTGGTCGTCGGTGTAGGCGTAGTGCCGCTCTTTGCCCGCCGTGACCAGGTATAGGGGCGGCTGCGCGATGAACACCTTGCCGTGGTGGATCATCTCCGGCATGTAGCGGTAAAGGAACGTCAGAAGGAGCGTGCGGATGTGCGCGCCGTCCACGTCGGCGTCGGCCATCAGAATAATGCGGTCATAGCGGCGCTTGTCGAACGCGAACTCTTTGTCGATGCCGGTGCCGACCGCGGTGATCAGCGCGCGGATCTCCTCGTGGCCGAGCATCTTATCCTGGCGGGCCTTCTCGACGTTCAGGATCTTGCCCTGGATCGGCAGGATCGCCTGGAAGTGGCGGTCCCGACCCGACTTCGCGCTGCCGCCGGCTGACTCGCCCTCAACGACGAACAGCTCGCACTTCGTCGGATCTTTCTCCGCGCAGTCGGCGAGCTTGCCGGGCAGCGTGCTGATGTCGAGGGCATTCTTGCGGCGCACGAGCTCACGGGCCTGGCGGGCCGCCTCGCGCGCGCGGGCGGCCTGGATCGCCTTCGCGACGATCCTCTTGCCGTCGGCCGGATGCGTCTCGAAGTACTCGCCGAGCGACTCGCCGACGATCGATTCGACGATGCCCTTGACCTCGGGGTTGCCGAGCTTCGTTTTCGTCTGGCCTTCGAACTGTGGCTCCGGCAGCTTCACGGAGAGCGCCGCGGTGAGGCCTTCGCGCACGTCGTCGCCCTGGATCGTCAGGTCGCCGTTCTTGATCAACCCTTGCCGGCGCGCGTAGTCGTTGATCATGCGCGTGAGCGCCGACCGGAAGCCGACGAGATGCGTGCCCCCCTCGGTCGTGTTGATCGTGTTCACGTACGTGAAGACGTGCTCGAGGTAGCCGGCGTTATACTGGATCGCCGCGTCAACCTCGACACCGTCGCGTGTGCCGTGAATGGCGATCGGCTTGCCGAGGCCGTCCTTGTTCTTGTTTTGCGCCGCGACGAGCTCCGCGATCCCGCCCTTGTGGACGAACTCCTGGCGCTCGCCGGAGCGCTCGTCGAGCAGCGTGAGCACGAGGCCGGCGTTCAGGTAGGCGAGCTCGTCGAGCCGCTCGGCCAAAATCTGGGCTTCGTACTCGGTCGCGTCAAAAATTTCCGGATCGGCTTTGAACGTGACGATCGTACCGGTCTTTGAGGACTTCCCGGTTGCCCGCAGCGGCGTCGCACGCTTGCCACGCTCGAAGCGCTGGCTGTAGCGCTTGCCGTCGCGCTGCACTTCAACCTCGAGCCACTCCGAGAGTGCGTTGACAACGGAGACGCCGACCCCGTGCAGGCCGCCCGAGATCTTGTAGCCGCCGCCCCCGAACTTGCCGCCGGCGTGGAGCATCGTCATGACGACCTCTACCGCGGGCTTGCCGACCTTCGGGACGTTGTCGACGGGAATGCCCCGGCCGTCGTCGGTGACGGTGACGCTGTTGTCTTTATGGATGGTGACGTCGATGCGCTTGGCGTAGCCGGCGAGGGCTTCGTCGACGCTGTTGTCGACCACTTCGAACACCAGGTGGTGGAGGCCCCGGCCGCCTGTGCTGCCCACGTACATGCCGGGACGGCGGCGAACCCCTTCGAGGCCCTCGAGCACTTGAATCTGTTGTGCGTCGTATGTGCTGCGATCTGCGCTCTGGTCCATTGCGGCGTCTGCTCCTCCAACCGGCTGGGGTTCGCTCTACTAAAGGGGACGTGGCGGCTCGGCCACGCCCCTCACGACCGCTGTTGTCTGAAAAAGTTCCTACTATATATAGCAATACTGACTTTACCTGAAAAATCGCCGACGGTCAATTGGCTGAAAGTGGCGTCACAACTTGGTTTCAGCCATCAGACGAGGGGCGAATCGGGCCGCCGCCCGTCACCCATCCTGTCGGGCAAGCTCAGCGCTAGCGTTGGTCACCCGCCGGACAAGGGTCACAGGAGAAATCGCGGACTCGTAGACCCCGCCCGTCGTAACTACGACTGCCTTGCGGTCCTGGGGGGGAACCTCGACCCGCATACGGCCCTGGGCTCGTGCCCGCTCAATGAATCGTTCGTTATCGGGGTTTCCCGCGATCATACGGGCATCGAAAATGCTGACAATCTCGGGAATGAGGAGCACAATCTCGCCGCCGATGTGGACGTACATCGTCTATACCTCTATACCTCGGACGCACCGAGCGGACGCATCATCAACTGAATCTCCGTAATTATCCGCTCGCCGGCGCGGGCGTTCAGCGCTTCGATTAGCGCTGTCCGCTGCAGGCCTAGCTCATAGTAGACCGTAGGGTGGTCGGCCGCCACGACGAGGGTCTGGCCACGGACGCCCACGGCACGGGCATGACGAGCACGCGCGGGACCGATCACCTCCGGCCACGCGTCCAGCACGCTGCCCTGCCGGGCTCGACGAGGCCCGACGAGGCTCGAAAGCGCGTCGGCCAACAGTTCCTTAAGCGTGTACATCTGCCCCCGCCACGATCGTGCCGCCGCAGACGGTGAACGTTCGAAGGGCGACACCTGCCGCAGGCGGCGGCACGGTGTGGGTCAGCAGTGCTTGGGTGGGCTCGATCTCACGCAACAACATGATCTGCCGCGACGGATCGAGATCGGCCAGCACATCGTCGAGCAACAGCACGGGCCAGGTTCCCAGTTCGTCGCGGAGGAGTTCCGCCTCGCCGAGCCGGAGGCTGAGCGCGGCCGTGTGTTGCTGGCCGCGCGAGCCAAACGCCCTGAGGTCGATGCCGTTCACGGTAATCCGCAGGTCGTCACGGTGAGGGCCGACGAGGCTCGTCCGGCGGCGCAACTCTTCGGCCCGCCGCCGGACGAGCGCCCGCGCCAGCACCGCTGCGTCATCAGGGTCCCGGCCGCCAGCGGCCGTCGTATCGTCAGGCTCGTCCGCAGTGCAGGCGTACGTCACGTCGAGATCCTCCGAGTCAGCTGAAACACGCGCGTGCCGCTTCGCGGCCCGCGCGGCAAGCGCCCGCACGAACCCGCGGCGACGCTCAACCAGCGTCGCCCCCAGGACGACGAGCTGCTCGTCCCACGGCGCAAGCGCCGTGGCACCCGCGCCCTCGACCAGCAGCCGATTGCGCTGGCGCACAACCCGCAGATAGCGGGTGAGCGCAAAAAAATAGGACGGACTGACCTGGCTCAGGGCGGCGTCGAGCAGCCGCCGCCTCGCGCCGGCCGCGCCGCGGATCACATCGCCGTCGAGCGGACCCGCCAACACAACGGCCATCCGGCCCAGGAGCTGGCTCCGCTGCACGACGACCCCGTTGACCTTCATCCGCTTCTCACCGGTCGTCCGGTCGACCGCGACCTCAAGAGCGTCCGCCCTCGGGTCACGCACCTCCGCCCGCACGTACGCACGATCCTGCCCGAATCGCACCAGCTCCACATCGGTCGAGGCACGCGGGCTCCGACCAAGCGCTGCGGTGTAAACGCTCTCAAGCAAATTGCTTTTGCCCTGCGCATTCGCGCCGATCAGCACCGTAGGGCCCGCCGCAAACCCCACGTCGACGGCGGCGTAGTTACGAAAATCCCGGAGCCGGAGCTCAGCGAGCCACAACGAGGTACGTCCTTCCGGCCGCGGCCACCCGGTCACCCGGCGCGAGCTGACGCCCGCGCCGTCGCTCAACGGCGCCGTTGACGCACACGGCACCGCTCTGCACCATCTGTTTGGCGCGGCCGCCCGTGCCGGCCGCGCCCGCCCACTTCAGAAAATCACCCAGGGTGATCCGCGGGGTTTCGACCGCCACCTCAACCGTTTCAGAGTCCCGCCTACGAGTAGACCCGGACAGGGGCGAGGACGTAGACATACTCGGAATTGTCGGTCGGGTGCAGCGCCCCGGGACTGAGCGGTCCCGTAAGATCGAAATGCACATCCGGCGCGTCGATATTCGAAAGAGCGTCCATCAGAAACTTCGCGTTGAACGCAACCGGAATCGCATCGCCCTCGACCCGGACCTCGATGTCTTCCTGTGCCTTCCCGACGTCTGGTGTGTTGGAGGAAATCGTCAGCATGCCCTCCGACGCATTGAGCCGCACGACGTTGGCGGAATCCTTCGCCGTAATGCTGGCCCGTCGTACCCCGCGTAGCAACCGCTCGGTCCCGACCGTAATGCGCTGCTTGAATTCCTTCGGAATTACCTGTTCGTAGTTGGGAAACTGGCCGGCGATCAACCGCGAGACGAACCGCATTCCGGGGAGCGAGAAGATCAGCTGGTTGTCATGAGATGCGATCGATACCTCACCTTCAACCGAGCCGAGCACACGCACCAGTTCTGCCATCGTCTTGCTCGGCACGATGGCCGCGACCTTGCCGTGTCCGCCGGTTCCCATCTTCGCGCGCCGCACCGCAAGCCGGCCGCCGTCGGTCGCTACCAAGTGTCCTTGATCGCCGTCGACTACCAAGTACACGCCGGTGAGGAACGGTCTCGTCTCGTCTGTTGAAACTGCAAAACTGGTTTGCCGAATCATCGTTCGAAGGAGCCCGGCGTCAAACTTCACCACGATATTGCCTTCGCCCGCCGGCATCAACGGGAAATCGGTCGCCGGCAATCCAAGGATCTCAAATCGCACATTCTCCGAGGTAATAAGGGCTTTGGATTCCCCTTCAGCGACGGCTATTTCTACGGGCGCCTCAGGCAGATTGGTCACAATATCGGTCAAAATACGCGCCGGAAGCGTTACAGCGCCACCTTCCTTGACCGTTCCCGTGACGTAGGCCTCGATGCCGAGCTCGAGATCCGTCGCAATTAGCTTGGCACCATTCTTGGTCGTTTCAACCAGCACATTTCCAAGAATGGGCATACTGGCCCGCGGCGAGATGGCTCGGCCTACGGTTTGCACCGCTCTCAATAGGTGATCTTGAGAGCACTTGAGGTGCATTACTTACGTCCTCCTACTAGAAGTTTTCTTATAAAAAGATTCGTCGTAATAGTAGTAGAACCTGTGGATTGTGTGAATATCGCCAGGGAGGCGCACCACAGCGGGATTTAGGCCTGTGGATAACCAGATGGACGAAATTACGCGTTTGATCGAGGTTATCCCGATTGTCCCCTGATTTGCGTCGGTGCCACGGAGACCGCCTAAATGGTGCACATACTATCCCCGAGCGCCGGGTCGTTCGGTCCGGAAGCTTTCCACAAGACTTTGAACACCGGCGTTCAGGTGAGCGTCGTCCGCCAAAGCATGCTTAACTCGGTCGCAGGCGTGCATGACCGTGGTGTGATCGCGTCCGCCAAACTCCTCGCCGATTCGCGGCAGCGACGCGTCGGTTAACTCCCGGCAGAGGTACATCGCGACCTGACGAGGGAAGGCGACCCCTTTGGTCCGCCGTTTGGCCTTCATTTCTTCGATCCGGATCCCGAAGAATTCCGCGACGGCTCGTTGGATGGCCGGGATTGTCACGGGTCGCACTCGGGCCTGCGGTAGCAGCTCTTTGAGGACCTCGGCGGCGAGGTCCACTGAGATCGGGGTGCGCGCCATCTCGGCATGAGCGCGAAGCCGGCTGAGCGCTCCTTCGAGTTCTCGAATGTTCGACGAGATCCGCTGGGCGATGTACTGGGCGACCTCATCGGGCACGATGATATGGTCCTTTTCGGCCTTCTTCCGGAGGATCGCCACGCGGGTTTCGTAGTCGGGCGGCTGGATGTCCGCGATGAGGCCCCATTCGAAGCGCGAGCGTAGCCGGTCCTCAAGAGTCGGGATTTCGCGGGGTGCGCGGTCGCTGCTGATGATCAGCTGCCGGCTCGATTCATGGAGGGTGTTGAAAGTATGGAAAAACTCTTCCTGGGTTCGCTCCTTCCCGGCCAGGAACTGGATATCGTCGATCGCCAGCACGTCGACGTTCCGGTACCGGGCGCGGAATTCCACCATTTTGTCGTCTCGGATCGCGTTGATAAGATCGTTCGTGAACCGTTCCGAAGACACGTACATCACGCGTGCGGCCGGTGAGCGGGTCAGGACGTGGTGCCCGATCGCCTGCAGGAGGTGGGTCTTCCCGAGCCCTACGCCGCCGTAGATGAAGAGCGGGTTGTACGCGCGGGCCGGCGCTTCGGCGACGGCCTTCGCCGCCGCGTGGGCGAATCGGTTGCCCGCGCCGACCACGAACGTGTCGAACGTGTATTTGCCGGTGAGATGTCTGGTCTCGACTGGAATGCCCGCCGATACCGACGAGCGCACGGAGGGCTGCGCCGGCGCGGTCCGCACGCTCTGACCGTTCTGCTCACCTTCGGTGATAACGAAACGGATGTCCACTCCGCGGGTCAGAACCTCCCGCAGCGTCTCCGCGATCAGACCGCGGTAGCGGCCTTCCAGCCATTCTTTTGCGAATGCGCTCGGCACGGAAAAGACGAATACATCCTGCTCGAGCGCCAGCGGCTGCATCGCTTTGAGAAAGGCCTCAAAGCTCGGTTTGCTGAGCTGGCTCTCGATCCGGGTCAGGGCTTCCTGCCAGACCTGGGTGGCAGTAACGCTCTGGACGTCCATGCGATGGGCCCTCCCGTGGTGCGTCGATCCTGCGGCGCCCGTCTATGCCTTGAACACGGAGCTGAGGTAGGCGACGCCTTCCTCCGTTAGCGTGCGCTTCCCCGGGTCGGCGGTGCCGACCGTGAGCAGCCGCATATGCTGCAGTGCGGACAGCTCGCGGAAGGCAGTGCTGTGGCTCATCCCGAGTTCCTTCGCGACGGCGGACGGACCAGCCGCGCCGATCTCCGCGATCAGCAGCAGGATC
>DATEGA010000316.1:0-2648 GCA_035280345.1 bacterium | reverse complement strand
CCTGCGCCGCCCGCTGTGCTTTCATCGCTTCGGCTTTGGCCTTCGCTGCGGCGATCTTCTCTTCACGGCTCATTTCGTCGGCCATTGCACGCTCCCGTTGCCGCATCGCGGCATCCTCGGCCGCGCTCGAAGCGATTCTACCGGACGGCACGGACCGGCTCAAGCCGGCCGCAGTGTCGGGTTCCCGCCGGGTGTTATACTTCCACGCGCATGGTCCGCTTCGAACTGGTGCACACCGACGCCGCAACGGGCGCCCGCGCCGGCGCGCTGCACACGCCCCACGGGACAGTTGAGACCCCGGCGTTCATGCCGGTGGGCACCCACGGTACGGTCCGCGCGCTCACGCCGGAGGAGGTCCGCGGCGCCGGCGCGCAGATCGTGCTCGCGAATACCTTCCACCTGCTGCTGCGGCCCGGGATCGACCTGATCGCGCAGGCCGGCGGCCTGCACCGGTTCATGCACTGGGACGGCCCGATTCTTACGGACAGCGGCGGCTACCAGGTGTTCAGCCTCGCCCATCTCCGCCGCGTGTCGGACGAAGGAGTGACGTTCCGGTCGCCGATCGAAGGACGCGAGATTCACTTGACGCCGGAGACCGTCGTTGGAATTGAAGAGCGCCTCGGCGCCGACGTCATCATGCCGCTCGACGTGTGCCTCGGGTACCCGTCGCCACCGGAAGCCGTCGAGGACGCTCAGCGGCGGACGGCCGTCTGGGCGCGCCGCTCGCGGGAGGCCCACCGGCGCCCCGATCAGGCGCTGTTCGGCATCGTCCAGGGCGGGTTCGAGGAGGCGACACGCCGGCGCGCGGCGGACGAGATCGCCGGCCTCGGGTTTGCGGGCTACGCCGTCGGCGGCCTGTCGGTCGGCGAGCCGCGGACGATGACGTACGACCTTGTTACCACCGTGGCCGAGCGCCTGCCGTCCGATCTCCCACGCTACCTCATGGGCGTCGGCGTCCCGCCTAGCAGCATCGAGGCGGTGCGGCGCGGAATCGACATGTTCGACTGCGTGCTGCCGACGCGCGTGGGGCGCAACGGCGTCGCGCTCACCGCCGACGGCCGGCTGCATCTGCACAACGCGGCGCACACCGCGGATCTCGCGCCGCTCGAGGCGGACTGCCCGTGTCCGGCGTGCGGCGGCTACACCCGCGCCTACCTGCGGCATCTGTTCAAGGCGGGGGAGATGCTCGGCCCGCGGCTGCTGAGCCTTCACAACATCACGTTCATGGCGCGTTTGGCGGCCGCGATGCGAGAGGCAATTCTGGAAGATCGCTTCGCCGCGTGGAGCGCGGCGGCGCTCGCCCGCTACAAGACCACATGGTAGGATGGGCTGGGACCGCGAAGGCGGTCGTGACAGGGAAGGCGCGCCGCACGCAGAAGGCGTGTCGCGCGCCGTCGCCGCGCGCGGATTGGGGGAGGCCGGACGGGTGACCAGCCAGCAGATCGCACAGTTGCTGCCGTTGGTGGTCATCTTTGTGGTGTTCTACATCATCGCGATCCGGCCGCAGCAGACGCAGCAGCGACGGTATCGGGAGATGCTGGGCCGCCTCAAGAAAGGCGATCGGGTACTGACGCGCGGAGGCATCTACGGCGTGATCGTGGAGCTCAGGGACAACCGGGTCCAGCTTGAGCTGGCGCAGAATGTGCGCGTACAGGCCGACCGCACCGCGGTGCAGGCCGTCGTCAACAAGGGCGACGCGTCGCTCCCTTAGGGTATGGTCCGCTAGCATGCCGGAATCCGCGCCGGGCCCGAGCCCGGCGGCCGCCAGCGCCCCAGGCCGGCCGGTTGTCCTCGACGGCGTGAAGCGCGACCCCGAGGTCGAGGCGTACCTCGCCAAGGCAAACGAGTACACCGGTGCGATCGGATACACCGAGCACGGCTTCCGGCACGCCACGCTCGTCTCGAACATCGCGGGCAACATTCTCCGCCGGCTGGATCACGACGAGCGCCTCGTGCAATTGGCGGCGATCGCCGGGTACCTGCACGACATCGGCAACCTGGTCGGCCGCGTCGGCCATGAGGCCACCGGCGCGCTGCTGGCGAGCCGCATCCTTACGCGGCTCGGCATGGATCCGATGGACATGGCGGTCGTGATGGGGGCGATCGGCAATCATGAGGAGCAGACCGGCGAGCCGATCAGCGACGTGTGCGCGGCGCTGATCATCGCCGACAAGTCGGACGTGCACCGGACGCGCGTGCGCAACCCTGACCCCGCGATGTTCGACATCCACGACCGGGTCAACTACGCCGTCGAGCACTCGTTTCTCCGTGTGGACGCGCCGGCGCGGAGCGTCACGCTCGAACTTACCATCGACACACGTATCTCTCAGGTGATGGAGTACTTCGAGATCTTCCTGCCGCGCATGGCGATGTGCCGGCGGGCGGCGCAGTGGCTGCACTGCCAGTTCAGGCTGCAGATGAACGGTACCAAACTGCTCTAAGCGGAGGCCGCGAAGGCGGCCGAGACAGGGGAGGGACGGGAATGGCCGGCATTGTTTACCGCTGTATCTTCTGCGATGCGTCTCACGAGATCAGCAGGCGGTCCGACGGGCCCGTGTACCTGCGCTGCCCCACAACGTACCGCTGGGCGTGGTATGAGGCGCGCGCGTTTGAGCCCGCGAGGGCGTCTCGCGGCGCCGGCCGCGCCG
>DATEGA010000315.1:0-2588 GCA_035280345.1 bacterium | reverse complement strand
CCGACGTCGGCTTCACCGTCCGCGAAGGGTCGCTGACCGCCGTGATCGGCCCGAACGGCGCGGGCAAGACCACGCTGTTCAACGCGCTGACGAATCTCTATCCGCCGGACCACGGGACCGTCTCGTGCTTCGGCATGGACCTCGCCGGGCTCGCGCCCGACGCGATCGCGGCGCAGGGGCTGATCCGGACGTTTCAGACGGCGCGCGTCTTTCCTGGGATGACCGTGCTCGAGAACGTCCTTGTCGGGGGACACCTGCGACAGCGGACGAGGCCGTGGCAGCAGGCGTTGCGGCTCGATCGGGTGCGGCGCGAAGAACGCGCGCTGCGCGAACGGGCAGAAGCACTCCTCGACGTGGTGGGCCTTGCCGTCCGGCGGGACGATCCCGCGACCGGCCTGCCGCTCGGCGCGCAGAAACTCCTCGAGGTCGTGCGCGCCTTGATGGCCTCGCCGCGCATCCTGCTGCTGGACGAACCGGCGGCGGGACTTAACGACGCGGAAACCGGCGAACTCGCTCGGCTGCTCCTCGCCGTCCGAGGGGCGGGCGTGACCCTCATCGTCGTCGAGCACAATATGTCGCTCGTGATGGGCATCGCCGACGAGGTGTTGGTCCTGGATCTCGGCCGGATCATCGCGACGGGCACGCCAGCGGCGGTCCAAACCGATCCCCGCGTGATCGAAGCGTACCTCGGCCGCGATGCCGAACCGCCCGCAGGAGGCCGCCAGGCGGCCGGAGGTCCTGCGCAAGACGGGGGGCGCCGCCGGCGGCACGGGGACGCGACCGGATGCTGAGCACGCGCGGGTTGGCCGCGGGCTATGGCGACGTCCAGGTCCTGCGGGGCGTCGATCTCGACGTCGCCACGGGCGAGATCGTCGCGCTCGTCGGCGCGAACGGCGCCGGCAAGTCGACGCTACTCAAGTGCATCTCCGGGCTGCTGGCTCCGTCGGCCGGCACGATTCGGCTCGACGGGCGATCAATCGCGGGCCTGCCGCCGGCGCGAATCGTTCGGCTCGGGATCGCGCATGTGCCGGAAGGACGGCAGATCTTCAGCCGGCTGACCGTCGGCGACAACCTGATGCTGGGCGCGTACAGCGCGCTCTCGCGGCGCACGCGGGAGGAACTCGCGGCGCGCCGCGCCGAGGTGTGCAAGATCTTCCCCGCGCTCGCCCCCCGCCTCGCGGTCGAGGCCTCGGTATTGTCGGGCGGCCAGCAGCAGATGCTCGCCATCGCGCGCGGTCTGATGGCACGGCCGCGCCTGCTCCTCCTGGACGAACCGTCGCTCGGCCTTGCGCCCGTCCTGGTCGCGGAGATCTTCGCCGTGCTGCGCGACCTCCGGGCCGCGGGCGTGGGCCTCCTCATCGTCGAGCAGAACGCGCGCCTCTCCCTCTCGATCGCCGACCGCGGCTACGTGCTGGAGACGGGCCGCATCGCGCTCGGCGGAACGGGTCGGGAACTGGCCCGCATGCCCGAGGTCGTTCACCGGTACCTCGGCGTGGGCGAACGCCGCGCGGGCATCACCGCCGAGGGCGCGGTTGCGGCCCTCACCTCGCGGCTCCGGGCGGTCCTTGCGGAGGGCACGGAGGCCGAGGGGCCACGCGCGCCCAAGGTCGAAAGGAGAGGACTATGAGCAAACTCCGCCTGACGCTCGGCATCAGCGACTACGATCACGTCCGCGACCTCACGAACGGTGTCGTGGTTGCCGAAGGAATCGACCTCGTGCCACTCAACCTCGTCGTGGAGGAGATCCACTTCCGCTTCACCGCGTTCCGCGAGTGGGACGTCTCCGAGATGTCGCTCGGCAAGTACAGTTCGCTCGTGTCGCAGGGCGAGGCGCCGATGGTCGCGATCCCGGTCTTCCCCAACCGCACGTTCCGCCACTCGTCGGTCTACGTCCGGCGCGATGCGGAGCTGACGGATCCCAAACAGCTGGCGGGCCGCCGGGTCGGGGTGCCCGAATGGGCCCAGACCGCGGCTGTCTACGCGCGCGGGTTCCTCGTTCACCAGTACGGCGTGGCGCTGTCGTCGATTGAGTGGTGGCAGGCCGGCGTCAACCAGCCGGGCCGGGTTGAAAAAGTAGACCTGCGCCTGCCGCGCGACATCCGCCTGCACCGTGCGCCGGACCGTTCGCTTACCGCCATGCTGCTGGCCGGCGAACTCGACGCGGTGATGACGGCGCATCCGCCGGAGCCGCCGGACGGCCGCGAAGGCGAGGTTGTCCGGCTGTTCGCGGACGCGGCGGCGGTCGAAGAGGCGTACTGGCGGGCGACCGGGATTTTCCCGATCATGCACGTGGTCGCGATCAAGCGCGAGGTCTACGAGCAGGATCCGTGGATCGCGATGAACCTCTATAAGGCATTTGATGAGGCGCGCCGGCGCAGCGTCCGGCGCGCATTCGACGTGATGGCATCGCGGTTTCCGGTGCCGTGGATGGCGGACTACGCCGCGCGGTGGCGCGACCTCTTCGGCGCCGAATATTTCCCCTACGGTGTGGAGCCGAACCGTGCGACGCTCGGCGCGTTCTGCGACTACGCCTATGAGCAGGGCGTGTGTCACCGCAGGGTGGCGCCCGACGAGCTGTTCGTCAAAGA
>DATEGA010000314.1:0-6257 GCA_035280345.1 bacterium | reverse complement strand
CCGGCGCACGGCGCCCCGGACGGTCCGCGTGGAGGCCGAGCCGGACGTCCTCTTCAAACTCCAAGAATTGCTCGTCTACCGCCTCCGGTACGACCTCTAAGCCGCGCCGGCGCGGCGGTGGGGATCTTACCCGGCGCCCGGGAGGCTCCCGAAGTCGGCGAACAGCGCGTCTGGGTCGAGTGGCTCGGGAATGAGCTTCTGCGCGAACTGTTCCTCGCAGAACGCCGCGACCATCGCGCGGTTTTCGCGGTACCCGTATGGGCGGTAGTCCGGGCCCATCAGGGCGCGCTGCTCCTCAAGGTCCGCGAGCACCCAGGGGCTCGTCTCGTGCAGAACGAGGTGGTGGTGCCGCGAGACCTCATGCGAGCGCACGAACGCCCGGTAGATCGAGACGGTCGCCGCGGGATGGCATTCGAAGAACGCACGCCGTAGCACGATGACATGATGACCTGGATAGATGCGCGTGCGGCGGTAGTACTCGCGCTCGGCGGTCCGATAGTCTTCGTAGAGCCGCCGCATCCGCGACCGCGGGTCATCGAAACCGCGCGGCGGCCACGGGCACATCAGCGCATCCAGCTCGCCGGCGAGCAACAGTTCCCCGAGCGGGGCGCCGCCCCGCGTGGGCGACACGCCGCGCGGAAGGTCCCGCGTGTCGGCCGGCGCGTCGCCGGGATTCACCGGTCCCACCGACCACGTGATCCCGTCGAGCGGCACGCCCGCGGCGCGAAGGAGGGCACGGCTCCACGTGTTGCCGCTCGCGCCCCAGGCGTCGGTCCCGATCCGCTTGCCCCCGAGGTGCGCCACGTCGCTCATGTCGCTGTCGCGGTGGACGAAAAAGCAGCGGTGCCGGAACTCGCGCATGATGAACACCGGCAGGCCGACGAGCGAGCGGTCGCCGGACGCGATCCGCCGCAGGTACTGGCTGAACGACGCCTCGCCGCCTTCCATCGACGGATCGCCGGCAAACCGGCGCAGTCCGTCGAACGACCGTACGATCCGAAGATCTACGCCGTCGGCTTCGACCTCGCCCACAGCGAGCGGCGTGACGTAGTCGTATTCCCGCGTGGCGATCGTGGCCTTCGGCCGTGCATCCGGCATCGACTGCCTCCCTCTCTGGCTGCCTACATCGTCACGACGATCTTGCCGAACGGCGCCCGGGTCTCGGCCCGGCGATGGGCGTCCTGAATTTGGGCGAGCGGAAAGACCGAATCGATGGTCGGGTGCAGCCGCCCCTCTCCAAGCAGCTTCAGCACCTGCCGGAACTCCGCGCGGCTGCCCATCGGCGCGCCGCGAATCGAGCGGTGGCGCTGGTACAACTCGCGGATGTCGAACGCGGGCTTGTTGTCGAGCGTCGCGCCGCAGACGACGAGCCGCCCGCCCCGCGCGAGGCTGCGGATGCTTTCCGGCCACGTCGCGCCGAGCGAATCCACCACGATGTCGACGCCCCTCCCGCCGGTCTGCTCGAGCACCCACGCGGAAAACGCGGTGCCGTGATCGACGGCGGCCGCCGCGCCGAGCCCGAGCGCCTTCTCGCGCTTCTCCGCGGTGCTGGCGCCGGCGAACACCCGCGCGCCGGCCTGCCGTGCGATATCGATCGCCGCCACACCGACGCCGCCGCCGGCCGCCAGCACCAGCACATCGTCTCCCGGCCGCACTTCGCCCCGCGTGACGACGCAGCGCCACGCCGTGCAGTAGGAGGTCGAGCCGGCCGCGGCCGCCGCGAAGCTCATGCCCTCGGGGATCGGCTCGAGGTTGGCCGCCGGCACCGCGACGTACTCCGCGAAGCCGCCCTGGGTGTGCTCGCCGAAGATCCGGTACTCCGGGCACATCGTCTGCTCGCCGCGCGCGCAGTACTCGCAGCGCCCGCACGAGAGCGCGCCGAATACGACCACCCGGTCCCCCGGTCGGACGCCGCTGACGCCCGAGGCGGCGGCCTCGACTTCGCCGGCGATGTCGGCCCCGGTGATGACGGGATAGGGACACTCCTTCCACGGAAACATCGGCTGCGGCGGGCCCGTGCGCGCCCAGACGTCCATGCGGTTCATCGCGCACGCCCGGACGCGCACGAGCGCCTCGCCGGGGGTGAGGTCCGGCACGGGAACGCGGTCCACCGAGACGACCTCCGGCCCGCCGCGGCCGTGCACGACGGCCGCGTTCATCGTGCGCACGGGTCGACCCTACTCCGCCGAGAGCGTGTCGCGCCGGCGGCCGCCCTGCATCACGAGGCCGACGCGCGCAAGCGAGGCGACGTCTTTCAACGGATCACCGTCGACGGAGATGACGTCCGCGCGCTTGCCGGGCTCGAGGGTGCCGCAGTCGTCGCCGAGGCCGATCGCCTGCGCCGCGCGCTGGGTGCCGGCACGCAGCGCGTCGTAGCGGTCGGCGCCCCACTCCACCACCTTGGCGATCTCCCACCACATCAAGCCGTGCATCGAGTCGGTGCCGAGCGCCCACTTCACGCCGCTCTCGAGCACCGCGGCAAAGTTCTCGCGGGATTTCTCACGCGACTCGAGCAGCTTCGCCATGATCGACGGGACGCGCGCGTCGCCCTTCTCGATGCCGTCCGGGTGCCCGGAGACGGCGTTGTTCGTCACCAGCCACGTGCCCCGGTGGCGCATCTCGATCAAGTCGTCCATCTCGGTCAGCTTGCCGTGCTCGATCGTGTCGACGCCCGCCTCGATGCAGATACGCACGCCCGGGCCGCCGTGCGCGTGCACGGCGACCGGCTTGCCGTTGCGGTGGGCCTCCTCGACGGCCACGTCGACTTCGTGCCGCGAATAGGCGTACCAGCGCGACGCGGTGCCTTTGCTCGAGACGCCGCCGGTCATGAACAGCTTGATGAGGTCCGCGCCCGCGGCGACGTTCTCGCGGATGTGCGTGCGGATCTCCTGCTCGCCGTCGGAGAATGTGATCGCCGCGCCGTGCCCGTTCCGCGCGGTGATCGGCCGGGTCGCGACAAGCAGGCGCGGGCCCGGCAGCCGGCCGGTCGCGATCGCGTCGCGCAGTTCGATGTCGATGAAATGCTCTTCGCCCACGACCCGCATCGTCGTCACACCGGAGCGCAGGTCGGTCCGGAGGTTGCTCACCGCCCGCATCAGCTGAGCCGCCGGCGATTGCTTCAACTGCCCGATCTGGTCGCCGAGCCCGGGGATGATCGACGCGTGCGAATGCGCGTCCACCAGGCCGGGCAGGACCGTCTGCGCGCCGCAATCGAGCACCTCGGCGCCGGCCGGGACGGCCACGTCGGCCTGCCGGCCCACCGCCGTGATCCGGTCGCCCTCGACGAGCACGACGCCGCGCTCGATCGGAGCCCTGCCCGTGCAGTCCAGCACCCTCTGCGCTGTGATCGCCAGCAACATCGCGCCTCCCGCCCCTTAGACCCAGACCTGCTCGAGTTTCATGCGGATCCTCCGTCAGACATACAGGTGGCATGCCGCGTGGTGCCCCGGTCCGACGAGCATTGCCGGCGGCGCCGTCGTCCGGCAGACCGGCATCGCCTCGGGGCACCGGTCCACGAACGGGCATCCCCGCGCGGGCCCGATCGCGGTCGGGACCAATTCCGTCGACGCGATCTCCGGGGGGCGGTACGCCGGGTCCGGCACCGGCGCCGCGGCCAGGAGCAGGCGGGTGTACGGGTGCTTGGCACGGGTAAGGACTTCCGGCGTCGGTCCGATCTCCGCGACGGTTCCAAGGTACATGATCAGGGTGGTGTCGCAGACGTAACGGACGAGCGCGAGGTCGTGCGAGATGTACACGGTCGTAAGCCGGCGGGTGCGCGTGATCTCCTTCATGAGGTTGAGGATGCCGGCCCGGATGGAGACGTCGAGCATCGACACCGGCTCGTCGGCGATGAGGAAGATCGGGTCGACCAGGAGGGCGCGCGCCAGCCCCACACGCTGTAGCTGTCCGCCGGAGAGCTGGTGTGGAAACGCATCCACGAACGTGCCGGGCGGCGAGAGCTGCACCTGCGCAAGCGCCGCCGTCACCCGGTCCATCCGATCGTCCGGCGTGCCGATCCGGTGGATACTGAGCGGCTCGAGCAACGCCCGCCCGATCGTGAAGCGCGGATTGATCGCCTCGTAGGGATTCTGAAACATCATCTGAGCCTGCCGGCGGAACGCCAGCAGGCGGGCCCCGGCCAGCGTCCCGACGTCGACGCCGTCGAACCGGATGCTGCCCTCGGTCGCGGTAAGAAGGCGCACGAGCAGGCGGGCCAGCGTGGTCTTACCGCAGCCGCTCTCCCCCGCGATCCCGAGCGAGGAGCCGCGCGGCACCGCGAACGAGACGCCGTCCACGCCGCGCACGTAATGGCCGCCGGCGCGGCTCCAGAACGCGTGGCGGAGCGGAAAGTACTTCCGCAGCCCGTCGACTTCGAGGAGCGGCGCCGTCATGAGACCGCGACGCGCCACCGCCGGGCGTCCTTGGACTGCGCGCGCAGGTCCGCCGCCTCCTCCGCACGGTGGCAGGCGGTCCAGCGGCCGGGGGCCAGTTCGCGCAGCGCGGGAGGCTCGACGCGGCAGCGATCGACGGCGAAGGGACAGCGGGGCGCAAACCGGCAGCCCGGAGGCGGATCGATCAGATCCGGCGGGCTGCCTTCGATCGGGATCAGCGTCTCCTGCGGCCGTACCAGATTCGGAAATGAGTTCTGCAGCCCCATCGTGTACGGGTGGGCCGGGCCCGCGAAGACCTCGGCCGTCGTGCCGATCTCGACGATCGTCCCGGCGTACATGACCGCCATGCGGTCGCAGGTCTGGGCGATCACCGAAATGTCGTGGGTGATCAGCACGACGCTCAACCCCAGCTCACCGGTCAACCCGCGCAGCCGCCGCAGCACGTGGTGCTGCACCACCACATCGAGCGCGGTCACCGGCTCGTCGGCGAGCACAAGCCGCGGGTGGAGCGCGAGGGCCATCGCGATGGCGGCCCGCTGCCGCATCCCGCCTGACAGTTCGTGAGGAAAGCTCACGAGGCGCTGCCGGTCGAGGCCGACGTAATCGCACAGCGCGACCGCCCGCTCCCGTGCCGCCGCGCGCGACAGCCCGCCGGTCACGGTCAGTACCTCGACGAACTGGTCGCCCAGCCGGTACACGGGGTCGAGGGAGTCCATCGACGCCTGCGGCACCATCGCGATTTTGCGCCACCGGTACTCGCGCATCTGAGCCTCGCCGAGCGCGGCAAGATCCACCCCCTCGAACAGAAGGCGGCCGCCCGCGATCCGTGCGTTGCGCGGCAGCACGCGGATGATCGCGCGGCCCAGTGTGGTCTTGCCGCAGCCGCTCTCGCCGACCAGACCGAGAATCTCGCCGGGCCGTACTTCGAGCGTGACCCCCTCCACGGCGCGGCGCGTCCCCCGCCCCAGACGGTACTCGACGGTCAGATCCTGGACGGCGAGCACCGGCGGCACGGGCTAGTGCCTCCGCAGCCGCGGGAACAGCAACTCCTCATAGCCGCGGCTGATGAAGTAGCCGGCCATCACGACGAGCATGATGCAGATCCCCGGCGGCACGAACCAGTTGAAGGCGCCGACGCTGAGCGCCTGGGACACGTACGCGTCCTGCAGCATGAAGCCCCACGAGATCAGGGTCGAGTCGCCGAACCCCAGGAAGCTCACGCTGGCTTCCGTCAGGATGCCCCAGCCTACGGCGAGCGAGCCGTAGAGCAGCGCGATCGGCAGCACGTTGGGCGCGATATGCTCCAGCATGATGCGGGCGGGCGAGGCCCCTAGCACCCGCGCCGCGTCCACGAACCCGCGCTCGCGCAGGGCCAGCACCTGCGCCCGGACCACACGAGCCGTGTCCTTCCACAGCAGGAGCGCCATGGTAAAGACGATGTTCCACAGGCTCGGCCCGAGGAAAGCCACGAGCACGATCACGAGGGGCAGGAACGGGATGCCGAAGGCGACGTCGGCGAGCCGCATGAGCACCGCGTCGATCCAGCCGCCCGAGTATCCGGCGACGATGCCGACCACGGTCCCCAGCAGCGTGACGGCGAACGCGGCGGCGAACCCGACGGTCAGCGCCGGACGGGCGCCGTAGATGAGTTGGGAGAAGATGTCGCGGCCGACGTTCGTGGTACCCAGCAGGAAGTCCCGGCTCGGCGGCCGGCTGGCCATCAACGCGTCGCCGCGCACGATCGTCTGTTGAGGGTCGTACGGCGCGATCCACGGCGCCAGCAGCGCCACCGCGATGAACAGCAGGTAGAGGCCGATGCCCGCGGCCGCGAAGCGGTCGTGGGAAAGGACGCCGCCCGCGGCGCGC
>DATEGA010000313.1:0-4771 GCA_035280345.1 bacterium | reverse complement strand
ATCCCATGCTCGGCAAAGAAGCCGACGGCATCGGTGAGGAACTGGACGACCGTGGGAGCGCGGCCATCCGGCCGAATCTGAGCAAAGGCCAGCCGCGAGGCATCGTCGATCGCCACGTGAATCACTTCATAACCGGCACGCCGGTGCGGGTAGCCTGGGCCACGGCCCAAGAGCCGATGGCCGCCACCCTTTGGAACCCGTGCCAGAGGCTTCATATCGAGGTGGAGCAGCTCGCCGGGATGCTCCCGGACATAGCGGACCGGCACTCCCGTAGACCGGTCCAGATCCCGCAGCCGCGTCATCCCATGCCGCGCCAGGACAGCATAGATCGTCGAGCGAGGGCGGCCCACCAGTGGGGCCAAGCGATGCGGGCCCCATTTCAGGCGGCGCCGCAACATCAAGATCCGGTGCTCTACCATAGCCGGCACCTGGCGGGGCGAGCGATGCGGGCGGCTCGACCGGTCCTCCAACCCAGCCGGTCCTGCGGCGCGACACCGCCGCAGCCACTCGTAGGCCGTTTCACGCGAGACTCCCATCGAGGCGGCGGCCTGGCTTACGGGCCACTGAAGCACCGTGACTCGCTGCACCAGCAGCAGCCGTCCCGCCGGTGTGAGCTTGCCACGCGCACGGCCCATGAACGCCTCCCAGAGTGGGGCTTATCCGCTCTGCCCCACAAGAACGCTGGAAGGCTTTCATGTGTCAACAACCTATCTGGGAACTACACCTAGTGCGGGGCGCGCGCTTTCGCGCGTGCGCGGCGCTGCGTCCGATACGTCCTGGCTTTCACCCGGTTGCCGCAGAGCGACATCGAGCACCACGCGCCCGAGCGGTTCCGAGAGTGATCATAGAACGCCCAGTGGCACCGGACGCACGCCTTCAGCCGCCGCCACGTGCCGTCCATTTGCGCGACGAGCGCCGTGGCGACCAGCCGTCCGAGCGCGCCCACGATACCCGACGCCTCCGGCTGGAGACCCATCGTGCCGTCGCTTCGCACCCCGATGACGAGCCGCGCGTCCCGGGCCAGGCGAGCCAGCGTGCGTGCGGCCTCGGCGGCCGCCGGCATCCGGCGATGTCCTCGCATGCCGGCGGCCGGGCCCTCGTGGGCGTGGTTATGGGCAAGCGCGAGGCGGCGAAGGGCCTCGCGAACCTCCACCGCGCGCCCGACGTCCGACGCGTGAACGGCGGCCGCGCCGGGCAGCAGACCGCGCGCCGTCAGCCAGCGGCGGAGATCCGCCGGCGCGACGAACTCGTCGGTCCGAAGTCCAAGATGCGCCCGTTCGATGTTATAGGTGTTGATGAACTCCTGCACGAGGCGCAGCGTCTTCGGCGCCGGCACCCGTCCGCCGGGCTCCATCGCCGACGCGTGATGCGGGGCGCTCACTCCGGCGCGCCGTGGCCGGAGGCGACCAGTACGACGCCGTTGACGAGGTCTCGAAACGCGGCATCGAAATTCACCCCGCGAATCGTCCACGCGTAGTCGTTGCCGCGATAGCGCATGCGCCAGGCTCCGGCCCACCCGGGCACCGCCGCCTGAAACTCCAGGGAGCCGGCGACCAAGGCTTGCTCCGGCGGCAGTGACGCGCGCGGCAAGGGAGATCCCTGGAGGGTCGCGCCCCACGCAGTCAATTCCGCGTCCGTCGGGAAGCGGACAGGAATGCCGAGCTCGCTCGCCATCTCTTCGAGGGAACTCCGCTGGTCGGCGCCGGCGGCGCTGTCCGCGCTTAGAAGGTAGCTGGTTCTCGCGCCGCGCACCGCCAAGGCCGCGACGATCACGGGCCGCGCTCCTCGCCAGGGCCGTTCGTCGAGCCGCGCGAGCAGCGCGTCGATCTGTGCAGGGACAAAGCGCACCGTGAGGTTGTACGGCCGGTCGTACGTCCCTTGATCGTCTTTGACGTGGTAGGCGGCCATCTGGTCGACGTAATCAAAGGACCCGACAAACAAGTTCGCCTCCCGCGCAAACCGATCCACCCGCGGATCGTGCTCGAGCCGCGGATTGCCGGATACCTTCGCGAGCACGGTGCGCAGGCACTGCGCGAACCCGACGCCTCGGTACCGTCGGTCGGACCCCGTGACCACGGCAACCGCCTGATACATGCTGGCGAGGTTTCGCGCCACGAACGAGAAAGCGGGGACGTCTTTGGGCGCGGCGGTGCCTCCTGAAAACCCGCCGCTCTGGCCGAAGGATGGCGCCGCCCCCATGAAGGCCACCAAAAGCCCTCCAAGAGACGACGTGAGCAGGCGCCGCCGCGCCCGTGCCTGTTGATTCGCCATCGCACCCACCTCGGAGCCGGTCGGCTGACGGGCTCCCACTGCTTGATAACCGCCTATTGACGATGGCTGGTTACGCGAACGGCGGACGCGGCACCTCCTCCGGGCCTGCGCGGCGCGGGTCCGATACGGGGGCGCCGCGGCGGCCGCGCGGCGAGGAAGTCCCGGTCTGCCCGGCGTAACGAATCACCACCTCATCTCCTCAGGAGCCGTTTCTCTTGGAGACGATCGGACGCGCCCGTGCGTCGCGGTTCACGCGCATCGGCTATCTCGACATTCCCGGGGGCGGCCAGGTCGTCGTCGACGGTCGCTGGGCGTACATTGGCCACATGACGCCGCCGTACGGCACCAGCATCGTGGACGTCGCGGATCCGCGCGCCCCGCGCCTGGTCTCGCAGGTCTCGATCCCGGACGGTATCCACTCGCACAAGGTGCGCGTGCTCGGTGATCTGATGCTGGTCAACCACGAGCGCTACCCCGCCCACGGGCCGGGCGCGGGCCGCTCCGAACAGCCGCCCGTCGGTCTCGTCCTCTATGACATTGCGGACCGCGCGAAGCCGCGCCTCATCGGCCGCTTTCCGACCGCGGCACGCGGCGTGCACCGGTTCGACCTCGCCGGGACGCGGGTGTTTCTCTCGACCGAGTGGGAAGGCTTCTCCACCAATATTTTGACGATCGTCGACGTGGCGCGCCCGGAGCGTCCGGAGATGGTCGGGCAGTGGTGGCTGCCGGGACAGCACGTCGCCGCCGGCGAGAAGCCGCCGGCCGGCCGGCACTACTGGGTGCATCTCGTGTTGGCGCGCGGCGAGCGCGCGTACGCGGCGTGCGGGCAGGCCGGCGCGGTGATTCTCGACATCGCCGACCCGCGAACGCCCCGCACGATCGGTTCCGTCGCCTGGAACCCGCCCTACACGTCGCCGACCCACACGGTGCTTCCGTTGCCGCACACGATCCGCGGCCGCCGCTTCGCCGTCGTCACCGACGAGGACGTGACCGACGACCTCCTCGAGGATCCGCCGGCGTTCATGTGGGTGCTCGATATTACGAACGAAGCCCGGCCGGTGCCCGTCGCGACGTACCAGGCCGATCCGGACGGGCTCGTCGTCCGGGGGCGGCGCTTCGGCGCACACCAGCCGTGGGAGCACGTCCGTCCGGACAGCATCGTCTTTCTCGCGTGGTTCAGCGGCGGCGTGCGGGCGGTCGACGTTTCCGATCCGTACCTCCCGCGGGAGGTGGGCCATTACGTGCCGCCGGCGCCGGACGGCGAGTCCGCGGTGCAGACTAACGACATCTTCGTGGATACGCGCGGCCTCGTCTACGCGATCGATCGCGGCCGCGGGCTCAGCGTGCTCGAGTACGCGCCGTACGCGGCCAGGTGACGATCCGGCTCGGCGTCAACTCGAGCACGGGCCGCTCCTCGAGGCGCATCGTCCGGTACTGACGGTATTTGCGGCGCAGCGCCCGGAGCGCCGCGCCATGACGTGTGCCGCCCGGCACGACGACGCGTGCAGTGCCGAAGACGAGCACGTACCAGAGGCGCCGCCAGTCTTCCCGGTACGCGTCGACCACCAGCGCGACGTGAGGGTTCTCCAGGATGTTGCGCACGCGCCGCAGGCGCAGCGGCGCAGCCCGTTTCGGCTTTTCGTCGATCGGGGAGTACAGGCGTCCGCCGGTCTCAGCGAAGCAGATGGGGACCACATGTGGACGGCCCCGGCGGTCGGCGGTCGCGAGCCGGCCGACGCGAGCCGATCGGAGAATCGCGGCCCCCGCGGTTACCGCGGCGTCTCTGCGCTGTTGAGCCACCGGTCCACCAGCGTGATTAGCGCGGTGTGGTCCTCCGCGCTCAAGCCGGACTGCGCGGCTGCGCGCCAAGCCTGCCGCAGCGCCTCGCCGAGCAGCATCGGCACGTCCAATCCCGCGGCGACGTCGAGGCAAATATCGAGGTCTTTGAGATACTGCGCGACCGTGAAGCCGGCGGTGAAACGGCGCGGCAGCATGTACTGCGCGATCTTGGTCTCGGTCGTGTTGCTGCGTCCGCTCGAGAGGTTGACGGCCTCGAGCATCCGCCCGGGCGCCACGCCCGCGCGCCGCGCGAGCGCCACCGCTTCGACGGCGCTCCAAACCGTGGTGGCCGACATGAGATTGTTAATCGTCTTGACGACGTCGCCGTCGCCGGGCCTGTCGCCCACGTGCACGATCCGGCCGAAGGACTCGAGCACCGGCCGTTGCGACTCGAGCAGCGCCGCCGGACCGCCCACCATGACGCAGAGCGTGCCTCCCTCCGCGCCGCGGACTCCGCCCGAGACCGGCGCGTCGAGCACGCCCACACCACGGGCCGTGAGCTCGGCGGCGAGCCGGCGCGTCACGCTCGGGTGCGAGGACGTCATCTCGAGGAGCGTCTGCCCCTTGCGCGCAGCCGCGACGAAGCCGCCTTCGCCGTAGGCCGCCCGCTCCACCGCCGGGCCGTCGGGCAGCATCGTGATGACGACGTCCGCCCCGTCCA
>DATEGA010000312.1:0-5861 GCA_035280345.1 bacterium | reverse complement strand
CGGCAGTCGCGCGAGCCAGGCCGCCAGTTCACCGCCGTCCGCGTGGGCGCTGAACTCCGCCAGTTGATGGACCTGAAGATGGACGTCGTGCGGTTCGCCGAAGATGCGCACCGTCGGCGCGCCGCCGGCCAGGCGCCGTCCCAGCGTGTGTTCCGCCTGGAACGACACGAGCACAAGCGAACAGCGGGCGTCGCCGATGCGGTGGGCCAGATGGTACAGGATTCGTCCCGACTCGCACATTCCCGACGTCGCGACCACGATGAAGGGGTCGGCGAGATCGTTGAGCTTCTGCGACTCGTCGATCTCTCGCACGTACCGCAGCCCTTTGAACCCGAACGGATCCTCGTGCGCCAGCATCGTACGCGCCTCGCTGTTGAAGCACTCTGGGTGCCGCCGGAAGATCTCGGTCGCGTCCACGGCCATCGGACTGTCGACGAACATCGGCAGCGGAGGCACGGCGGACGCGTTGCGCAGGCGGTGGAGCGCGTAGGTGATGTCCTGGGTGCGGCCGACCGCGAACGAGGGAATCAGCACCGCGCCGGCCCGGGCCGCCGTCTCGCGCACGATCGCGCCCAGGCGCGCCTCCACGCCGGCCAGCGGCTCGTGCGCCCGGTCTCCGTACGTCGACTCCATGATCAGCGCGTCGACCCCGGGCGGGATCTCCGGGCCGCGGAGGATCGGGGCCCCACAGCGGCCGAGGTCGCCCGTGAAGCCGAGCGTCTGTCCGTCCGCCTCCAACACCGTGATCGCTGAGCCGAGGATGTGGCCCGCGTCGTAGAAGGTGACGCGGGCCGGCCCGAGCCGGAACGGCTCGTGATAGGGCGCGGCCCGCAGCCGATGGATCGTCTGCGCCACGTCGTCCGTCGTATACAGTGGCGCCACCGGAGGCAGCCCGCTGCGTGCACGGATCTTGTTCACGTGGCGGGCGTCCTGATGCTGGACCTTGGCGCTGTCGTGCAGCACGAGGGCGGTGAGATCGCGTGTGGCCGGAGTGCAGTAGATCGGGCCACGGAAGCCGTGACGGAGCAGTGTCGGCAGATTTCCGCAGTGATCGAGGTGCGCGTGGGAGAGGATCACCGCCTCGATGCCCGAGGCGTCGAAGGGCAGGGTCCTGTTGATCCGATCCGCCTCGTCGCGATGCCCTTGGAACAACCCGCAATCTAGCAGGATGCGGGCGCCGCCGGTCTCGACGAGATGCATCGAGCCCGTGACTGTACGCACGGCGCCGAGAAACGTGACCTTCATGCCGGGTCCCGGCTTCGACGCCGGCGCCCGCCGGACCCCGAAATCGGGCGCAGGTCCGATCCCCCCCGCCCGCGCCGTCCCTCATGATAAAGATGCAAACGGAAGGGCGATGACTGCGGATGGGCGGAGGTGGAGCATGGCGCAGGAGCATGAGACCTACTGGGCCCTAATCGAAGTCGAGCGTCAGCTGCGCAATGCGCTGAGCCAGGTGCGCGCGGCCGAACGCCTGGTCACCACGCCGAGCGAGGTCCGGAACGACATCTCGAAGATCGCCGACGACCTCGCGGACGTTGTGGCGCTGGCGGGAGCGTCCCGACGCCGCCTGCTGGAGGAAGACCGGCTCACGCAGCGGGCTGCCTAGTAGCAAGCTCCTCGCACGCCCGCGACTTGACCCGGACCCGCGGGGCCGGTTTCTGATCCGACGTCAAAATCAGCCCCGGGTCTGATGATATGTGATTGCCCCGCCCCATATTCTCGACACCGTGGTGCCAAGAGGGACCTTGATTGGCACGGCGTACTGTGACAGGCGGAAGATCGCCGGAACGCTTCGCCGCGGGCTCGCGAGCGTCCAGGAGTGGGGAGGACGATGAGCGTACAGCGCGCACAGGCATCGGCGGTGGACCGCCGCACGTTCTTCAGCCGTTTGTTCTGGGGCCTGAGCGCCGTGATCGGGGCCCTGATCGGGCTGCCCGTTATCGGCGCATTTTTGTCGCCCGCGTTCAAGCCGATTGAGAAGGCGGATTGGGTGGCCGTCGGACCCGCCGGTTCGTTCGGACCGACCCCGACGCTTGCCCATCATATGCATCCGGCCAACGAAGGATGGGTCAACCAGACGGCCGAGATGCAGGTCTGGGTTGTGCGCGATGCCCAAGGTGGGTATCGCGTCTTCGACAACCACTGCACGCATCTCGGCTGCCCGTATCACTGGGACGAGACGCAGCAAAAGTTCCTATGTCCATGCCACGGCGGCCAGTTCGACGCGACCGGTAGGGTACTCGCCGGACCGCCGCCGCGGCCGCTCGACCACTACGAGACCAAGGTCGAAAACGGCACGCTCTACATGGGCGCGCTCGTGCGAGGCGGCGCGTGAGCCAGAAGGGGAGGCCCTCGGCGGGACTGGCCGGCTGGCTCAACGACCGGCTCGGCGGAGGGTTGTTCGGCGGCTTCCTGAACCGCAGCGTGCCCGACGAAACGGGGCTGCCGCACACGCTCGGCAGCGCGAGCCTCTTTCTCCTGGTCGTGCAGATCGTGACCGGCATCATTCTCGCGATGAACTACTCGCCGGCTCCGGAGCACGCCTACGACAGCATCAACTTCATCATGTCGCAGGTGCTCTTCGGTCCGGTGCTGCGCGGCCTCCACCACTGGGGTTCCAGCGCGCTCGTGATCGTGGTCGGCCTGCATATGCTGCGCACGTTCGCGTGGGGATCGTACAAGGCGCCGCGCGAGCTTACCTGGACCGTCGGCGTCGCCCTGCTGCTGATCGTGATGGGCTTCGCCTTCACCGGCTATCTTCTGCCGTGGACGCAGCGCTCGTACTGGGCAACCGTCGTCGGCACGAAGATCGTCGGCACGGCACCGGTGATCGGCGGCTGGCTGCTGCAGCTCGTCCGCGGCGAAGCCGGCGTCGGTCCGGTGACCCTGGCGCGATTCTACGCGATCCACGTGCTGCTGCTGCCGGCGCTGCTCGTGCCGCTCGTGCTGCTGCACCTCTACCTCGTCTACAAGCACGGGATCGCGCCGGCCCCCGGCAACGAAGCGATGGTCCAGAAGAACAAGAAATTCTACCCCGAGCAGCTGGCGGACGATTTGGGCGTGTCGCTGTTGATCCTGTTGGTACTGTTCGCGCTGACGGCGTGGAAAGGTGTGCCAACGGAAGTTCGCGCCGATCCGGCCTCGACGACCTACGTGCCGCGCCCGGAATGGTACTTCCTGTTTTATTTCCAACTGCTCAAGTACTTCGAGGGGCCCATCTGGGAACCGTTCGGGGTGGTGGTGCTGCCGGTAGCGGCGATCCTGCTGCTCTTTCTCGTGCCGTTCATCGACCCAGGCGCGGAGCGGCGGCCCGCGAAGCGCCCCTTTGCGATAGCGGTCGCGGGCGGAACGGTGGTGCTCGTGGGCGCGTTGACGTACCTCGGTGCGGTGCAGGTGCCGCCCGAAACCCGCGAAGCACCCGCGGGTTCGCCCCAGGCGGTGCTGGACCGGGGGCACGCCCTGTTTGTCGGCAACCACTGTCAGAGTTGCCACCTCGTCGCCGGTCAGGGCGGCACCGTCGGCCCGGAACTGACGCACGTCGGCACCCGGATGGCGGCCGATCGCTTGGCGACGCAGATCCGCAGCCCCGACAAGATCAACCCCAACACGAACATGCCGGCCTTCGACAAGCTGTCGGACGATGATCTCAAGGCGCTGGTCGCGTACCTGTTGACCCTCAAATAGCCCCCGCAAAAAGTCGACGGTCGGTCGCCCGGACGCGGTTTCGCGACCGGGCGTCGCCGTTTTGGGCGGGAAGAACCAGACTTTTGCGGCCCGAGACGGTCCTCATACTTCCGCCCGATAAGAAATCCAATCGACGTCCGATAGGCTCGGCGGCGGTCTCCAGGTACACTCGGCCCAGTACAAATGCGCCAGAGACCGATAGGAGGGATACGGATGGACAAGTACGTGACCCGGCGCGAGGCGCTTGCCGCCGCGGCCGGTGGACTGGCAGGGGCGTCCCTCTTGGCGTCGCCGTTCTCGCGTCTGAGCGGCGCGTCGGCCGCGCAGGCGCAGAACGACACGGTCTACATCTTCCGCGGCAAGACGGGCATTCTCGGCCCGGATGGCAAGGGTCACGACGCGTTCGTGCCGCCGAATTTCGTCGTTAAGGCAGGCGTGCCGGTGACGGTAGACTTCATCAATTACGACGAGGGCGCGCACACGCTCACCGCCCCCAAGGCGAAGCTCGACATCCAGATCAAGGGCGGTAAGGAAGTCGGCAACGACGTGCAGCCGGTTACGACCTCCGCGACGTTCACGATCGCGACGCCGGGCACGTACCGCTGGTACTGCGCGCTGACCTGCGACGCCGGCGGCCACGGCTGGGCGATGGAGCAGGGGTACGCCGGTCCCGGCAAAGAGGGCTACATGGCCGGCTTCATCGTGGCGATGTAAGCAGAGCTTTCTGCCGCTGCCGGCGGGCAACATCCGCCGCCAGCGGCTCGGGGAGATCTATCGCGAGAGCCCACTGCTCAGGGCGCTGCGGGACCCCGCGTCGTGGCACGGGCGGTGCGGGCGCTGCGAGTTTCGCGAGGTGTGTGGGGATCGCGGTCGCGCGCCTGCCGCCACGGGCGACCCGACCGGCGACGATCCGCTGTGCGCGTACGAGCCTGGGAGCTTCCTGTTTGCGGGCGATCTTGCCTCGCTGCAGTAGCGCTTAGTACGTGGCGCGGCCTCCGGAGATATCGAAGACAGCTCCGGTCGAGAACGAACAGTCCTCCGACGCGAGCCACGCGACGAGGGCCGCCACCTCGTCCGTCGTGCCGAAGCGGCCCAACGGGATCTTGGACAGCATGAACTGGATGTGCTCGCGTGTCATCTGGGCGAAAATGTCCGTCTCCACCGCGGCGGGCGTGACGCAGTTGACGAGCACGCCGCTGCCGGCGAGCTCCTTGCCGAGCGACTTGGTGAGCGCGATCACGCCGGCCTTCGCGCTGCTGTACGCGGAAGCGTTCGGGTTGCCTTCCTTGCCGGCGACGGATGCGATGTTGACGATCCGTCCGTATTTTCTCTCCAGCATTGAGGGGATGAGCGCGCGGCAGCAGAGGAAGACGCCGGTGAGATCGATGTCGAGGACCTTTTGCCAGGCGTCGAGCGGGTATTCCCAGGCCTTCGCGTTCGGTCCGGCGATGCCGGCGTTGTTGACCAGTACGTCCACGCGGCCGGATCTGCGGAGCGTCTCGCGGGCGGCCGCCTCCACGGACGATGCGTCCGCCACATCGACGCTGAGCGCGCTCAGTTCACCGGCGGCCCGCAGCTCCGCCGCCGCGCGTTCACCCTCGGCCCCGTCGACGTCCCAGATCGTGACCGCCGCGCCCTCCGCGGCGAGGCGTTTCGCAATTGCCAATCCGATGCCGCGCGCCGCTCCGGTAACGACGGCGTGCCTGTCTCTCAACCGCCCGCCCGCATCCATGACGTTGACCTACGGCCGGGGATTCATTTTCTCCTTGGCGAAGGACGAACCATGAGCGACGGTGCAACGTGGCGGCAGGTTGATGCGGCGATCGACGCCGGCGAAATCGTCGAGTTGACGCGCCGGATGGTGGCGGTGCCGAGCTACCGGGCCGACGAAGGCTGGGAGTCGGGCGTCGCGCGCGTGCTCGAGGAGTTCCTCGGCGGGGACGGCATTGCCACGACCCGCCAGCCGGTCCTGGACGGGCGCGAGAACCTGATCGCCACGCTCCCGGGCCGGGCGGCGGGCCGGCCGCTGCTGATGCTGAACGGCCACATGGATACGGTTCCGCCGTCCGGCTCGATGCCCTATCCGCCCTTCGCCGCGGAGATCCACGAAGGGAGGGTGTGGGGACGCGGCGCGGTCGACATGAAGGGCGCGGTCGCGGCGATGGCGGGCGCGCTCG
>DATEGA010000311.1:0-3857 GCA_035280345.1 bacterium | reverse complement strand
CCCAACGGCAAGTGCCGCGCCTACCGCGCCGATTGCAGTGCCGAGTGCGAGTGTCCGCATCGTGCGTCCATCCATGCGCTGCCAGCCTCCGGGCCGTAAGTGAGCGTATGCTATCACAGCAAAGCGCAGCTTTCCTGCCCTAACATCCTGTTTCCCAGGCTGCCGCAAGCGCCTGTGCTAAAATGAAAGCCGAGGTGATCGTGCGTGGCATTGGTCTTCACATTCCCGTGCGGACGGTGCGGGAAGAAATACAGCATCTACTATCCGAAGAAGTTCATCTATTCGGTCTACGGTACTGGGACGCCCGCCCAGGGTGAGCGCGAAGACGCCGAGGAGCTGGCCTCCGGCGCGATCGCGGCCGCCCGGCAGCACGCAGAAACCTCGGGCAATGTGTGGATCGACGCGAGTCAGGTAAGTAAGATCACGTGCACCTGCGGCAAGAACCTCGATCTCAACATCGCCAACCATCCGCGTGTGCCACAGCGCAAGGCACAAACGGTGGTCCGGCAAACCGGTGTGATCGCGTTTCCGGCCGTCCGCAAGCCGGCCCACGGTCCGGCCGCGCACCGTGACGGGGCGCAGGGGGATGGCGCGCACGACGACGGCGCGGACGATGCCGGGGTTACGCCGAACGCTTCGGAGCTTCCCCGACGACGAGACGCGTAAGCTTCACGCCGCGCGGCGTGACCTCGGCCTCGTATTCCACAGATTCACCGGGCTCGAGCCGGCGCCGGCCGGCGCGGCGCACGATCCGCCGGTGCACGAACACGTCTCGACCCTCTGCGTCTATCACGAAGCCGTAGCCCATCCGGCTGTCGAACCACTTCACGATCCCTCTCTCCACGGCGGTGCTGCCTTGGACGGCACCGCCGGGCGGTCCTGCGGTCGGCGGATCTCCACCGGAGGCGCGAGTCCGCTGAGAACCGCGTCGACCGACGCGGCAACGTCGCGGTGGATCACGAACAGATCGCGCCGGGCCACTTCGACCACGCGATCGAACGCCGGCGGTTCGGTCCGCTCCAGGACCGTATAACGGCCGGAGCCCCTGCGCGTCGCTTCCTCGGCCGGCAGCACGATCGGTCTCGGCAGGCCGATCAGGCAGGCTAGGTCCGGATTGAACACCACATCCTGCAACGTCCGGCCGTGGGCGGTGGCCACAACCTGCACTCCGCGGCGCGCCATCGTCCGGACCACACGCGCATCGGCTTCGAAGCCGATCTCGTCGACCACGAGCGACTGCGCGCCGTGGTTGATGACCGCCTGCAGCACGAGATGCGCCTGACGGTCACCTGGCGCGGCGGGGCGGGACGGATCGAACAGCGGGACCTGCAGCCGCCGCGCCCGGCCGATTGCCGCGTGCGGGACGCGCCCGTCGCCGCCGATCTCATTGCTCGTGTCCGCGATCACGACGCGTCGTCCGATCCGGTCTGCCAGGACCGCGGCGGCGCCGCGCAGCACCGTCGTCTTGCCGACGCCCGGCGGCCCGACGAGCAGCACATGATGGCCACCGGCGAGCAGGTCCGCGATCGGGCCCGCCGCGCCGTCCACCACGCGCCCGACACGGAACGTGAAGCCCACGATCTCGTGATAGCGGTCGCGCACGCAGGCGATCCGGTGGAGCGTCCGTTCGATGCCGGTCCGGTTGTCCTCGCGGAACCGCGTGACGCGGCCGATCACATACTGAATGTCCTCGGCGGCGATCTCCCGGGACGCTAGGGTCCCCTCGTCGCCGTCCGTGAATCGAAAGTACGGCGCCCGCCCGAGATCGACGACGATTTCTTCCAAATCGTCCGCGCGGCGCGGGGCGATGCCCGCGGCGATCCATCGCGGGATGAGCGCGAGCAGGGCGTCGATGTCGGACATACGGTGAACGCTTCCCCGCGCAGCGGCGTCAGGGCCCTGCCGTCACCGCGAGGCGGTCGAGCCCGCTGAACGTCGCCTGGAGTACAATCGGCAACGGCGTGGCGGGCGTGGTGGCGGTGCGCGCCGCGGGCGCGTTGGCGGTGCCGACCGCGGACGTTGCGGGTGTGAGCGTGAACAGCGAGAGCGCCAGTTCGATCCGCCGGGCCGACGGCACGGCGATGTCGATCGCGCCCGTCTCGGTCGCCCCCCGCGGGATGACGTCGGGCCTGCTGCGGTCGACGCTGTCGCGACCCATTCCGTAGGCTACGGGCCGGCCGTCCGCGCGCACGAGCACGGAGGACGCCCTGATGACGAGATCGTCCCCGGCGCCGTTGGTGATCTCGTAGCGGAGCAGCACGCCACCGTGCGTTCGAGATGCGTGAAACGCCGCCGTCACCGGGCCGACGGTTTCACGGAGGTCGAGCGTCGTTGCCTGAGGACCGCCAGGTGTGAGGCCGGCGGGCACCGCGGCCGCGGGCGGTGGCGTCGTCCCGGCAGGCAATGGCGAGGTGCCTACGGTGGCGGCGGGCGGCGCGGGACGAGCGGCAGGCGCGGCGTGCGGCTGTGTGACCACGAACACCACGTCCGTGGTGCGCTGCCCCGGTCCGATGTCGAGAGTCCAGACGGTGGTCACGTCGTCGAGCCAGAGCACCATGTTCGTGGTGCCGGCGTCGGCCAGCGGCTGCAGCACGACGTCGAAGACGTCCGGTCCCCGGTGCACCGGCGCCGCGGCGACCAGACGCGGGTCGCCGATCGCGACGGTGTCGATGTGCCGGTCGGCTCGTACGATGAGCGCGAAACCGGGTTGCAGGTGAAGTGACGTTCGAACGGCCGGCGGCGTCGCGTAGACCGTGAGTGCGGGCAGCGCGGCAAGCGCGGGTCGCGCGGGAGGCAGGACCGCCAGAGCGGCGGCGCAGACGAGCGCCGCCGCTCTGCTCAGCCGCGCTCTCTGAGGAACTGCTCCATGCGCTCCGTGCCCCACTGCGAGATGTTGCGGCCTTCGATTAACAGCTTGCTCTTGAGCCGGCGGATCTTGTCCTGCTCGATGGGGACGGCGATCGCCGCCAGCGTGCTCCGGTCGACTCCTTTGAAAAAGCGAAGCCCTCCGGTGGACGGCTGGCGCGTCCGATGTGCTGTGACTTCTTCGTCTACCCAATGCCGGATCACGTCCTGCATCAGACGGCCCTCGAGGATCAGGCGGGCGCGAAACCGCCGATGCAGCTCCTTCGGGACATGGATGCCCATCTTAGCCTCACCGCGCGCCCGAACGTCACCCGCCTGGCGCTCGGCGCGTACCCGCCCGCGCATGCCGGCCGCCTCCTGTCGGAACTGATGTCAGAACATCTATAATTTTAGATGAACCAACATCAATTCCGCAAGGCGCGGACCGGCGCTCAGTGCACCCCCTGGCTGCGCCGCTCCCGAAGCGTCTGCGCGACGTCGCGGAGGCGGCGAAGTGTCACATCGTGCAATCGGGCGACTTGGACCACAATAATTGCGGGATCCTCGCCGTTGTCGGCCAGGCACTCCATCATCGAACAGAAGAGCGCTTGGGGCAGGCGCGTCGCGCAGTCAAGGGCTTCCTCAACGGTCAGTGTTCCTGTGCGCTCGGCGCCTTTGACTTGATCCCACAACTTGTCGAAGAGCAACGCCGCATCCCCCCGGTGGTTGCGGTCTCTTGGCCCGATCGTACGCGCTTCCGCGCGCCGGGACAAGCAACGTCGAGTACTCACGGAGTTAACGGAGAGGACCGCGCGGATCCGCCCTGGTCGGTATGAGATCGGGCGCTACGGGCCGGTCGGACTCTACACAAGCGCATGTTTACTTACGTCCGCTCTATATATAGTGTTACTTGACATAACGGATGGCCTTAGGGTACAAGGTATCTGCGACAGTTTTCAGACGACCGAAGGGTGGGACGGTCGTGCGCTCGGGACTCCCCGCGTGACACTGGG
>DATEGA010000310.1:0-6313 GCA_035280345.1 bacterium | reverse complement strand
AGGCGCGGCGGGGGCGCGTACCGCAGCAGCCCCGGCGGCTCGTCCCACCCGCCGTCCGGGCGCTGCGTCGACAGGAGATACGTGCACCCTCGCTCCGCGAAAGGACTGTCGGCGAGGCCCAGATCCCAGACCCACTCCAGCGCCGCGATCGTCGCGTCAATCGTAGAGATGCGGCCGGCGGCCATCTGGTGCGGGAAACCGCCGTCCTCGTTTTGGCGCGCCTCGATCGTGCGCACGATCTTCGTATCCGGGCGCGGCCGTCCCAGGATGCCGCGCAGGCGCGCCCGCTCGAGTTCCGTGCCGTTCTGATCGATGGCGAAGATCGTGGCCCGCCAGTCGAAGGGGGCCACCGCGATCGCCTCGGTGGTTACTTCAGCCATCGGCCCATCGGCGCGACCTCCACCCCCGCGCGTTCCAGCGCCTCCCGCGCGGCCCGCACCAGCCGCGGCGCGCCCGGGGTGTCGCCGTGGAAGCAGATCGTGTCCGCCTGCACGCGTACTTGCCCGCCATCCACGGCGTCGACGACGCCCTCCTGCGCGATGCGGACGACGCGTCGCGCCACGGTATCGGGTTCCGTCAGGAGCGAACCCGGCTTCCCGCGGCCGGCGAGGGTTCCGTCCCGCTCGTACCCACGATCGGCGTACGCTTCGGCGGCCACCCGGAGGCCCGCCTCCCGCGCCACGCGCTCCAGGACCGAGCCCGAGAGCGCGATGACAATCAGCGTCCGATCGACGGCCGCAATCGCCGCGGCGATTGCGCGCGACCACGCTTCATCCTTCCACGCCATGTTGCTGAGCGCGCCGTGGGACTTCACGTGTTGGAGGGGAAGGCCGGCCGCGCGGCCGAACGCCCACAACGCGCCGATCTGGTAGATGTGAATGGCACGGATGTCCTCGGCCGCAAGACGCATCTCCCGCCGTCCGAATCCCACGAGATCCGGAAATCCCGGATGCGCGCCGATGCCCACGCCGTGTTCCCGGGCGAGACGGACGGTCCGTTCCATTACGAGAGGGTCGCCGCCATGGAATCCACAGGCGATGTTCGCCGACGTGATCTCGGGCATCATCGCCTCGTCGGCGCCGATCGTGTATGCGCCGAAGCTTTCGCCGAGGTCGCTGTTGAGGTCGATCGTGCGGGCCACGCCGGCTCCCTCCTGTCCGTAGCGAGTGTGTACGGTCCGGCGGCGATGAAGCCCTGCCCTGCCGTGCGGTGCCAAGGAGGCGATTTGCGGCGGCCCGAAGCACCCGGCATGAGCGAACGTATCGGTTTCATCGGCGTCGGCGCGATGGGCCGGCCCATGGCCGCCAACCTGTTGCGCCGGGGATTTTCCGTCACCGCGGCCGTGCACCGGCGGGCAGAGCCCGTGCGGGCCCTCGAAACGCTGGGCGCCCGGGTCGCCGGATCCCGCCGCGATCTCATCGCCGCATCGACGGTCGTGATCGCCTGCGTGCCGACCTCGGCCGAAGTCGAGGACGTTGTTCTCGGCCCGGGTGGGGTGCTCGAAGCGGCGCCCGACGGGGCGGTCTTCGTCGACATGGGCACCAGCCGGCCCGCTTCGACCCGCGTGCTGGCGGCGCGGCTTGCGGGGCGGCGCGTCGCGATGGTCGACGCGCCGATCACGGGAGGTGTGCGCGGCGCCACCGAGGGCACGCTCACGATCTACGTCGGCGGCGACCCGGAACCCGTCGCGCGGGTGCGGCCGGCGCTGAACGCCATGGGGCGCACCGTGATGCACATGGGCCCGGCCGGCGCCGGACATGTCACCAAGCTCCTGAACCAGATGCTGTCGCAGGGCTCGATGGCGCTGCTCGCGGAGGTGCTGCCGCTCGGGGTGCGCCTGGGCCTCGAGCCGGCGCGGATGCTCGAGGCCCTCGCGGCCGGGTCCGGCGCGACTTTCGCCATTCCCTCGCGCGGCGCTCGCATCCTCAAGAACGACTTCACCGCGTCCTTCCGCCTCGAACTCGGCCACAAGGACCTGCGGCTGGGACGCGAACTGGCCGAGGAAGTCAACCACGCGCAGCCGATGACGGCCGGCGCGCTGCTGACCTACGCCCTCGCGCGCGGGCTCGGCCTCGACGGCGAGGACACGATCGCGCTCGTCAAGGTGTGGGAACGCGCGCTCGGCGTCGAAGTGCGCGGCCACTAGGAGGCCCGATCATGCCCCACGCATCGGCGAACGGCGTGCGGCTCTACTACGAGGCCACCGGCCAGGGCACCCCGCTCGTCTTCGTCCACGAGTTCGCCGGTGACTGCCGCAGTTGGGATCCGCAGGTGGCGTTCTTCGCCCGGCGGTACAAGGTCATCACCTACAACGCGCGGGGTTATCCGCCCTCCGATGTGCCGGAAACCCTCGACGCCTACTCCCAGGAGATCGCCGTCGACGATCTCCGCGCGATCGTCGAGCAGGCCGCGGGCGGACCGGCGCACGTCTGCGGCCTCTCGATGGGCGGCTACGCCACACTCCACTTCGGCCTGCGGTATCCCGACCTCGCCCGCTCGCTCGTCGTCGCCGGGTGCGGTTACGGGTCGGACGACCCGGAAGTGTTTCAGCGGGACGCGGACGCGCTCGGCGCGCGCATGCAGCGCGACGGGATGGCGGCGGTGGCGCCGCTGTACGCGGAGGGCCCGATGCGCGTCCAGTTCCAGCGCAAGGACCCGCCCGGGTGGCGGGTATTCGCCGACGCGCTCGCGCGGCATTCGACGACCGGCAGCGCGCTCACCCTTCGCGGCGTCCAGGGCCGGCGGCCGACCGTGTACTCGTTGAAAGACCACTTGGCGCGCCTGTCGGTGCCCACGCTGATCGTAACCGGGGACGAGGACGAGCCATGCCTCGAGCCGGATGTGTTCATGAAGCGTCAGATCAAGACGGCCGGGCTCCTGGTCGTGCCGCACACCGGCCACGTCGTGAACCTCGAAGAACCCGCCGCGTTCAACGCGGCGGTGCTGGAGTTTTTGACGCTGGCCGAATCCGGACGATGGCTCTCGCGCGACCCGCGGTCGCTCGGCCGGTCGTCGATGATCCCCGAGCGATAGAAAACGCGGGGCCGGGGGCTACCTCACGCCCCGCCCCTCGCGCCCAGATACCGCCCGAACCACATCCCGGCGAGGCGCACTACCTCGTCGAGCGTTCCTGGTTCTTCGAAGAGGTGCGAGGCACCGGGCACGATCGCGAGTGCCCGCATCGCTCGAATGCGCCCGAGCGCCGACAGGTTGAGATCGAGCACCGGCGCGTCGCGTTCGCCGACGATTAAGAGCGTGGGCGCCCGCACGCGCTCGAGCACGCCCGGACCGGCGAGATCGACGCGGCCGCCCCGCGAGGCGACCGCGGCCACCGCCTGGGGATGATCGGCCGCGGCAATCGCCGCCGCCGCGGCGCCCGTGCTGGCGCCGAAGAGACCGATCGATCCGGCCCGTCCCTCCGGCCGGGCCGCCAGCCACTCCACGATGCCGCCAAGACGCCGCGCGAGCAGGCCGATGTCGAACCGCAGCCGCGCCGTCCGCTCGTCCACCGCCTCCTCGTCTCCCGTGAGCAGGTCGATGAGCAGCGTCCCGACGCCGAGATGGTGCAGCGCGGCGGCGACGGCGCGGTTCCGGGGACTCAGACGGCTGCTGCCGCTGCCGTGCGCGAACAGCACGACGCCCCGGCCGCCGGCCGGGGCGTCGAGGTGGCCGTCGAGAACGACGCCTGCCGTGGAAACGCGCACACTATCCGGCAGCGAGGTCCTCGTCGAGCAGGTCGGTCACAAACATGTGGCCGGGCGCGTGCGTGATCATGAACTCGACGCCCGCGGCCATGGCCACCGCCTGCGGGGTCACACCGCAGGCCCAAAACACCGGTACCTCGCCGAGTTCCATCACGGGCGGCTCCCCGTAGTCCGGGCGGTTGAGATCCCTGATGCCGATCGCCGACGGATCGCCGATATGCACCGGCGCCCCGTGCGCCCGAGGGTAGCGCCCGGTCACCAGCACAGCGCGCGAAACCTGTGCCGCCGGCAGCGGCCGCATGCTCACGACCATCGGACCGTGCAGCGCGCCCGCGGGGTGGCAGATCGTCGACGTGACGTACATCGGGACGTTCCGGCCGCACTCGATGTGCCGGACCGCGATGCCCGCGTGCTGCATCGCGGTCTCGAACGTGAACGAGCAGCCGAGCAGGAACGCCACCAGATCGTCCCGCCAGTACGAGCGGACGTCGTCCTCTTCCACGACCGGCCGGCCACGGCGGTGGATCCGGTACTTCGGCAGGTCGGTCCGCAGATCGGCGCCCGTCGCCGCCGCGGCCGGCGCCGGGTTGCCCGGATCGGTGACCTCGAGCAGCGGGCACGGTTTCGGATTGCGCTGGCAGAAGACGAGAAAGTCGTACGCGTCTTCGCGGGGCAGGACGACGAGGTTGGCCTGCGCGTAACCGCCGGCGAGCCCCGCCGTCGGCCGGCGCCACTCGCCGCGCCGGATCCGCGCGCGCAGCTCCTTCGGTCCGAGGTGCTGCAGCGCTCCGACGCGCGTGCTCACCGGGCGCCTCCACCTCCACGGGACCGCAGGAGCGGAACCACAAACGGATTGCGCCGCTTCTCTTCACCGATCGTCGTCTCCGGACCGTGGCCGGGATAGCACACCGTGTCGTCGGGGAGCGGCAGCAGCACGCGGGCGATCGACGCGAACAGCGCGTCCTGGTTCGCGCCCGGCAGGTCGGTGCGGCCCACGCTGCCCGCAAAAAGCGTGTCGCCGCTGAAGACGAACCCGTCGCCGACGAGGCACACGCCGCCCGGGCTGTGGCCCGGCGTGTGGCGAACGGTGAGCCGGAGACTGCCCACGGACAGCACGTCGCCGTCCACGATCCAGCGATCCGGCACCGGCGACGGCGGCAGATCGATTCCGAATAGCGCCTTCGCCCGGCTCGGCCCGCTCTCGAGCACCGCCCGCTCCCCCTCGTGGATCCAGAAGGGGATATGCGCCGCCCCGCGCACGTCATCGACCGCCTGCACATGGTCGAAGTGCCCGTGGGTGTTCACGATCGCGAGCGGCCGCGCGTCCAGGCGCCGCAGCTCCGCGAGGATCCGCTCCGCTTCGTCACCCGGGTCGATTACGAACACTTCCCGGGTCGCGTCGTCGCCAAAGATGTAGCAGTTGGCCGCGACCGCGCCGACGGGGAACCCCTCGAGAATCACCGCGGGTCCCCCGCGGCCCGGTGTTTGATGTCTGCCTACCGCTACGCCCGCGCGCCGACCTTGGCCAGACTCAGCGCCTTGATGATCTCGCGGCAAAACGCCGGCAGGTCGGGCGGCGTCCGCGACGAGATCAGATTGCCGTCGACCACGACTTCCTTGTCGACGTAGGTCGCGCCGGCGTTGATGATGTCGTCCTTGATCGCGCTGACGCAGGTCATCGTTTTGCCCTTGACGATGCCCGCCGAGATCGGCACCCACCCCGCGTGGCAGATCGATGCGACGACCTTGCCCTGCTGGAATGCTTCGCGCACGAGCTTCAACATCGGCTGGTGGCGCCGCATGTGGTCGGGCGCGTACCCGCCGGGCACGATGACCGCGTCGAAATCGGGCGCCTTCGCGTCGTCCATCGAGATATCGGCCTTCGCGGGGAAGCCCTCCTTGCTCTTGTAAACCTCGCCGGCCTTCGGGCCGACGATCGTCACGGACGCCCCCGACTCGCGGAGACGCATGACGGGGTACCATAACTCGAGGTTCTCGTAGTAGTTCTCGGCGAGGACGGCAACCCGTTTGCCGGTAAGTTCCATGCGGCCACCTCCAAGGTCATAGACTCGTGGACTCTGGCGCGCTCTTAGTATAAGAAGCGTGGCGCGAGACGGTCAACGGCGGCGGGGGGTACTACCTATCACTGTCAGACGATACCCCTGACTTCACCCCCCCTTGGTTCTTGGTTGGTCCTGGGTCTGCGGGGAGTGCGGGGTCTGCGGGGAGTGCGACGGCTCGTGGTGGTGCTGGTGGGTGGGACGGTTCGGAAGGGACGGTGATCGTCTTCCTTCGTTGGTGAATTCGCACACCGTCCCGCAAGACCCGACCGTAGCGTTGGCGAATACTGGTCGAGCCTTTCAACTGATAACTCGCGAGCTGGGCGCTGGACAGAAGGGAATGATTCGCGTTGGTCAATGCCAGAACTCAGGTCTTTGTATGTTACAGCCACGCCGACCGAGGCTCGTTCTCCCGACTCAAAGTGCATTTGAGACCGTTTGAGCGCTCGATGCAGGTTGAGGTTTGGGCTGACTCAAGAATTCAACCTGGCGACCGCTGGCGCGCGGAAATTCGATCCGCGATCGAGAAGGCTGCTGTCGCCATTCTCC
>DATEGA010000309.1:0-26489 GCA_035280345.1 bacterium | reverse complement strand
GGTGGCCGTCTGGACTGATAGCCGACTTAATCACCCGCGGCCCGGCAGGCCCCGCGCGGCCTACCGGCGGAGCCCGTGCTCCTCGCCGCGCAGCAGTGCTTCAACGTCTCGCAGGGTCGCCCGAGAGAAATCACCCGTGTAGGTCTGCTTGAGCGCCGCGAGCGCGGCGCCGTAGCGGAGGCCGCTGCTGGTTCCGCGCGCTAGGTACCCGTATAAGAATCCTGCGGCGAAGGCGTCCCCCCGGCCGATGCGATCCACCACCTCGGCGCGGAACGCCGGCTGGCGCACAACCGTCTCCGCGTCCGCGGCGACGGCGCCCGACTCCCCGCACGTAAGCACGAGCACCCGGCAGCGCAACCGTTCCCGCAGCGACCTGGCAACGGCCTCGACGTCGCCCCGCGCCTCGAAGACCCCGCGGGCGTCTCGGTCGTTCACGAACACGACGTCGAGCCCGGTGACCAGCGGCAAGAGCGTCTCGCGCGCGGCCGACGGCGTCCACAGCGTCGCGCGGTAGTTGACGTCGAACGAGATCAGCAGCTGGCGCGCCCGCGCTTCGACGATCGCGCGCGCGATGAGTTCGCGGGGCCGGTCGCCGAGCGCGGGGGTGATACCGGTAAGATGGACGGCACGCGCCCCGTCGAGGAGGGACCACGCCACCCCGTCCGGCTCGATCGCGGCGAACGCGGAGTGCCGGCGGTAGTAGAACACTTCGCCGGCGCGCGGCGCCGCGGCCGGCTCCAGGAACATCACGCCGGCGCTGCCCTCAGCCGCCCACATGATGCCGGCGTCGTCAACGCCCGCGGCGCGCACCGCCTCGGCTATGCGCCGGCCGAGAGGATTCGAGGGCAGTCGGGAGATCCAGGTGGCCGCGACGCCGAGACGCGCCAGCGCCACGCAGACGTTGGCTTCGGCGCCGCCCACCTGCACCGCCAGCGCCGCCGCCGACTCGAGCGACTCGCCGGGCGGCGGCGCGAGCCGGATCATCGCTTCCCCAATGCCCACTACAGTCGCCATCTGCGGACCGCCGTCAGTCCTTGACGCTCTGCGCCGCGAGCGCGCGAACGAGGGACTGGACACGCGCGCGCACGGTCGCGGCGTCGGCCGCCCGGTCGCCGGATCCGACCAGCGCCGACCCGATCCCAACCGCCGAGGCCCCCGCGGCGAACCACTCGGCGATGTTGTCGGGGCGCACCCCTCCGGTCGGCAGGAACTGCGCGCCCGGCAGCGGCGCCCGCACGGCGCGGAGGTAGGCCGGCCCGCCAACTTCCGCCGGAAACAATTTGATCAGCGGCGCGCCGTTCTCGAAGGCGCTGAGGATCTCCGTGGGCGTGTAGGCGCCCGGCACGGCCAACAGGCCCCGCCGGCGCGCCGTCTCGACCATGCTCGGCGACACGGCCGGACTCAGCAGGAACTGTGCGCCCGCGTCGATTGCGCGCTCGGCCGCCGCCGCATCGGTCACCGTCCCGGCACCGACGAGCACGGACGGGAACCGCCGCCGGAGTCGCTCGATCACAGCGGTGGCATTCGGCACCGTGAAGGTAATCTCGACGATGTCGAGGCCCGCGCCGACGAGGATGGCCCCCAGTTCTTCGGCCCACTCCGTGGAGTTGGTACGAACGATCGGGACGATCCGGGTCTTGAGGATGGCGGCGAGCGCCCGCGGGGCCTCCACCTCGGTCTAGCCGGGCCGGTTCAAGGCTCTTGCGGGGAGAGCGTCACGCCGCCGGCGGAATCATCGGGCTGGGCGATCGAAACGCGTTCACCGATGCCGGTGATCAGGTGCCGCTCCGCGGAGTGTGCGCCCTTCATAATGTACAGCTGCCGGTCCGCCGCCGCCATGAGCGCGCTCACGGCGGCGCCGTCGTCAGGCCAGGTCGCCAGACCCCATGACAACCTCATCGCGCGGTCGCCGGGCTGCCCCGAGCCGGCGGCCTCGATCCGCTCCAGCCGGCGCAGGATCGTCTCCGCCTCGTCGCGATTCGTGTTGGGAAAGAGCAGGATGAACTCGTCGCCGGCGAGCCGGCCCGCGACATCGTGCGCCCGGATGCGCCGCCGCAGCGCGTCGGCGACGTGAACCAGCACGGCGTCGCCGATCTGATGCCCCAGCGTGTCGTTGACCCGTTTCAAGTCGTCGAGATCCACGATCGCCACGGTGAGCTGCTGCGCGTGGCGCAGCGCCCGGCTCAACTCCACGCCGAGCCGCTCTAGGATCGAACGGCGGTTGGGCAGCCGCGTCAACTCGTCCGTGCTGGCGAGGCTGCGGAGTTCCTCGTAGAGGCGGGAAACTTCGATGGCGCCGGCGAGATACCGCGCGACGACGGTCAGCACGTCGAGATCCTCGGGCTGGAACGCGTCGACGGCGCCCCGGTGGGCGCTCAGGACGCCGATGACGCGGCCGCGCACCATCAATGGTGCGTAGATCCCCGAACGGATGTCGTCGTGCTGTCGATAGACGCGCGAATCGCTGTGCATGTCGGGCACGTACAACGGCTGACGTGATTCGACCACCGTCCAGTTGAGACTGCGGCCGTGCGGAATAGTCAGGCCTTTATACACGCTGCGAATCCCGGCCGCCCCGACCATCGTGATAGCGTCCTTGCCCTCGTCGATGAGCCCGACGGTACAAGAGTCAAAGCCGACTTCTTCGCTGAGCATCTCGAGGGTGCCGCCGACGAGCTCGTCAAAGCTCAGCACGACGGTCAGCTCCGTCGCGAGGCGCGCGAGGAAAGCGAGCGCCTTGTCCGAGTGGCCGCGTGACGACGGCGAGCCGGGTCCCCCCGTCATCGCGAGATCGCGCGCGGTTGGATTGTACAGATGATCACAGGTGTGTACCGCGGCACATCATGGGGTACCCATTGAGGGCTAAGTGCCATCCCACCGCATTGTACCCTGCCCCTGTGGGGCTTAGACGCCGCGCGTCAAAACCCTCGCCGGTCCGAGAAATCAAGCGTCATTCGACCGCACCCACTCGTACAGTACGTCGGGCTCGCGCTCTTCGTTGCGGGACCCGTCGTTGAGATCCACGACCGTGAAGCCGCGGGCTTCGTAGAACGCCCGAGCGCGCGCGTTGCGCTGAAAGGTAAACAATCGCAGGCGCCCGGCGCTGAGCGCTTTCGACTTCTCGAGGAGCGCACTGCCGACGCCGGCGCCGGAGTAGCCGGGCCGCACGTAGAGGTGCTCGAGCATGTCACGCGCGGTATTGAGGGCGGCGAACCCCAGGATGCGCCCGTCCGCAACGGCCACCCACACGCCGCCGCCGCGGAAGACCGTGGTGGCAATCCAGCGGCGCGTCTCGCCGTCCGTGTGCAGCGCGGGCAGGTAGGGCAGCGCGTCGCGGCGTGACGCGAGAAACACCTCGGCCACTTCCTCGAGATCCGCCGCGGCCGCGGGCCGCACGTCAAACAGCATGGGCCGACCGCGGTGGATTGGTGGAGACGAGCGGGTTCATGATCACGAGGTTAGCAGGAAGGCGATCTCTCGAACACGGCTCAAAACAGAAGCAGGACGCGGGTTTCCGCGTCCTGCTCGTGTTCCGAGGCCTTACGACTTTGACTTCTTCGCTTTGATCCAGGCCGCAGCCGCAGCCTTGTAGGCGGCTTGAGAGTCTTGCGCCGGCGTGAGACGGCCATCTTGTGGACGCGTTGCGCCCATCGCGAAGACCACGAGAAGCCATGCGGCTGCGGCAACGGACAGCGCGGCGACTCCGCGCAGTAGCACGAACGAGTCAACGTGGTGCATCCGCATCGGCGCGGTCGTGTGTTGGAGCGCAGTCAGCACGATGGCGCTTAGCGTATGGAGGTTCTCCATGCGTTGATGGCCTCGCTGCGAAGCCGCCCCAGGCGGCAGAGTCCGGTGCGTCGGCACCATTCCTGCGCCCAGGTCATACACTACTCAAGCGGGTTGTAGACCAACGGAAGTTAGGGCGCAGGCTTAGGGGTCAGTGCCTTCGCGGTTCTCCGGGTTGGACCCTGATAAATCTGGTGGAGACGAGCGGATTCGAACCGCCGACCTCCTGAGTGCGATTCAGGCGCTCTCCCAACTGAGCTACGTCCCCACGTGGTGCACTGGCCGCGCACGACCGCGCCCTCGCACGACGGCGCGCCGCGTCCTTCGCGCAACCCCTGCTCTGGAACTGCGCACCGATTATATCCAACGCGCGGCACGGCCGCAATGCCGCTTCTACGCCGTCGCGAGCGCGTGCCGGAGGGCCGGCTCGAGTTCCGCGAAGCGGAACGCGTATCCCGCGCTTCGGAGGCGGACCGGGTCGACACGCTGGCCGGCCAGAAGCGCTTCGTCGGCCATTTCGCCGAACATCGCACGCAGCGCGGCGGCGGGCACCGGGATGACCGCGGGGCGGCCGAGCACATGGGCGAGCGCGGACGTGAACTCCCGATTGGTGAAAACGCGAGGTGACACCACGTTGAGCGGTCCGTCGATGTCGTCGCGATCGAGCGCAAGCAGCAGCGCCCCCACGGCGTCGTCGATCGCGACCCACGGCAGGTACTGGCGGCCGTGGCCGAGCGGGCCGCCGGCGCCCATCTTGAAGATCGGCACGATTTTTGCGAGGATCCCGCCGCCGCCCGCCAGGACGACGCCGAAGCGCGGATTCACGACGCGAATGCCGGCCTGGCGCGCGGGATCTGCCGCCGCCTCCCAGTCCCGGCAGACCTCTGCGAGGAACCCCGTTCCGGGGCCGGACGTCTCGCTGAGCACCTCGTCCCCGCGGTTTCCGTAGTAGCCTACCGCGCACGCGCTTATCAGCACCCGCGGCCGCCGTCCGAGTCCCGCCAACGCCCGGGCGAAGAGTTCCGTGCCTTGCCGTCGGGTCGTCTGGATCGCGGCCTTCTGCTCCGGCGTCCAGCGCGACGCGAGGGTGGCCCCGGCCAGATGGATCGCCGCGTCCACGCCCTCGAGACGCGCTGCGTCGATCCGGCCGCCCGCAAGATCCCAGGCGATCTCTTCCGGCGTTCCCGCGTCGCGCCGCACGAGCACGACGACCTGGTCGCCGCGGGCGCGAAGCGAGGCGGCGACGGCCGATCCGATCAGTCCGTGGGATCCCGAGACGGCAACGCGCATAGCTGTGGCGACAGCCTCCTTTGACACGGAACGATCGTATCGTACCACACGCGTCCGGGACGGCCGCCGGAGGGCACAGAGCGGCCACGCGCGAATCACGTCAACCGCTCAACCCATCCCGAGGTGTCGCGATGATGAACGGGTCGGTCGTGTCGCTGCATATCTGCCGGCGTGCCGGGGATGCGATGACGTCGGTGCCCGCCGTGCGGGCCGTTCCCGGCAAAGGCCTCGAGCAGGATCGGTACCACGACGGGAACGGCACGTTCTCACAGTCGGCCGGCCCGGACCGCGAAGTAACCCTGATCGAGGAAGAGGCGGTCGACGCCCTGCGCCGCGACTACGAGGTCGCGTTCGGCGCCGGAGACAGCCGGCGCAACATCGTGACCCGCGGCGTTCCACTCAACCATTTCGTCGGCCGAGAGTTCCGGGTGGGCGAGGTCACGCTCCGCGGCATCCGGCTGTGCGAGCCGTGCGGGCATCTCGAACGGACGTCCGGACGGCCGGTTCGCGCGGGCCTGGTGCATCGCGCCGGTCTGCGGGCGCAGATCGTGATCGGCGGAATCATCCGGGCCGGCGCTCATATCGAACCAGCCGTCCCGCAGTGACCCCGGGTGGCCGGCCTTCCGCCGACACCCTGCCCTCGTACACCGGCGGCCAAACGGCCGCGCCGCCGATCAGCACTGTCGTATCATGGTGCCATGAGCAAAGACCTGTATCAGGACCTGGCGCAACCCGCGCTGACCGCCTACTTGGAACACGTGATCCCGGCCCGGCCGGCCGTCCTCCGCGAGATGGAGGCCGACGCCGAGAAGCGCCGGTTTCCGATCGTTGGCCCCGTGGTGGGACAACTCTTCTATCTCCTCGCGCGCGCGACCGGGGCGCGACGGGTGTTCGAGATGGGCTCCGGGTTCGGGTACTCCACCGCGTGGTTTGCAATGGCCGTGCGGGACAACGGCGGCGGCGAGGTCCACCACGTCGTATGGGACGAAACCTTATCCCAGCAGGCGCGCGGCTACCTCGGCCGGCTCGGGCTCGCGGACGTGGTGCGATTCTCCGTGAACGAAGCCGTCGCCGAACTCGGACGGGCGCCCGGCGAGTTCGACGTGATCTTTAACGATATCGAAAAAGACGCCTACCCGGCCTCCTTGCCGGTGATGAAGGCGCACCTCCGACCCGGCGGGCTGCTGCTCGTAGACAACATGATCTGGCGCGGCCGGGCGATGGATCCCGCGGTCGACGATCCGGCCACGCGCGGCGTCCGCGAGATCACGCGGCTGTTGTTCTCCGATCCGGACCTCACGGGCGTGATCGTTCCCCTTCGGGACGGCGTGTTCGTCGGCCACAAGGCCCGATAGCCCGACCGCCGGATGCGGAGCCGCCGCTTCTGGGCGTACGTCCGGCGCTACCGGCGCGCGTACGCCGTCGGCTACCTCGGCGGCTTGATCTCGATCGCGATGGCGCAGTCGGCGCCGTGGATCATGAAACTGGCGATCGACGGCATCGGGCGCCACGTCGGCGCGACCCGCCTCGCCGTGTACGCTGCGGCGCTCGTCGTGCTCGCCGCGGCGGAAGCGGCCGCGACCTACGTCATGCGGTGGGCGATCTTGGCCGCCGCCTACCGCATCGAAACCGAGTTGCGCCGTGAGTACTTCGCGCACCTCCAGCGGATGCCGCTCGCCTTCTTCGAGCGTACGCCGACCGGCGACCTGATGGCCCGCGCGGTCAACGACATCCGCGCCGTCCAGCGGTTCGCCGGCGTCGGGCTGATGCGCTCCGTGCACACGACCGTGATGCTCGCCGCCTCGATCGCGTTCATGCTGACCATCAGCGTGCGGCTCACACTCTGGATGATCGCGATCATGCCGTTCGTCACGCTGGTGTTTCTGCTGCTGGGCCGCGAGATTCACCTCCGGTTCGACGCAGTGCAGGCGCAGTTCAGTGTGCTGTCGACCCGCGTGCAGGAGATGATGAGCGGCATCCGCGTCGTGAAGGCGTTCGCCCGGGAGCCCGACCAGTTGGCGCGATTCAACGAGGCCTCGGAAGAGGTCGTCCGCACCAACCTCCGCCTGGCGCGGGCGCAGGGCGCGCTGTGGCCCTCGATCGGCCTGATCCTCGGCGTCGCCTCGGTCGTGCTGCTGTGGCAGGGCGGCGACGCCGTGATCCGCGGCACGCTCACGCTCGGCCAGATGGTACAGTTCTCCTACTACCTCGCGCGTCTCAGCTTCCCGATGATCGCGCTCGGCTGGGTCACGAACCTGTGGCAGCAGGGCCGCGCGTCGATGGATCGTCTGGACGCGGTCTTCGCCGAATCACCGGCGATCGCCGATCCGCCATCCCCCCTGCTCGTGGACGGCATCCGGGGCGAGATCGCGTTTCGGCGGGTCACTGTCATCCGCGGCGGCATGGCGGCGCTCCGCGACGTGAGCCTCGTGATCCCGGCGGGCCGGACCGTGGCCGTCGTCGGCCCGACCGGCGCCGGCAAGACGACGCTCGTCTCGCTGATCTCGCGCGTGCTGGACCCCACCGAGGGGCAAGTGCTGCTGGACGGCCACGACGTCCGGCAACTGCCCCTGGCGGCGCTGCGGGGGGCGATCGCGTTGGTGCCGCAGGAGCCTTTTCTGTTCTCTGACACCCTGCGCGCGAATATCGCGTTCGGGGCCGGCGGCCCGGTTGACGAGGCGCAAGTGCTCGAGGCCGCCGAGGTCTCCCAGATCTCCGTCGACGCCGCGGAATTTCCGCTGGGCTACGACACGATCGTCGGCGAGCGCGGCGTCACCCTCTCCGGGGGGCAGCGGCAGCGCGCTACGCTCGCGCGCGCTGTCATCCGCGACCCGCGCGTGCTCGTCCTCGACGACGCCCTCAGCAGCGTCGATACGCAGACGGAACAGGCGATCTTGCGGGGCCTCCGCCACGTGATGGCGGCGCGCACCAGCATCGTCATCGCGCATCGGATCTCCACGATCCGATCGGCCGACTGGATCGTCGTGCTCGACGGCGGACGGCTGGTGGATCAGGGAACCCACGACGAGTTGATCGCGCGCGGCGGCCTGTACGCCAATCTGTACGAGCGGGAGATGCTGCGGCAGGCGCTCGAGGCGGAAGAGCCCGCGGCGGAGCCCCAGTGAGCGCGGTCTTCGACGAAGATCCGATCCTAGGCCGCGCCTACGACGCGAGGCTCGTGCGGCGGCTGCTCACGTATGTGCGGCCGTACCGCCCGACGGTCGCCGCGTCGATCGGCCTGCTGCTCGTCGCGTCGCTTGCGGACCTCGCCGGCCCCACGCTGTACCGGCTCGGAATCGATCGGTACATCGCGCCGGCCGGCACCCGCCGCGCCGGCGCGGATTTCCGCGGCCTCGCCGGACTCGCCGCCGTTTATCTCATCGTCCTGGCGCTCGGCTTCGGGGCGCGCTGGGCCCAGAGCTATCTGATGCAGGCGGTCGGCCAGCGCGTGATGGCCGACCTCCGTGCGCAGATGATCGCGCACCTCCAGCGCCTCTCGATGAGCTTCTTCGCCCGGACGCCGGTGGGACGGCTCGTCACGCGCGTCACCAACGACGTCGATGCGCTGAACGAACTGATCACGTCAGGAGCGGTCGCGATCTTCGGCGACGTCTTCACGATGGTCGGGATCATGGCCGTCATGGTATGGATGGACTGGCGGCTCGCGCTCGCCGCCTTCGCGGTGCTGCCGGCCGTCTACGTCATCACCGAACGTTTCCGGTTGCGGTCGCGCGAGGCGTATCGCGCGGTGCGGACGCGTCTCGCCCGGATCAACGCGTATTTGAACGAACAGATCACCGGAATGACCGTGACGCAGCTGTTCACACAGGAGCCGAGGCGCCTCGCCGCGTTCGACGAGCTCAACGCGGCCCACCTCGAGGCGAGCCTCGCGTCGACGCGCAACTTCTCGCAGTTCTACCCCGCGATCCAGTTGGTCGGCGCCGTGGGCGTCGCCCTGCTGCTGTGGTACGGCGGCGGCCAGATCGCGCGCGGCGTCGCGACGCTCGGGGTGCTGGTCGCCGCGATCCAGTACGCGGAGCGGTTCTTCGACCCGCTGCGGGACCTCGCGGACAAGTTCAACATTTTCCAGGCCGCGATGGCCTCGTCCGAACGGATCTTCCGCGTACTCGACGAACCGGTGGACGTGCGGGACGCCGACGACCCGTCCCCGTTGTCGCGGGTGCGCGGTGAAATCGCGTTTCGGGACGTCTGGTTCTCGTATGACGATGGCCACGCGTCCCGTGGCCTGGTCCCCGCAGGGGGCGACGGCCACGCATCCCGTGGCCCCGACCGCGACGACGAGCGGGCCTGGGCGCTGCGCGGCATCTCGTTTTCGATTCCCGCGGGGGAACGTGTTGCGATCGTCGGCCACACCGGCGCCGGCAAAACGTCCATTATCAATCTGCTGACCCGCTTCTACGATCCGCAGCGCGGAGTGGTGTTGGTGGACGGGACGGACGTCCGGCGATATCCGCAGCGGGATCTGCGGCGGCACGTCGGTCTCGTGCTGCAGGACGTCTTCTTGTTCTCCGGGACGATCGCGGACAACATCCGGCTCGGCAACGCCGCGATCTCGGACGCGGACGTACAGCGCGCCGCCGAGCAGACCGGCGCCGCCCGGTTCATCGAGGCTCTGCCGCGAGGGTACGCAACCGAACTGCACGAGCGCGGCGCGGGCCTGTCGGCGGGGCAGAAGCAGCTCATCGCGTTCGCCCGCGCGCTCGCGGCCCAGCCCGAAATCCTGCTGATTCTCGACGAGGCGACGAGCAGCGTGGACGCGGAGACCGAAGTGCTGATTCAGCGCGCGATGGCGGCGGCGCTCCGGAACCGGACGGCGATCGTCATCGCGCACCGGTTGTCGACGGTCCGCAACGTCGACCGTATCCTGGTCCTGCACAAGGGCCGGATCGCCGAGGAAGGCTCGCACGACGCGCTGCTCGCCCGGAATGGCATCTACGCCAAGCTGTACCGGCTGCAGTTCACGGATCAGGATTGAGGGAACGATCGGGCGGGAAGCGGCGCTAGACGGAGTGTGAGGCCGTGGTCCGGCCGAGCGACCCCCGGCCGGCCACCGCGTCATCAGCGCCGGTACACCCCCTGTGCCGGCGGGCACCGCGGCGGGCCCCCGGCGAACGCCGGGGGCCCGCCCGTTGCGCGTTCGCGTGCGGAGGCGCTAGACTCCTAACAGCCGGGGCCGTCCGGCGCAAGGCGCAGCTCGCGCGCGACCTCGTCGAGAAACGTGTGGACGGCGTCGAGCGTCGAGGTGCGATACGGCGGATCGATGATCATCGTGCGGGCGCCGGCCTCTGCATACCGGGCGGCGAGATCGCGGGTAACCGAGGCGCCGCGACCGACCCGGATCTGCAGCCAGAGCTCTTTAATGGAACGTCCGCGCCGCCCGGCGAGCGCCTCGAGCTGCCGGACCCGCTCCCCAAACGTGTCCGGGTCCAGTCCGAGCGGCTGCCAGCCGTCACACACCGCGGCCACGCGCCGGAGCGCCGCGTCGCCTTCGCCGCCGGCCAGCACCGGGAGCCGGTTTCCCTGCGGCGGCTTCGGCGCCATCGCAAACGGGGGCAGGTTGTAGAACGCGCCCTCGTACCGCACGGGGTCCGGTCCCCAGCATGCCCGCAAGAGCCGCACCGCGTCGTCAAGCCGCCGGCCGCGGTCGCGAAACGGCTGGTCGAGCAGTGCGAACTCTTCCTCGAACCAACCGGCGCCCACGGCGAGCACGGCGCGGCCCCCAGAAAGATAGTCGAGTGTCGCCACCGCTTTGGCCACGGGCAGTGGATGGCGCATAGGCAGGACCAGGACCGAGGTGCCAAGCCGCACCGTACGCGTCAGCGCCGCGACCCACGCGAGCGCGGTCAGCGCGTCGAGATATGGAATCGATGGATCCCATGGCAGGCGACCGTCCCGCGAGTAAGGATAGCGGCTGTCCGAAAGGACGGGAATAGCGATGTGATCGGTCACCCAGACCGAGCCGAAGCCGGACGCGTCGGCGTGCCGCGCGATTGCCGCGACGGCCTCCGGCGTGGCAAGCGGACCCTGCGTGGGCAGCGTGACACCGACGTCCACTACCGTCTCCCCTCGACCGCGGCGGTCGCGGGCCCTTGGGTTGATGGCCCGCCCGCGTCACTAGACCATTACGTCGAGCAGCGGCTGCCTCACCTGCCCGACGCCGCTCCGGCCAGGGAAACCCGCGCCGGATCGCGTATTCTGAGGCGTTTCGCAGCGCCAACGGGGGTGTCACGACGCATGAAGAGACTGTGGCTTCTCGCCCTGCTGCTGCCGCTGGCTGTGCCGGCGGCGTGGGCGGCGCCGGCCCGGCCGGTCAAGGTGGGCCTGGCAGTGGGGATTACCGGCGACATCGCCGTGTACGGCGATCCGATCCGCAACGGCTTCCAGCTGGCCTTCAAGCAGATCAACGCGATGGGCCAGGTGCGGATCGATCCGATTCTCGAGGACACGGGCGCCGGCCGCGACGGCGCCATCAACGTCTTCCAGAAGCTGATCCAGCGGGATCAGGTCGCGGCGATCCTCGGACCGGTGCTGAGCGCCCAGGCCTTCGCCGCGGATCCGCTCGCCGTCCAGGCCGGCGTGCCTGTCGTCGGCGTCAGCAACACGGCGAAGGGCATCCCGCAGATCGGCGCGACCGTCTTCCGGGTCTCGGCCCCCGAGGCCGTCCAGATCCCGAAGTCGGTTGCCGTGGCCAAAAAAGTCCTCAACCTCTCCAAGGTCGTGGTGCTCTACGACAACGCGGACGACTTCACGATCTCCGGCTACAAGACGTTCGTCGAAGAGCTCCAGAAGAACGGCGTGGCGATTGCCGACACGATCACGTTCTCGCGAGGCGACAGCGACTTCTCCGCTCAGCTGACCAAGGCCAAGGCCGCCGGCCCGCAGGCGATCGTGGTCAGCGCCCTCGCGCGCGAAGGCACGCTGCTGTTGATCCAGGCGCGCAACCTCGGCATCACGGTGCCGTTCATCGGCGGCAACGGCTTCAACGACACGAACATCATCACGCGGGCCGGTCCGGCGGCGGAGGGCCTGATCGTCGGCACGGCCTGGGTCCCGAGCGCGCCGTCGGCGGTCAACCTGAAGTTCTACGGCGCCTACCGCGAGGAAAACAAGCGCGAACCGAACCAGTTCGCCGCGCAGGCGTACACGGGGGCGCAGGTCGTCGCGGAGGCGATCCGGCGCGCCGGCCTCACCGGCGCGGAGGACGCGCGCACACAGCGGAGCAAGATCGAGCAGGCACTCTATACGATCAAGAACATCGAGACGCCGCTCGGCCGCATCAGCATCGCCCCCGACCGCGACGTGATCCAGCCGCGGACGTACGTCGCGGTGGTGCGCGGAGGCCGGTTCGTCGAGCTCGACGTCAAGTAACGTGAGGCCCCCGGCCCTCGCGCCGCGGAGGTAACAGTCAGGCCCGGGCAGGCGCGCAGGCGTCCCGCCCGGGCCCGCGGCCTCTTCCCCGATGGCCGTCTTCCTTCAGCAGCTCGTCAACGGCATCTCGCTCGGCTCCGTCTACGCCCTCTTCGCCCTCGGCTTCACGCTCGTCTTCGGCGTTCTCGAGATCATCAACCTCGCGCACCCGGCCGTGCTGGCGGTCGGCGCGCTGCTCGCTTACACTCTGCTCGTCGATGCGAAGGCCGGCCTCGCCCTCGCGGTGGCGGGCGCCTGTGCCGGCGGCGGCCTTCTCGGCCTCCTGCTCGACGCGGTCGCGTTCCGGCCGCTGCGGCTTCGCGGGGCCAGCCGCCTCTCGTCGCTGATCACGTCGATCGGCATCGCGCTCATTCTCGTCAACCTGGCGCAGATCGTCTGGGGCACCGAGCCGTTGAGCTATCCGCCCGGCACGGTGCCGCTCCGGTTCTTTACCGCGGGACCGGTGACCGTCAGCCTGCTGCAAGGTGTCGTCCTGGCCACGGTCATCGCGCTCATGATCGGTCTCCGGCTGCTGCTGGTCCGCACCCGGCTGGGGTTGGCGATCCGCGCGGTCGCGGAAAACCCGCAGACGGCGAGCCTGCTCGGGATGCCGTTCGACCGCGTGGTCGCCTTCACGTTCTTCCTTAGCTCCGCGCTGGGCGCCGTCGCCGGCGTGCTCGTCGGCATGCTGTTCCAGGGCAGCGTCTCGCCGTTCATGGGCAACACGTACGGCCTGAAGGGGCTCGCGGCCATCATCCTCGGCGGCATGGGCGACATCACCGGCGCGGTGCTCGGCGGCCTCGTCATGGGCATCGGCGAAGTGATGATCGTGCAGTACCTCAACAGCAGCTACCGCGACGCGGTGGCCTTCGGCCTGCTGTTCCTGGTTCTCGTTCTCCGGCCGACCGGACTGCTCGGGCAGCAGCGCAGCCGCGAGGCCTAGGCCGGCCGCGTGGGCGCGATCTCCGATCTCTACGCCGCGTACAGCACCCTCGTACTGTTCGCCGGCGTCGCGGCGCTGCTCGCCCTATCCATCTACGTGACGCTCATGGCGGGCCAGCTCTCGCTCGGCAACGCTGCCCTCGCCACGATCGGCGGCTACACGGCCGCGATCCTCACAAAAACGTATCACGCCGCACTGTGGCCGGCGTTGTTCGCCGGCGCCCTGCTCGCGACCGCGGTGGCCATCCTGATTGGTATCCCCTGCCTCCGGCTTCGCGGCATCTACCTCGCGATCGCGACGCTGGCCTTCGGCGAGGTTGTACGTGTCGCCGCGCTCAACATGACGATCACCGGTGGGGCGCTCGGCCTTGTCGGCATCGCGCCGCTCGTCTCGTTCCCGCACATCTACGGGGCGCTCGCGGTCGCGGCGTTTTTCTTCTACCGGCTCGAACGCTCGCGGACCGGCCGCGCGTTCGCCGCGATCCGCGAGGACGAGGCGGCGGCGCAGGCGATGGGCATCCGCGTCACAACCTACAAAGTGCTGGCGTTCGCGATCGCCGGCTTCATCGCCGGCCTGGCCGGCGGGCTCTCGGTCCACTTCACATATCTCATCAACCCGGCACAGGCGTCGTTCGGCGAGGCGGTCACGATCCTCACGTACGCCGTTTTCGGCGGCACCGGCACGTTCGCAGGACCGATCCTGGGCGGCATGGTGCTGACGGTGCTGCCGGAGGCGCTGCGCTTCCTGAAAGAATACCGGCTGCTCCTCGACGGCGCGATTCTCGTCCTCGTGACGACGTATCTGCCGAACGGCGTGCTCGACCCTCTGCTGCGGCGGCTCCGGCCCCGCGAGGCACTCGCCGGCGGGACGCGCCGGCATCGCCGTGCTTGACGTCGCCGGCCTCGCGCGCACGTTCGGCGGGCTCCGCGCCGTCGACGGCGTCTCGTTCGCGGTTGGCGAAGGTGAAATCGTCGGGCTGATCGGGCCGAACGGCGCCGGGAAAACGACGCTCTTCAACCTCATTACGGGGTTCATCGCGCCGACCGCCGGCCGGGTGCGGTTCGTGGACACGGACATTACGCGCTGGAGCCCGGACCGCGTCACGGCCGCCGGGATCGCGCGGACGTTCCAGAACATCCGCCTCTTCCGCGACATGCCGGCCGCGGAGAACGTCGTCGTCGGGCAGCACGTCCGCACGTCCGCCACGCTCGCCGACGCGATCTTCGCGACCTGGCGGTACCGGACGGAGGAGCGGGACGCACGCGTGCGGGCCCGCGAACTCCTGGCGCTCGTCGGCCTTGCCGACCGCGCCTCGATCCCGGCCCGATCGCTCGCCTACGGCGACCAGCGGCGGCTCGAGATCGCGCGGGCGCTCGCGACGCGGCCGCGCCTCCTGCTGCTCGACGAGCCGGCCGCCGGCATGAATACCGCCGAGACCCAGGCCCTCATGACGCTGATCCGCCGCCTTCGCGACGAGCACGGCCTAACCGTCCTCCTCATCGAACACGATATGAAGCTCGTGATGGGTGTCTGCGACCGGATCGTCGTGCTGAACTTCGGCCGCGAGATCGCGGAGGGCGCGCCCGACGAGGTGCGGCGCGATCCCGCGGTGATCGAGGCCTACCTTGGCACGCAGACCGAGCGCCTGCGGCCGGCACGGACGGCGGCGCCCGACGCGCCGGTGCTCTCGGTCGAGGGCTTGTACGCCGGGTATGCGGCAGGGGACGTCCTGCACAACGTGTCGCTCGAGGTCGGCGCGGGCCAGATCGTGACGCTGATCGGCGCGAACGGCGCGGGCAAGACGACGCTGCTGCGGACGGTTTCAGGGCTCGTGCGGCCGCGCGCGGGCACGATCCGGTTGCGCGGGACGGCGGTGAACGGCGCGCGGCCGGACCGCATCGTCGGCCTCGGGGTCGCCCACGTCCCGGAAGGCCGGCAGGTCCTCGCGCGCATGACCGTGCTCGACAACCTTCGGGCCGGCGCCTTTGTCCGCCGGGACGGCGCCGCCCAGGCGGACCTCGAGGCGCTCCTAGCGCGTTTTCCCGAGCTCGGCGAGCGCCGGACGCAGATCGCCGGGACGCTCTCCGGTGGCGAGCAGCAGATGCTCGCGATTGCCCGCGGCCTGATGGCGCGGCCGTCGCTGCTCATGCTGGACGAGCCGTCGCTCGGCCTCGCGCCGCGGATCGTAGAGCGGATCTTCGCGATCATCACCGAGGTCAACGGGGACGGGACGCCAATTCTGCTCGTGGAGCAGAACGCACAGCTCGCGCTCGAGACGGCAGATCAGGGCTACGTCCTCGAGACCGGCCGGGTCGTCCGCCGCGACCGCGCCGACCGCCTCCTCGGGGACGAAACGGTCAGGCGCGCGTACCTCGGATAGCGCGCTGGGCGGCTACCAGCCCAGCGCGTAGTTACGCTCGCCCCGTGAACTCGCGCCGGCCTGCATGAGGCGGCGCGCCGGATCGTAGAGAATCGCCGTGGTGTAGTTGAGGCTCCAGTCGGGCGCCACCGTCACCGTATGGCCGCGCTCGCGGAGCCCGTCAACGACCGCGGCCGGCAAGCGGCCCTCGACCAGCATCTCGCCCGGCCTGGCCTTGCGAGGGTAGAACGATCCCGGGAAGTGAACGCTGTGGAAGGACGGCGCGTCGATCGCGTCCTGCACGTCCATTCCGAACACGGTCATGTTAAGGAAGACCTGCAGCGTCCACTGGTCCTGCTGATCGCCGCCCGGTGTACCGAACACCATACACGGCCGGCCGTCCTTCGTCACGAGCGTCGGCGAGAGCGTGGTCCGGGGACGCTTGCGCGGCAAGAGCGCGCCCGGATGCCGGGGGTCGTGCAACCAGAACATCTGGCACCGCGTCCCGAGGCTGAATCCGAGCCCGGGGATGACCGGCGAGCTGCGGAACCAGCCGCCGCTCGGCGTGGCGGAGAACATGTTGCCGTCCGCGTCGACCGCCCGGGTGCCGGTGGTGCCGCCCTCCCAGCCGCGCGCCTCCACCGCGGCCGCTTCCGCCGGCGCCGCGGTTCCCTCGAAGGGATACGGATCGCCCGGCCGCAGGTCGAGCGAGGCGCGGTGCGGATCGATGAGGCCGCGGCGCGCGGCCGCGTACTCGCCCGAGAGCAGCCCGCGCATCGGCACGGCGACAAACTCCGGGTCGCCGTAGTAGCGTTCGCGGTCCGCGAAGGCGAGTTTCGCGGCCTCGATCACGGTGTGCACGTAGTCCACCGTGTTGTGGCCCATCGCGGCGAGGTCGAAGCCGTCAAGCAATGTGAGTTGCTGCAAGAACACCGGCCCCTGCGACCACGGACCGCACTTGTAGACGTCGTAGCCGCGGAACCGCACGGCCGGCGGCGCCTCGATCTGGGTCTCGAACGACGCGAAGTCCTCCTCCGTCAGGAGCCCGGCCGAGATCGTGCCGGTCGCATCGCGCAGCCGAGTCTCCCGCTGGAAGGCGACGATCTCCCGCGCGATCGGCCCGCGGTAGAAACTGTCGCGAGCGGCACGCAGCGCCTCGTGGCGGCCGCGTCCGCGGGCGGCACGCTCGGCTTCGATCAAGCGCTCGAAGGTGCGCGCCAGGTTGGGGTTACGCCAGGCGTCGCCGAGATCCGGCACCCGCCCGCCGGGCAAGAAGAGCGCTGCGGAGGTCGGCCACTCCGCGCGAAACCGCGCTTCGTGCTGCACGATTGAGCGGCGCATCCCTTCGTACATCGGGAAGCCGTTCGCGGCAAGTTCGAGCGCGGGGGTGAGCACCTGCTCCAACGTGAGGCGTCCGTACCGGTCGAGGACCGTGATCAGCGCGTCGGGTACGGCACAGGGACCGGCCGGGAGAAAACCGTCGCCGGGGATGAGGGTGAGGCCCCGCTCGCGGAACGACTCGATCGTCGCCGCCCCCGGCGCCCGGGTGTTGCCGCTAACCGCGGCGACCCGCCCGTCGCGCGCGTCGTGGATCAGGATCGGTACCTCGCCGCCGAACCCGTAGCTCTGGTACTCCAGCACCGACTGGGCGAACACCATCGCGACGCCGGCGTCGAACGCGTTGCCGCCAAGCGAGTACATTCTGAGACCCGCCACGCAGGCGAGGTAGTGACCGCAGGCCACCGCGAACGACCGGCCGCGGATCACCGGCCGGGTCGACACCCAGTTAAACGCCCAGTCGCTGTAGGCGGGGTCGGTGCCCTGAGCCTGCTCGGGCCGGTGCTCGCTCACCTCGCTACTTCCGGATGGCCGCGAACGCCTCGTCGCACGCCGTGAGTGTGCGGTCGACATCCGCGTCCGTATGCGCGAGCGAGATGTAGAACTTCTCGTTGGGGTTTACGAGAATGCCCCGCTTAATCATCTCGATCGACCACCGCTGGTGCAGGTCCCGGTCGGAGGTGAGGAGGTCCGCCCAGGTCCGCAGCGGCCGGCGATCTGTGAACCGCACGCCGAACACCGCGTCTTCGCCCGGCGTCTGCGCGGAGAAGCCGTGGCGCCGGCCAATCGCTTCGATCTCGCGGCGGAGCCGTCCGCCGATGCGGTGGAACTGGTCGTACGCCCCGGGCCGGCCGAGCACCTCGAGAGCGACAAGCCCCGCGACCGAGCTGACCGGGTTGCCGTTGAGGGTGCCGCTCGCCCAGACGAGCTTCGACCGCTCGGTCCGCCGTGCGTCGAAGTGCGCCATGATGTCCCTGCGGCCCGCGATCGCCGCCATCGGGAAGCCGCCGGACATCGCCTTGCCGTAGGTCGCCAGGTCCGGGACCACGCCGTACTTCTCCTGGGCGCCGCCCCACGCGATGCGGAAGCCGGTTACGATCTCGTCGAAGACCAGCACGATCCCGAGCCGGCGGGTGACGTCGCGCAGCGTTTCCAGAAACCCCCGCTCGGGCAGCAGCACCCGCTGCAGCGGCTCAACGATCACGGCGCCCAATTCCGCGGCGTGGCGCTCGATGATCTCAACGGCGCGCGCCGTTTCGTTGAACGGCGCGACCAGGATCTGTCCGCGCAGCGCATCGGGGATGCCGAGCGAATCCGGCTCCGCGTTGGGGTAGTTGCTCGGACGCGACGGCGTCGTGCCCCACAGCGCGTAGTCGTTCATGCCGTGCCAACCGCCTTCGAATTTGAGGACCTTCGGACGTCCGGCCGCCGCGCGGGCGACGCGTAGCGCGAAGAACGTCGCCTCGGTCCCCGAGCCGACGAAGTGCACCTGATCGGCGCACGGGATCGCCTCGACGAGGCGTTCGGCGAGCCGGATCACCGGCTCGTTGAGGAAGTAGTAGGTCGAGCCCTTGGCGGCCTGGCGCTGCACCGCCTCCACGATCTCCGGATGAGCGTGGCCGAGCAGCGCCGGACCCGAGCCGAGATGGTAATCGATGAAGTCGCGGCCGCCGATGTCGGTGATGTGGCTGCCGTGGCCCTCGGCGATGACGAGGTTGACCTCGGGCGGCAGGACAAACAGGCCGAGGCCGCCGCCGGCGAGATACCGTCCGGCCCGTTCGAGCAGATCCGCCTGTCTGTTGGCGCTGGACGTGCCGGTAACCGGTGTCATCGTCGCCTCCGCTCGGGTATGTCAGGCTCTAGGGTATCACGGCGCCGTCCGAACGGACGGCGGCGCGGCGTCGCACAGTCATGACGAGGTCACGAAGAACGCTGAGGCGGCCATGATCGCATACGCCGCCAGCAACTGGGCTCCCTCCAGCCAGTTGCCGCGGCCGTCGTGCGAGATGAAGGTTGTGATCAGCACCGCGAGCCCGACCGCGGCAACCTCGAACGTCGTGAAAATGAAGTCCATCGGATGGCCGGCCGCGAGCGAAATGAGGACCAGCACCGGGGCCACGAACAGCGCCACCTGCGTCGAGGAGCCGATCGCAATCTCCAGCGTAAGGTCGAGCTCATCGCGTACGGCAAACGCGACCGCGGCGCTGTGCTCCGCGACGTTGCCGAACAGTGGGACGAGGACGAGTCCGATGAAAAACTTCGAGAGGCCCAAGGTACCGGCGGCCGGCGTGAGCGTTGCGACCAGCAGCTCGGACTCGAGCGCAATCACGGCGGCGGCTGCGGCCAGCGTGCCGACAGCCCACATCAGCGAACTTTCCGCGCGCTCCTCGGTCTTCGGTGTCCGGAACAGATGCTCGTGCGTGCGATGTGTGAACGCGAGGGCCGCGGCGTACAGCACAATCAACACAACGGCCACCGCGACGCTGACCGTCTCGCCCTGGTGCGCGGTCGGCCGTCCGGTCGTGAGGAAGAACAACGCCGGCATGAGCAGGCCGATGACGGCAAGCGTCAACGAAGTGGCGTGAACGCCGGCGGCCGCGGCGCTGAACCGCTGGACGCGGTGGCGCAGGCCGCCGGCCAGCAGCGCAAGCCCGAGCACCAGGAGCAGGTTTCCGAGAATCGACCCCGTGAGCGTCGTCTTGACGACGGTAATCTCGCCGTGCACCACCAGAACGACCGCGATGATGAACTCCGTCACGTTTGCGAAAGTGGCATTGAGCAGACCGCCGACCCGCGGGCCCGCGTGCAGCCCGATCTGCTGAGTCGCGGCACCCATCAGCTCGGCGAGCGGCAGCAGCGCTGCGCCGGCCAGCAAGAACGTCAGAAGCGGCCAGCGCCCGAGTGCAGCGGCGACGACGGAGAGCGGTACGAAAACCAGCAGCCACCGGAAGCTGAGCTGCCGGAACGGAGCCGGTATGCGGAGGCGCACGGTGGGCACGTTTCGCGGTCTGACCGCCAGCGCCTCCCCGTGCAGCCTGCCGGACCCGCCGCGCGGCAGGAGCGCGGCGGACGAAGCCGCGAACAGTCTCCCAACTCTTCACGCGGGAGGCGGTATGCCCGACGAAACGGTGACGACGACCGTGCGCAGCGCGTCGATCGGACAGCCCGGCCGGGCGCTCAACAGTGCGAGAACGCATCATTTCATCCTCGACTCGTCCACAAAACCGGAGGCGCTCAGCAACACGGAGTCATTTCTTGCCGGCATCTCATCCTGCGGCGTCACGCTGATCGAGAACTACGCCGCGGCCAACAAGGTCCCGCTGACCGGCCTGACCGCCACGATCACCGGCACGCAGGACCGCGCCGACCCGACGAAGTTCCGGCGGGTGGAAGTGCACTTCGAGATGCGGGGCGTCGGGCGCGCGGACGCGGACACGTTGGTGGAAGTTTGGAGGGCCCGCTGACCGCTCTACCGCACGGTCGCGGTCGCGACCGAAGTGATGGTCACGGTCAACGTCACGGCGCAGGAGCCCCGATGAAACCCGACACCAGGCTGGTCCACGCCGGCCGCAATCCCGAGCAGCATCACGGCACGGTGAACCCGCCTGTCCACCGCGCCTCCACGATCCTCTACCCGACGATCGAGGCGTTCGAACGACGGACCGAGCGCAAGTACGGCAACACTGGATCGTACGGCATCTACGGCACGCCGATTACCTTCGCGCTGCGGGAGGCGCTCGCGGAGCTCTCCGGCGGCGCGCGCTCGCTCGTCACTTCGTCGGGGCTGTCGGCGATCACGATGGCCCTCTCGGCCTCGCTACGCCAGGGCGACCACGTGCTGGTCACGGACAGCGCCTACGGTCCGACGCGCAACTTCTGCAACGGCCCGCTCGCGCGGTTCGGGGTGGAGACGACGTTCTACGACCCCGCGATCGGCTCGGAGATCGCCGGGCTCATCCGGCCGAATACCAAGATCGTCTACACGGAGTCGCCGGGCTCGCACACGTTCGAAATCCAGGACGTCCCGGCGATCGCGGCCGTCGCCCACGACCGCGGCGCGGTCGTATTCTTCGACAACACGTGGGGCACGCCGCTCCACTTTCGCGCGTTCGACCACGGCGTGGACGTCGAGATTCAGGCCGCGACGAAATATCTCGCGGGACACTCCGACCTGATGATGGGCGTGGTCACGGCGCGGACCGAGACGCTGTTCCGGCGACTCAAGGACGGTATGGACGAGTTCGGCGATTGCGTGGCGCCGGATCTGTGCTACGAGACGCTGCGGGGGATGCGGACACTCCACGTGCGCATGCAGCGGCACCAGGACTCGGCGCTGGCGGTCGCCCGCTGGCTGGCGGGACGGCCGGAAGTCGCGCGGGTGCTGCATCCCGCCCTTCCGGACCACCCCGGCCACGCGCTGTGGCGGCGCGACTTCATCGGCTCGTCGAGCCTGTTCGCCATCGTGCTGCGGACGGAGTCCCAACCGGGGGTCGCGGCAATGCTGGAGGGTCTCCAGTTCTTCAAGATCGGGGCCAGCTTCGGCGGGTTCGAGAGCCTGATTCTACCCGCGCAGCTTAAAGACAGCCGCAGCGTCCGGCCGTGGTCGGAGCGCGGCACGCTCATCCGGCTGCACGTCGGGCTCGAGGCGGTCGAAGACCTGATCGCGGATCTGGAGGCGGGCTTACGGCGTCTCTCGGCCGCACCGGCCAAGGCCGGGTGACGGCTGCGGTGGGAGCCTTCATCGGCTTTTTCGTGCTTTGGGTGGCGGGAAGTCTGTTTGGCCCCGCGCAGTACCACCCCGCGGATTCACCGCCCGCGGTGGCCACCACCCACGAATCCGGAGAGGCCGGAGGAACACGGTAGCGCGACCCCGGTAGCGCGAACGCCGTCGCGGGGGCGCGCCCGGCGCTACTACGCCGCCGGTACCGGCCAGGCGGCGACGGCGCGGATCTCGGAGACGCGCGGATCCTGGCCCAGCACGCGTACGGCGCGTCGGGAGGCAAGGGCCAGCCCTTCGCTCGGCGTCGCCGCGCCCCGCACGAGAAGGAGCAGCGTCGCGGTCCGCTCGCGCCCCGTGCCCGGCCGAATCGCGCTGACCCCGGCCGCGGGCACAACGGCGCCGTCCTCGAGCGCCTCTGCCCAGCGCGACACCACCTCCGCCGGATCCGCCACACCGGGCGTCCACACCACACGAAGCTTCGCCTGCACCTGTGCCACGTCTGACCCCTCCCTGCCGCGACTGCGTACGATCATTATCGACAGGAAGAAGCTATAGGGAAACATAATAATTGCTATATGCCACATAGGCATGATCTATCGCAGCTTGACCTGCCGCAGGTCGAGACCTTCGTGGCCGTCGCGGCGCACGGGAGTTTTGCGAGGGCCGCCACGATGTTGTTCCTGACGCAGCCTTCCGTCAGCACGCGGATCCAGGGCCTCGAGCGCACCCTCGGGGAGCAGCTCTTCGAGCGACACGGCCGCGGGGTGCGCCTGACCCGCGCGGGCGGGGTGTTCCTGCCGTTCGCCCAGCGGATGCTGCATACCGCGGCGGAGGGCCGCGCGGCGCTCGAGGCGACCCGCTCCGCCGAGGGCGGGGTGCTCACGGTGGCCGCGGCGCTGTCCGTGAGCACCTACCTGCTGCCCGACATGATCAAGGGATTTCGCGCCGAGCATCCCGCCGCGCGTGTCTCGATTCGGGCCGGACACTCGGCCGACGTGCTGCGCATGGTGCTCGAGCAGGAGGCGGAGATTGGCCTCGCGCGGGGACTCGCGCACCCCGCTGTCCACACGGTGCGGCTCGGCCGCGACGAGATCGTGCTCACGGTGCCGCCGGCGCACCACTTCGCCCGCCGGCGCCACGTCCCGCTCCCGGAGGTCGTCCGCGAACCGCTGATCCTCTTCGACAAAGGCAGCAGCGACTGGATTCTGATCACGGGCTTCTTCCGGCGCGGCGGCCTGATCCCGAACGTCGTCCTCGAGCTGGAAGGGATCGAAGCGGCGAAAAAGATGGTGGAGAAAGGCATCGGCATCGCGCTCCTCCCTCACCTTGCGATTCGGCGCGAACTGCACCAGGGCACGCTGGCCGCGGTACAGATCGGGGACGTCCGCCCGCTCGCGCGCTACGTGGATCTGGTCTACCGGCGGCAGGGCGCCCTGAGCGACGTGGCGCGCACGTTTCGCCGCCACGTTCAGACCGCGTACCGCGCCGCCGGCGGCGACGGCTTCGATTTCGTCGTGACCGGCGACGTCACCGCGCGGCGTTCCACCGGCAGAACCGGCGGCTGACGTACGTCGGTCGGCTCAGCGGTGGCGTCCGGCCGCCGGCGCACGCGCCTCGAGCCGGTTGGCGTGGCGGTGCGCGAGCCGCCATACCCCACCCTCGAGCCTGAAGATGTGCGTCACCCGGTTCGACCACTCCGCCGGTTGCTCGACGCCGGAGAGACGAACGCGGAAGGTCTCGACGTCGGTCGTGTAGGCCATCTCGGCGGTCACGACGGTCGTCAAATTTTCGTACGTCACCGTTCCGCCGGCGAACTGCGCGGCCGCCCAGTCCCACCGCGACCGCACCGCGTCCCACCCGCGCTCGTACCCGCCCCAGCCGTAGAAGGCGGTCACGTCGCCGGCGTGCGAGTACAATGCCTGGATCGGCCCGGGATCACCCTCCGCCGCGCGGCCAATCGCCAGGTGCAGCTGCTCGATCGCGGTTCGAAACGACTCCGGTGTGCGCCCGTCCTCACGATTCATCCTAGCCTCCCTCGCCTGCTCGTAGGACCGCACCGCCCGCGTTTCTACCACAAAAAGGAGTATGCGGCAGGAGTATGCGCAAAGGTTCGCCGCGCGCCGTGCCGTAGTAGAGCGCGTGAGCGGCGAACGCGTGGCGATTGTGACCGGCGCGGGGCGCGGCATCGGCGCCGCCGTGGCCGCCGAACTGGCCGGACGCGGCTACCGCCTCGCCGTGCTGTCGCCTTCCGGCGCGCCTGCGGCCGTCCGCGAGTTCGACGCGGTCGACATTGCCGGCTCCGTGACCAACCCCTCCGACCTCAACCGCGTGGTTGACGCGGCGCTGCAGCGCTTCGGCCGGATCGACGCGGTCGCGAACTCCACCGGCCATCCGCCGCGCGGCCGCGTCCTCGAACTGACCGACGCCGAGTGGCTCGCCGGCCTCGACCTGCTGCTGCTCAACGTCGTCCGGATGGCGCGGCTCGTCACCCCGGTTTTTCTGCGCCAGGGCCGGGGCAGCGTCGTCAACATCTCGACCTTCTCGGCGTTCGAGCCGAGCGCGGCATTTCCCGTCTCGTCGGTCCTCCGCGCCGCCCTCGCGGGGTTCGCCAAACTGTACGCTGATGAGTACGCGGCACACGGCATCCGGATGAATAACGTCCTGCCCGGGTTCGTCGAGAGCTATCCGGTCGACACCGACACGGTGCGGCGGATTCCGATGGGGCGTCCGGGCACCCTCGTCGAGATCGCCCGCACCGTAGCGTTTCTGCTCGGGGACGATGCCGGCTACATCACCGGCCAGAACATCCGGGCGGACGGCGGCCTTACGCGGTCCGTGTAAACACGCCGAGCGGCAGCAGCGCGCTCACGATGTACTGCCCGGCGTCCACGATCTCCGCGATCTTCAGGTCAACGCATAGGCTGCACAACACGTAGGCATCCTCGGCCGAGAGCCGGTACGTGCGGGACAGATGCGCGATCATCGCCCGGACGGCATCCTGGGCGGCGCGGTACAGATCCGGGCCCACGCCCGTCGTGCCGTACCACCCTCCCGCGTTGAGGCGCGGCACCAACGGGCCCGGCACGGCGAACTGCGGAGCCGGCAGGCCCCGCCCGTTCTGCAAGGTCAGCCGCAGCGTGGCGTGCATGGGCGCTTCGATGCCGGTGATGCAGACCTCGCCGTCGCCCTGCGCCGCGTGCGCGTCCCCGCAGCTGAAGAGCGCACCGTCCACCTGCACCGGCAGATACAGCGTCGCCCCAACGGTCAACTGGCGGACATCCATGTTACCGCCGAAGATCCCCGGCGGCATCACCGCCTGCTCGCGTGCGCCCACGGGGCACACGCCCATCGTCCCAAAGAACGGCTCGATCGGAATCGCGATATCCTCGCGCATGCGCGCCGCGTCCCCGGCGCTGAGATCGAAGACGCGCAGGTAAGGCTCGCGGAAGTCGTCGGGCAGCAGGCCGCGGCCGGGGAAGAACGCCGTCCAGCCCCAGCCGTCCGGGCGGAGGTCCAGGATCTCGACGGCGAGGGTATCACCCGGAACAGCGCCGCGAACGTACACGGGCCCCGCCAGCGGATACGACCGTCTGCCGTCCCGCCGCGCGAGCGACGCCACCGTCGACGTCGGCGTGATCTGATTGTCGCTCACGTCGCGAGTGTGCACGACGATCGTATCGCCGCTGTCGATCGTGCACACGGGCGCGTGCCGGGTGTCCCAGGTATGGTGCACTCGATCGGGAGGAATGGTATGGGCGGTCATCCCCGCGGCTTCAAGATCGCGCGCGCGGCACCTGCCCGCTCCTGCCGGTCGAAGGAGGTGCCGGGCCGCACGCGAATGGATGGCGCATTTTGATGCGACCGACATCGCAGGCGACGCTCCGGAGGACCGCCGAAGCGACGATCTTGGCCGCGCTGTATTTCGTCGCCGCCAAAGGCGGGCTGCGCCTCGCCTTCCTTCACCCCAGCGCGACGCCCATTTGGCCGCCTACCGGTATCGCGATCGCGGCGCTGCTGGTCACCGGGACGCGGGCGTGGCCGGGCATCTTCATCGGAGCGTTCGCGGCGAATCTCACCACGGAAGGGACCGGCTGGACGTCGCTCGGCATCGCCGCGGGCAACACGCTCGAGGCCGCGGTCGCGGCGGCGCTGGTCGAACGATACGCGGGCGGCCGGCGGGCCTTCCACCGTCTCGAGGACATCGTCCGCTTCGCCGCGCTCGCTGCGGTGCTGAGCACGGCCATCAGCGCGACCGTCGGCGTGACCACCCTCGCGTCGGCCGGATTCGTCGCGTGGCGGGCCTACGGTCCTGTCTGGCTCACCTGGTGGCTCGGCGACGCGACGAGCGCGGTCGTCGTGACGCCGCTGCTGCTGCTCTCGATCGCCGAGCCCCGTCTCGGCTGGACGCTCCGCGGCGCGGTGGAGCGCCTGATCTTTGTCATCGCGCTGCTGGTCGCCAGCGTGACCGTATTCGGCACCCGGTATCCGTTCAGTTTCGCAATCGTGCCGCTGCTCCTCTGGGCGGCGTTCCGGTTCGGGACGCGGGACGCGGCGGCCGTGGTCGTCCTCGTGAGCGCCGTCGCCGGCACGGTGCACGAGTTAGGCCCGTTCGCCCTGACCGCCCG
>DATEGA010000308.1:0-9083 GCA_035280345.1 bacterium | reverse complement strand
AATAGCGGCTCCGCGAAGCGCCGGAATCCGGGGGGATCGAGATGAAGCGCCTCGTACTGATTGCCGTCACCGGGATCCTGATGATCCCGGTCGGAGTGGCGGCCCAGAGTCTGGAGGGGATTCGGGATCGAACCGCACACCCTCCAATCCATGTGCGCGGTTCTGCCACGAGCGCACCGACCGGGTTCTCGCCGGTGGATATGCAGAACTACTACGCGTTCACGGCCCTCTATAGCGCCAACACCACCACCGGGGCAGCGGTCACGGGGACCGGCCAAGTCATCGCCGTCATCGACGCATACGACGACCCAACCATCGCGAGTGATTTGCAACAATTCAGCACGCACTGGCATCTCCCGTCGATGAAGACCAGCGGCTGTACCGTGGGCACCGGATCGAACACGCCTTGTTTCCAAAAGGTCTACGCGCAACGGAAGCCACAAACCAACGGCGGGTGGGCGCTGGAGATCGCCCTCGACGTCGAGTGGGCTCACGCGATGGCCCCTGGAGCGGATATCTTACTTGTGGAAGCGCGGAGCAGCAGCCTGTCGGACCTTCTGGGCGCAGTCACCGTCGCGAAAGGCTACGCCGCGGTGCACGTGGTGACAATGAGTTGGGGGGCGGGCGAGTTCTCGTCGGAGAGTTCCTACGACTCTTACTTTAACAAGACCGGGGTCATGTTCGTGGCATCCTCGGGTGATTCCGGATCTCCCCTCTGGCCTGGCGCATCGCCCAGCGTGGTTGCGGCGGGCGGCACGATGCTTACGCAATCGGTGAATAATGGTACGTGCGTCACGTCCAGCGGATGGGAATGCGCATGGAACGATCAATACCTAGGCTACACGTATTCCTCAGGCGGCGGCCGCAGTTCTTACGAACCCGAGCCAAGTTACCAAATGGCTTTCGGTATCTCCAGTAGCGGTCGCCGCGGTATCCCGGACGTTGCGTACTATGCTGACATCAACCCCGGCGTCGCCGTCTATGACTCGACGCCGGATAACGGCCAAACAGGCTGGTTCGCGGTGGGTGGCACGAGCGCCGCTGCCCCTCAGTGGGCGGCGTTAATCGCGCTTGCAGACCAATTGCGTTCGAGATTTGGCCTCACGCCGATGCCGGGAGGCTATCAGTCACCATACCCCCTGTACAGCGTGGCCCAGACGCTCTACGGTGCGACCTACAATGATGTCCAGCAGGGGTGCAATACCACCGGCCAATGCGCCGGGGCTGGATATGACTTCGTTACCGGGATTGGAAGCCCCAGAGCGTTTAACTTAGTGGTGGACTTGTCCTCGTCGTCCGTGCCGTAGTCGAGGGGCGGTTTCGGGCCTTCTCCCCGGCGGGCGCGGCCTCGGCGCCGGCCCGAGGCGACCCTACCATCACGCTTACGCCAACGCCTCCGCGCCTGACTCGGACGCGAGGACCACGCGCAGAAGTTCCTCTACGGTGGTCACCCCGTGCAGGACTTTCTCCACACCGTCCTGCCACATGAGACGCATGCCGTCTGCCTGCGCGGCCAGCCGGAGTTGACTTGCCGTAGCCTGCTCGACGATCAGCGCGCGAAGCCGGTCGTTCATCACCAGCAGTTCGAACACGCCGGTCCGGCCCCGATAGCCCGTCCCGTTGCAATAGTCACATCCGCGACCGCGATGGAGGTGGAGCGCCTTGCTCTGAGCGGGGTCCAGGCCCAACCGGCGCACCGCTTCCACCGGCGCAGTGTAGGTCTCCTTACACCTCGGGCAAATCACCCGAACAAGCCGCTGTGCGAGCGCTCCCACCAGCGACGCGGTAATCAAGAATGGCTCGACGCCCATGTCCGTGAGGCGAATCGGGACGCCGGCGGTGTCGTTGGTATGAAGGGTCGTCAGCACGAGGTGGCCGGTCATCGAAGCCTGCATGGCGATCTGCGCGGTCTCCCGGTCGCGGATCTCGCCGATCAGTACCACGTCCGGATCCTGCCGAAGAATGCTGCGGAGTCCGTTCGCGAAGGTCAATCCCGACCGGACGTTGACCTGCACCTGTTTGACGCCGGGCACCTGATATTCGACGGGATCCTCGATGCTCACGATGTTTCGTTCCGGGGTGTTGATGCGTGCCAGAGACGCGTTGAGCGTCGTCGTCTTACCGCTGCCGGTCGGCCCCGTGACGACGATCATGCCGTACGGCTTCGCGATCAGCGTCTCCCACTGCTCGGCGATGCCACCGGACAGGCCGACCCCGCTGAGCGAGAGGTCCGCACTCGATTGCTCGAGCACCCGGATCACGATGCTCTCGCCCTGCACCGTCGGCAACGTGCTGACCCGGAAATCGTATTCCTTGCCCTCGACCCGCATGTGAATCTGCCCGTCCTGGGGCAGGCGCCGTTCGGAAATATCGAGGCTGGCAAGAATCTTTACGCGCGAAACGAGGGCCGGCTGCATCCGTTTGGGGGCCGTCATGACATCGCGCAGCATCCCGTCAATCCGGAATCGGACCTTCAGCTCGTGGCGGCCGGGCTCCAGATGAATGTCGCTCGCCCGCATTTGCGCGGCCTGCTGTATCAATTGATTGATCACGGCGACAACGGGCGCCTCCTCCGTCATCGAGCGGAGACGCTCCACCGTGATCTCTTCGTCTTGGGCGAGCGCCTCGATCGCGCTCAAGTCGGACGCCGACGCGGAGTTCGTGAGAAACCGGGCAACGTCGGCGACGATCCCGCCCAACCGGTTTTGCGCCCTAGCGATATCGTCCTGGCTGGCCACGACGACGCGCACGTCCAGCCCCGTGAGCAGCCGGATGTCGTCGATGGCGACGACGTTCGTCGGATCTGCCATCGCCACCACCACCCGGTCCACCGTACGGGCGATGGGCATTACACCGTGGCGCCTGGCAATACCGGAGGGTACCAGCCGCGCGGCCTCGCCGTCGACCTCGGATTCTGTCAACTCCGAAAACGGCAGCCCCCACCGGTGCGCGATCGCCTTCGCGAACTGGCGCGCGCTGAGGAGGCCCGCTTGCACGAGCGCGCGGTTCAAACGAGGACCGGTCTTCCGAAGAATTTGGATGGCCTCGGCCATCGCGTCGTCCGGCACTCCCACGAATCGGAGCGCCTGCAGCGAGCGGTCGAACTCTTCTCGCTTTCTGCGGCCCGACACGGCGCGATCGCGGCGATCGACCGCGGTCGCGGTCGCGGATGCGTCGGCGGCCATCCGCGGGAGGTCGCGCACACCGTCCAACCGGCCGGAATCAGGCATCGTCGCTGCCAAGCACAAGGCCCGGAACATAGGGTGATGTCTTAAACCGTTGCGCGGGCGTCGACCCATCGCGCGAGGCAGACTCCGCCTCGCCTTCCTGGGGCACGACCTTCGGGTTCGGGAAGAAGAGCATGATCGTCCGTCGATTGACGGCGAGGAACTTTGCGACCATCAACTGGCCCTCCGCACCCAACGGCGTCATCCGCACGTTCGTGAGGGGGATGAAGTCTCGGTGCTGCGCATTGAGGTCGTCGAGAAGGCGTCCCCCGTTGTCATCAGCGTGATAAAATCCCTCGATTCGATGAGTCGCGGTGTAGAGGACGACGGGAATGAGCTTCTTCTCGATCCTGTCGGAACGCACGGGATTCACACCTCCGGGCCCTTCTCCGGCCATCTCTCATAACGGCGCAATAATTGCACCATGCCCCAAGGCGATCGTCAGCAGACCTCCGGCAATTTTGGCGCCGCCTCAATACCGTGGCGGCGGACCGCAAACTCAAACGATCCGAAACCGTCCGGAACGGGGTCTGCGCGGGCACAACAGGGCTTCGAAAGGGCCGATTGCCACCGGGAGGTAGACAGATGCGCATACCAATAGCCCTAATTCTCGGGATCGTGCTCATTCCGGCGCTCGGACTGGCCGGCATGGGCTCAGCCCAGGCGCAGCCCCTTCAAGTGTCGCCCGTTCCTCTCTGGGGCATCGTACTCGGGACGGTCATCGTCGCCGGGCTCCTCTATCTGATCGTGCATGGCCCGGACGGAGGCTACTATCGGTATCCGTACTACGGCGAGTATTACCGGCACTACTATCACCCGCGGTACCGGCCCTACGCAGGTTTCTACCCGGCGGCCGCGCCGGTCATCGTTGTGGCGCCGCCCGTTGTCGGATTGGTGCTCGGCGTGGTCGTCATCAACCGAGTCCAGTACGTCCTGTCGCGAGACGGTGACGGCCACCTATACCGCTACCCCTACTATGGCCCCTACCGTCAGGTCTATTACCGTCCGGCCTACCACGAGTATCATGGCGAATACGTCGCCAACGGGGCCTACTCGCACGCATCGATCCGCCAGGGCGATTCGCACTGGGACACCGACCGGAGAAATCTCGCACCAGCCTACCAGCGCCCACCTCAGCCGCAGTGGCGCCCCGGTGCGTCAGATCACCAGGGGCAGCCGAATACCCACTACCAGCAGCAACCCTACGGAAGCCAAGGCGGCGGCCGGGGCGATCCCGGCGGGTCCCATAATCGCCAGCAGCAATGCGGGCATCAGGGAGAACCGCCGTGCCCAAACAACGGCCAACATCCGTAGGTTAACCGTGCGATAGTCGAGGTGCGGAGGGCCGCCGTTCTGGTCGCCCTTCACCAGGCCCGCGGTCCAAGGTCTTCGCGGGTAACGACAAAACAGAAGGGGGGCGATGGCTCATCGGCCGGTGGCGGCCGGTGACACAATCGCCCCCCTTGCTCTTCGCCAGCCCTTATAAAATCGCCGCGTGCGTCTCAGGGTTGAAGAGGTGCATCTTGTCGGGAGGGGCTCCGCCCTTGATTTCAAAGGGCTTCGGGGCGTTCGCTCAGGATCGGTGAGGCCCGATCAGGCCCGCGGTGGCGCGCGCGCCCGGCGCGGCCAAAGGGGAACCGCGTAGGGAATTGGTCGGGCCCCGGTCGCCCGACCCGCACAGGAGCCTCGCGGTGCGGTCCTGAAAGATGGGCCCGCCTGGAAACGCTTACTCTTGAAAGGAAGGGCGCACAGGTATGCGACTCTCGACCATAGCTTGGTTGACAGTTTGCGCGATCGCGGCCGCTGACGTGGCCGGGTCCGTGATCGGTCCCCAGGCATTTGCAGCGGGTGACCCCGCGGCAAAGCAGGAAGTCATTGCCGCGTTCGAAAGGCTCAACGCCCTGTCGAGTTACAAAATCAAGATTAGCGGCCACGACGGCAGCGGTGTCTGGGAAATCATCAACCCGGACAAGCGGCACATCGTGGCCAAGTCGGACAAGGGCTCGATAGAAGTATACACGATTGGCCCGGAGACCCGCACGCGCTACGACTTTCCGGGCGCGCCAACCGGATGGCGGTGCGTGAAAAGCCAGGCGGCGAACCGCCTGCTCTTTGACACCGGCAAGTGGCAAAAAGAATGGAAGGACGAGGTGATCCGCAAGCCCGACACCGTGATCGACGGCATGTCGGTCCGTGGTTACGGCTACGCCGACCCGAAGAAAGAGGGCGTGCTGTACATCGGCGCCCAGAATGGCCTGCCCCGGCGTTTCGTCTCCGACCAGGATAACAACATGTGGACAGGCGACTTCTACGACTTCGGTGTGCCAATCGCGTTCGACCCGCCCATGTGCGGATAAGCAGCAGCGCGGATAGCGCTGCGCATGGCACTTGCGAGGTTGGGCCTAAACGTTACTGCGCCGGAAGTCACCTGGGACTCAATACAGGAGGCCACCGATCAACAACGCGACAAGGACGGTTCTAGTCCGCTCGCTCACGAGACGCTGAAACTGACTTACAAGACCGTCTCTCTGGCGCTCATCAGAACGGCGCTGGAGGGCGGCGCACGATCGTAAGTGGACCGGCACCATCCGCGTGAAAGGTGAAGCTGCGGATTTGCGACCCTCCGTTCCGGTGGCCGTGCCCCACAGGGGACGTCTCGCCGCCTAGCCTGGACGAGGGCCTGCCGAACCTCAGCGGAAATGCCGGGCCAGTTCCGACGCGTAGATGCGGCCGAGCGACGCGCCACGTCGTGTAACCCAATCGCTGAAGCGACCCGCAGCGATCGGCGCGTCGTCCGAAACGAGCAGATCGGCCATCAAACCGTCGATCTCGCCGCGCGTGAGCACCACATCGTGAACCATCGCACCGGCCAGCGCAAGCAACATCCGGACCGCGCCTCGGGGCGCGTGAACGATCCGCGCGCGGCCCTGAACCGCCCCGCCGACAAGGCGCACGAGGCCCTCGAAGGTGTGCGTCTCAGGCCCCACGACATCAAACGTGCGACTTTCCGAGCCCGAACCCGCGTCGACCGCGATCGCCGCCAGTTCCTCCACGTCGACGCACTGGAGGCGGTACGCGCCGTCGCCCATGACTGGAAATACCGGACTGCGCCGCAAGAACCATGCGATGTTGTTGACGAGGATGTCCCCGGAACCGTACACGAGCGCCGGGCGGAGTATCGCGTACGAGAGCCCTGACTCGCGGATCGTGCGTTCGACAAGGCCCTTACCTCGGAAATAGGGCAGCGGCGACTCTTCCGCGGCGCTCGTCACGCTCAAATGGACGATCCGAGGGATTCCTGCCGCACGACACGCGCGAACGAGCGCCTCGGTGTTTGCCACCGCCGCCTCAAAAGTCACCTGTCTATACGGGAATCGGACCCAATAGGTGTTGTATAGGACGCTGGCTCCGCGTAGCGATCGCGCAAGTTCGGTAGGATCGTCAAAGCGGTATGGCGCCACGCGTACCCGGTCGCCAAATGGGCTCGGCCGGTCAGGGTGCCCGGTAAGTGTCATCACGCGCTTTCCCGCCGCGAGCAGTCGGTGGGTAATGAAGCGCCCGCTGAACCCGAATGCTCCTGTAACGACGTGAAGGTCTTCGCGGTTCACGGAGGATTACTGCACGGGCGCTTGAGCGCCTCGTCTTAGCTGCCTCGATGGACCTCGTTCGGTAAACACCGACCGCCGGATCACCCGTGGCCGCCTATGCGGCCGGATTCCCTTCAGCGCCGCGTGTCGTAGTCCGTCCCGGAGATGCCGCCGGTACTTGACCTCGACCACGACCGTCGGCTGCACCACGATGGACCTGTATGCCCACCAAGATACCGGGCCAGGACGCTCCAGCGGCCGACGTCCTAGAACAGTTCTTCGGCGATGATAAGCAGAGAGGGGGCAATCTGTAACGGCCGGTAGCGGCCGGTAGCAGAATCGCCCCCGCCCTTCGCCAGCCCTTTATAAAATCGCCGCGTGCGTCTCCGGGTTGAAAAGGTGCATCTTATTCATGTTGAACACCACCTCGGTCGCCTGGCCCATCCGCGCCTGCGTGTGCGCGTCGACGCGCGCGACAAGGTTGTGCTGCCCGGCGCTCAGATAGAGGATCACGTCCGACCCGAGCGGCTCGTGAACGTCCACCTGTGCGCGGAGCACCGCGCCGTTCCCCTGGGCGTGCGCGCGGTCGGAGACGTCTTCGGGGCGGATGCCGAAGATCACCGATTTGCCGGCCCACTCCGAAACCGACGCCCCCAGCTCCGCCGGCACCTCCGCCTTGAAGACGCCGCCGTCGATCAGCAGCTTACCGTCCTGCCGCGCCAGCCGCGTCTCAAGGAAGTTCATCGCCGGCGAGCCGATGAAGCCCGCGACGAACAAATTGGCCGGCTTCTCGTAGAGGTTCATCGGCGAGTCGACCTGCTGGACGACCCCGTCCTTCATCACGACGATCCGGTCGCCCATGGTCATCGCCTCGACCTGATCGTGGGTCACGTAGACGGTGGTCGTCTGCAGGCGCGCGTGCAGCTTCTTGATCTCGGCGCGGGTCTGGACGCGCAGCTTCGCGTCAAGGTTGCTGAGCGGCTCGTCCATGAGGAAGACCTGCGGCTCGCGGACGATCGCGCGGCCGAGCGCGACGCGCTGCCGCTGGCCGCCGGACAGCTGCTTCGGCTTGCGGTCGAGCAGCGTCTGGATGCCGAGCATCTCCGCGGCTTCCTTCACCCGCCGGTCGATCTCCGGTCGCGCGTACTTGCGCAGGCGCAGCCCGAACGCCATGTTGTCGTAAACCGTCATGTGCGGATAGAGGGCGTAGTTTTGGAAGACCATCGCGATGTCGCGGTCCTTGGGAGCGACATCGTTGACGACGCGTTCGCCGATATAGATGTTGCCGGACGTGGCCTCTTCGAGGCCCGCGATCAGCCGCAGGCAGGTGGTCTTGCCGCAGCCGGACGGGCCGACGAGGACGGTGAACTGCCGGTCGGGGATATCAAGCGTCACGTCGTTGACCGCGGTAACCTGGCCGAACTGCTTGACGATGTGCTCGAGCAAGACTTTCGCCATGGTGCTGCCTCCCCCGCGGAAGACCAGTCTCCGCGCCGCGCCCTGCGGACGCCGCGCCTGGGAGTTTCTTCCGCGCCCGGGTGTCTACGACGCGGACTGGAACGCGCCCTTCTACCGACTATCCGCGCATTCGCTGCTTCAGGATCGTGATCGCGTCGATCGGCGTCGGGTCCACGCCGCGCAGGTACGCGAGGTACACGCTCGTCAGATCGCCGATCAACACAAGCGAGAAGAGCCGCGCGAGCAGGCTCTCACCGCAGCCGGCGACTTCGTGGACGTTCGTGAGCCCGCCCGGCATCGCTTCCGCGGCGGCATCGACCAGCCGCCGCGTCCGCGGGTCCTCGGTGCCGGAAAAGAGCACGACCGTCTCCAGAAGCCCCGTGACCTCCGCGGCGGCGCCCCACCCCACCACCTCGTTATGGGCGAGCTCGGGAAACATGTTCCACACCGCCACCGTCTTGCTGTTTTCATTAAACTGCGACTTCCACCGGCGCGCCGCCGGCTCGATTGCCGGGCCGGCCGCGTAGATCACCGGAATCCGGCCGTACAGCCGGGCGGCGAGGCGCTTGGCGGCGTTGCGCTCTTCCGCGATGGCGGGGCCTAGGTCACGCCCGAGCACCTCGAGCACAGCGACCGTCTCCTCGACGTCACTCGCGCACGGCGGGCACACTTCCCACCGCTCCAGTGCCGCGAGCACGGGACCCACAAGGTAGCCGAGCGCCGCGCGCGGCGGCAGTCCGCCCGGTACCCGCACAACCGTCTGCCCGCGCGCCTCGGCCAGGGCGGCGAGCCGGCCGCCCGACGTCACCGC
>DATEGA010000307.1:0-7827 GCA_035280345.1 bacterium | reverse complement strand
CGGGCGGCTTCGGCGTCCAGCGTCTGGCGATCGCGGCTGAGGGTGGTTTCCGCGGCGTTGAGCGCCTCCCGGGCGTCGGCGAGCTGCTGCGTTTCACTCCGCAGTACGCGCTGGAGCTCGGCCAGCCGCTCGGTCTCCGCCGAGAGGGCGGCCTGGACGTCGGCCAGCCGCCGGTACTCTGCCGGCAGCGGCACTCCTGCTTCGGCCACTGCGGGGCGTTCGATGGCGAGCTCTTGTGTCCGCAGCGTTTCCGCGAGCCGGATCGCGTCGACTTCGACCCCGGTGCGTATTCTGACCGGAGGCGGTGCGGAGACCTCGGCCTTCGTCGCGCTCCGCCCGAGCGCACGCGCCGTGATCCCATTCTCGACGGCCATGGCCGCCTGTGACGCAAAGACACGGAGAATCTCCTGCTCCGGCTCCGATGAGATGTGGGGCGTATCGAAGTAGTAGGCTACCGCGCCGATCGTCCGGTCTCCGCGACTGAGCGGCCAGGAACAAATCGATCGCATCCCTTCACGAAGGACGCGCTGACGGACGGTGTACCTGACGGGCAGCTCATAGACATCGGGCAGAAGCCACGGCGCCGGGGAGCGCTTGCGCCCGCCTCTCGGCAGGTCCATGCACGCCAGTTCCGGGTGGCGCACCAAATGCACCCAGGGGTTCACTCCGTCCGGGGTGGTCAGCTCGCGAACGTACGACTCCGACAGATGATGGTACCAGGGGCAGGTCACGACGCCGTTCGTGGAACGGAAGAAGACCGCCGCGTGCTGTGCTCCGGTCAAGGCGACGAGCGCGGACCCCGTCGCCGCCGCGGCGGATTCCGCCGACGTGGCACGTGCAAGCGCCTCGCTCGCCGCGACGAGGCGCGCCCGCATCTTCACGTACCGCTCAACGTCAGCGGCCGCGATGGCGGGCACCCTTTCGGCTGTCCGATGCGCCTCTACCGGCATAGGTCGTCTCAGCTCGCGGAACCATACCTACCGTCGCACCGCGCAGCCGCGGGCATGGCGGTTCCGCCTGCGATACCACCACCTCACGTGTGGTGTTGCCCACCCGGAGGACCTCTCAGACCCGGAAAGACGGGCCTAGGGGCTTCTTACGGCGAGAGAAACTGGCGGAGGGCCTCCACGGATGGCACGAAGTAATAGGCGCCGCTGATCGGCTTCGTGTAGTTCGTGAGGGCATCCCGGATGCCGTCGGTCACGCCGGCCATGCTCTCCAGCATCTTGGCGAGGCGCTGCTGTTCGGCCGTGAAGCCGACGAACATCGTGCCGTGATTTGTCACCGTGCCGTACGGCATATTCCGGCGGAAGACGTGCCCGAATGTGTCTTGATCGGTTCGCGCCACGTGCGAGTCCCGCGGCTTCGGATCCATCTCGGCGCTGTCCGGCTTGCGCCGGCCGATCGCCCGCTCCTGGGCTGCGACGCCCAGTGCCTCCCACTTGGCGGCATCGTGGACCCACTTCTGCAGCAGCAGGATGGTGCCGCCGGCTCCCGGTTGGCCGTCCGGGACGGCGAGCACGCCGGGCGCTTCGAGTAGGCTGGGATTCTCCGTCCCATCGATGAAACCGGTCAAGTCATGATCGTAGCGGTAGGCCCAGCTGGAGGTCTCGTCGGCGACCGAGGCGAGGCCGGTCAAGGCCGCGATCGCCCCGCGCGACTCGTCGAAGACGACGTCGTAGGCGCCGCCCGAAAGCCACAGCACCGCATCGTGCTGGGTGGCCGGCATGGCGTAGCGGTCCGCCCCGGCAATGTCTTCGTTGAACCCGGTGACGTCCCGGGGCAGCCCATCGGGCACCACGCCGCGCCACAGCTCCGGCCGGAATCCCGACACGAAATTGACGCCGCCGATCGTCGTGCGCGGCTCACGCAGGTTCGCCATCGCGACGATAAGGTCGCGCGCCCCCGCGCCGGGCCGAAGGTCGAATTCGAGGTACGCGTGCGAGGAGGTGCCGAGGGCGAAGATCCCGCTCTGCGGTGCATTCATCGGAGCCTCACCTGTCGAGCCTCTGGCCGGACGTGGTTCCACCCCGCGCCGGAAACCCCCTTGGGTCCGCCGAGTCTGCGGCGAGACGGGTGCCCGCAGGCCGCCGCGCGCCGGGCGAGAAGTACCGATGTCGAGGTGATCCGATGCGCGAACCGATGACAGGGGCATCCATTCCGGTCAGCGGCGTGACACAGGGCAGGCCGGAGTTTCTCGCCACCCGGCACCTGGTGAGCTCGAGCCACTACCTCGCTACGATGGCCGGGCTGCGCATGTTCGCGCTCGGCGGCAACGCCGCGGACGCGGGAGTCGCCGCCGGGATCGCACTCAATGTGCTCGAGCGCCATCTCACGGACTTCGGCGGCGTCGCGCCGGTCATGTTCTTCCGCCCCGGGATGTCGCGGCCTGAAACGATCGCCGGTGTCGGCCGATGGCCGCGCCGTGTGACGCTCGAGCGGCACCGCGCCCGCTACGGCGACGACATGCCGATCGGCGCACCGCGCTACGTGACGCCTGCCGCGCCGGACGCGTGGCTGACGGCGCTGGCGCGGTACGGCCGCCTCACGCTTCGGGATGTGCTCGCGCCGGCGTGCGAGCTGTGCGAGGGGTTCCCGGTCTACCGGCGGCTCGCCCGCACGATCGCCGCGCTGGAGCCGCAGCTGCGTGAGTGGCCCTCGAGCGCCAGGGTCTTTCTCCCGAACGGCCGTCCCCTCGCGGCGGGCGAGCTGCTGGTGCAGCGCGAGCTCGGCAGCCTGTTCAGGCGGCTGATCGCCATCGAAGACGGCGCGCGCTCTCTCGGGCGGGCGCCGGCGATCATGGCGGCCCGCGACGACGTCTACCACGGGGAGATCGCGCGTGCCGTCGCCGCCCATGCGAAGAAGACCGGCAGCGATCTCGATGCCGAGGATCTCGCGGGGTATCGTGCCGCGATCGGCCCGTCGGTGTCGTCGCGCTACCGGGACGTGGAAGTGCACGCCTGCGGTCCGTGGTCGCAGGGCCCGCTGCTGCCGATGATTCTGAATCTGCTGCAGGGCGAGCACCTCGCGCGGCTCGGCCAGGGCAGCGTCGCGCACCTCCACTATCTGATCGAGGCGATCAAGATCGCCTGCGCCGACCGCGAGGCGTTCGTCGGCGATCCGGAGCAGGTCGACGTGCCGATCGCCGGGCTGCTCGATCCGGAGTACGCGGACGAGCGGCGCCGGATGATCGATCCCGGCCGCGCCTGGCCCAAGCTGCCGCCGCCGGGAGATCCATGGCGCTACGAGGGGCGTTCCGGCCCCGCGGGCTACATCCCCGAGCCCGTCGCCGGCGCGGCGCATCCCGATACGGCGTTTGTCTGCGCGATGGATGCGGAGGGCAACGCCTTCTGCGCGACCCCCTCCGATCCGGGCATGAGCGCACCGCTGGCCGACGACCTCGGAATCATCATCTCGACGCGCGGCGCGCAACTGTGGACGACGCCGGGGCATCCGTCCGCGATCGCGCCCGGGAAGCGTCCGCGGCTCACGCCGAATCCTGCGATGCTGCTCGCATCGGGCCAGGCCGTGATGGGCTTCGGCTGCCCCGGCGGCGACGCGCAGGTGCAGGCGATGGTCCAGGTCGTCTCCAACGTGCTCGACTTTGGGATGAACGTACAGGCGGCGATCGAGGCACCTCGGATCGTCTCGGCCAGCTTCCCGTCGTCGTTCCATCCGCACCCGTACGAGCCGGGGGTCGTCCGGATTGAGGGTCGCCTCTCCGCGGACGTTCGCGGCGGGCTGGCTGCGCTCGGCCATACCGTGGAAACGCTGCCCGACGTCGCGCCGCTCGTGGCGGCGGTCTGTGCGATCAGGCGGCGCGAGGGCGGTGTGCTCGAAGGCGGCGCCGATCCGCGCCGGGACAGTTACGCCGCCGGCTGGTGATGGTGACCGTCGACACACGCGTGCGAAAATGGAGGAGGTGCCGTAGTGACCGGTAGATGGGCGAAAATTGGCGCGTTCTGCGCCGGCGCGGCGCTCGTGCTGGCGGCGGGCTCCGGGACGGTGACCCAGGCGCAATCCTCACGCACCCTCGTCGTGGCGCAGAGCGCGGACATCGCGTCGGGTGATCCGGCCAAGGACACCGGCCTCGCGACGATCGCCGTCCTGGTCAACATCTACGACACTCTGGTGCACCGGGACGCGGACCTGAATCTCAAACCGGGGCTGGCGCTCTCCTGGCGCGTCGTGGATCCGACGACCTGGGAGTTCAAACTGCGCCGGGGCGTGAAGTTTCAGGACGGCGAGCCGTTCAATGCCGACGCGGTCAAGTTCTCGTTCGACCGGATGCTCGATCCGAAGATCCACTGGGCCGGGGCAGGCGCGCTCCGGCTGATCAAATCGGTGTCGGTCGTGAGCGACGACACGGTGCGGATCGCGACGTCCGAGCCTTGGCCGTCGCTGCCGCGCTTCCTCGGATATTACGGGATGATTGTGCCGCCAGGCTACCTGAAGCAGAACGGCGACGACGCGCTCGTCCGCCGTCCGGTCGGCACGGGGCCGTACCGGTTCGTCCGCTGGGTCAAGGACGACCGCGTCGAACTGGAAGCCAATCCCGACTACTGGCGTGGCCGGCCGAAGATCAGCCGCGTCGTCGTCCGCGTGATCCCCACCGACGCGCCGCGGGTCGCGGAGTTGCTGGCCGGATCGGTCCAGCTGATCAATCTGATTCCGCCGGAGCTGTTTAGCCCGGTGCAAATTTCGTCGAAGACGAAGCTCGTGGTCGGCAAGAGCCTGAGCGTGTTCTTTGTCATCTACAATCTCGTCAACGTCGGGAAGGACAAGCCGCTGGCCGATCCGCGGGTCCGCCAGGCCCTCGATTACGCGATCGACCGCCAGGCGATCCTCAAGAGCGTGATGCACGGGGTGGGAGCGCCCGTCGCCACGTTCTGTACCGACGTCATGGACGCGTGCGACACGTCCGTGCCCTCGTTCACGTACGATCCGAACAAGGCGCGCGCGCTGCTGCGGGAGGCCGGCTACGCCAACGGCTTCGACTTCAGCATCAGCGGGACGAGCGGAACCTATCCGGGCGACCGCGACATCGAGCAGGCGCTCGTCGACCAGATCAACAAAGTCGGCGTGCGCGCGCATCTCGACGTCACGGAGGTCGGCGTGCAACTGCGGACGGTGATGGCCCGCAAGCTGCCGGAGGACGGCTGGTTCACGCGTTTCACCGATTTCTTCGGCATCAGCACGATCATTCCACTGCGTGCATTCTACTCGCCCGGCGAGTGGTCCCAGTGGCGGCCCGGGTACGAGCCGTTCAACCAGCTGGTCGAGGCGGCGCAGGCCGCGCCAAGCGAGGCAAAGCTGCGCGAGATTTCCAAGCGCCTGCAGCTGATGTACAAAGAGCAGGCGCCTGCGATTACGCTCTTTGGGGCGCCGAACGCGAACGGCGAGTCGCGCGATCTCCAGTACACGCCGCGACCGGATTTGGAGCTGCCGATGTTCGACGCCTCGTGGACCCAGTGACCGACGCCGCCGCCTGACGCGCCGCGCACAGGCGTCGATCCGTGAGCCAGTTCCTGGTCCGCCGGCTGGCGTTGTCCCTGACCGCCATGTTCGGCGTGATCACGATCGTGTTCGTCCTGCTGCACGTGAGCGGTGATCCGGCCACGTTGCTCGTGACCCAGGATGCGACGAAGGAGGACATGGCGCGCATTCGGGCGGCCTACGGCCTCGACCGGCCTCTCTCCGTGCAGTACGCCCGCTTCATCTCGCGCGTCGCCCGCGGCGATCTCGGCTACTCGTATCGTCAAGATGTGCCGGTGACCGAACTCGTCGGCGGGCATCTCGCCGCGACGTTCGAGCTGGCGCTCGCCTCGCTGGCGGTGGCGGTCGTGCTCGGCGTCGCGCTCGGCATGGCGGCCGCCGTGCGGCGGGGCTCCGGAGTCGACACGGCCGCGATGACCTTTGCGCTGCTCGGGACGAGCATGCCGAGCTTCTGGCTCGGCCTCCTCTTGATCATCGTCTTCGGCGTGAAGCTGGGCTGGCTGCCCGTCTCGGGCTACGGCGGCCTCGACCATCTCGTCATGCCCGCGTTTGTGCTCGGCGGTTTCTACGCCGCGCAGGTCAGCCGGCTCACGCGCACCAGCCTGCTGGAGGTCCTGGCGCAGGACTACGTCCGCACCGGCCGGGCGAAGGGGCTGCGGGGCGGCGTGGTGCTCTTCAAGCACGCACTGCGCAACGCGGCGCTGCCCGTGCTGACGGTGCTGGGGTTGAGCTTCGGGCAGATGCTTGGCGGCGCGATTATCGTCGAGTCGATCTTCGCGTGGCCCGGTATGGGGCGGCTCGCCGTGCAGGCGGTGCTCGGCCGTGACTTTCCGGTTGTGCAGGGCGCCACGATCGTGGGCGCCGCCGTCTTTCTTGCCGTGAATCTAATCGTGGATTTGGTGTATGGCTGGGTCGACCCTCGTCTTCGAAGCGCCGCGCAGCACACGTAGCGCCCGCGGGCGATCGCCGCTGCGCCGGCTCCTGCGCAGTCCGTCGGGGGCGATCGGGGCCGTGCTGCTTGCGGTCCTGCTCGCGGCTGGCTTCGGCGCGTCGTTTGTCACGCCCTACGATCCCGCGGCGCAGAACCTGAGTCTCACCGTCCGTCCGCCGTCGCTCGCCGCGGTCGGGGGCGGCGTCCACCTGCTCGGGACGGATCAGCTCGGCCGGGACGTCCTCAGCCGCCTGCTGGTCGGTCTCCGGATATCGCTGCTCGTGGCGCTTGTCGTCGTCCCACTGTCGATGCTCGTCGGGATGACGGTGGGGATGGTGACCGGGTACCGCGGCGGCTGGCTCGACGTCGCGTTGATGCGGCTCGTCGACGCCCAACTGTCCATTCCCACGCTGCTCCTCGCGATCGCCGTGGTCGCCGTGCTGGGCACCGGCCTCGCGCAGATCGTGGCCGTGCTCGCGATCGCCGGGTGGCCGGGCTACGCGCGGGTGGTGCGCGCCGAGGTGCTGGGTCTGCGCGAGCGCGAGTTCGCGGCGGCGGCGCGGGCGGTGGGCGCTTCCGACGCGCGCATTCTCGTGCAGCACGTGCTCCCGAACGTGCTGCCTACGATGCTGGTGCTGGGGACGCTGCATCTGCCGGTCGTGATCATCTTCGAGGCCGCCCTCAGCTTCCTCGGGCTCGGCATCCAGCCGCCGACACCGAGTCTCGGGCAGATGATCGGCCAGGCGCAGGATCTCGTCTGGCAGGCTTGGTGGATGCCGACGATTCCCGGCGCCGCCATCACGCTCGTAGTGCTGGCATTCAACCTCCTCGGCGACCGCATGCGGGACGTCCTGGATCCGCGTCTCCGGGGGCTCGGTCCAGTCTAGGCGATCGTCTTCACAATTCGCGGAACTTCGAACTTCCATCGGGCGATCTTCGTATCGGAACACGGCTTCACTATGGGGGACTCCGCCATGCGATTTGACGCGCCCATGAAAGCGCTCGCCGCCGCCGTCGTGATGTCGGTGGCCGCCGGCCTCACGTCCGTGGCCGCGGCTCAGACGACAGCGCCCTACATTAAAGTGGTCGTCGACGGCAGTCCGATCTATCTCGATTCACCGCCCATGCTGCTCAACGGACGCGTGCTCGTGCCGCTGCGGGGCGTGTTCGAACGTCTCGGGGCGACCGTGGCCTGGGATCCGCGGTCGCAGACGGTCCTGGCGCAGCGCGGCGCGACGTCGATCTCGCTGACGATCGGGTCCTCTCAGGCCGCCGTGAACGGTCAGGCGCAGCCGATTGACGCGCCCGCGCTGCTCGTTGCCGGGCACACTATGGTGCCGCTGCGCTTTATCAGCCAGGCGCTCGGCGCGGCGGTCGGTTGGGACGCGGCCACTTACACG
>DATEGA010000306.1:0-10550 GCA_035280345.1 bacterium | reverse complement strand
CGCGATCGAGGCCGTTCCCCCGCCCGCGCGCGACCTGCCCGGCACGCGCGCAAGGGAGGCGAGCGCGAGCGCGTATCCGACGCAGGCGAGCGCCATCGGCAGAGCCGGCGCCGTGACAACCGTGCTGAGGGGTACCCCGAGCAGTCCCCCCTCGATCAGCGGCAGGAACCCGAAGGTCAGAACAACCCACGCGACAACCGCGGTCACGGCCGCGCCGCGCAGCGGCGTCCACCGTGCGCGCCCCGCGACGGCGGCATAAAGGATTCCGGCGAGCCCGAACCCGATCAGGACCGTCAGAATCGACATCGCGAACCCGAGCGGCTTGGCCGCGTGTTGTAACTTGGCCAGGACCAGCGCGAATACCTGATACGGCAGCAGGCGGATCATCCGCTCGGCGAGCGCCTCCTGCAGCGTCGGCATGTTGGTGGCGAACCGGTAGGCAAAGAGCACCGCCACCGCGACGACGCCGCCGGCCACGCCGGCGAAGAATCCCCGCGTTTTCGAAACGGTCATGGGCCGATCACCCCGCGCTCGGCGGCCTTAGGCGGCCGCTCGGGCGTATTGTAGCCTCCGCCGTGTAAAGATACGACAAAGATCCCGCAAAGGTTGGCGCCGCCGGACTCGGACGGCCGGGGTGAACCGAGGTGGGGCTAACTCCGGGAACCGCGGCCTTCCCAATCGTCGCCGGTCGCGGCCAGCTCCCGCTGGCGCTGCGTCGTCACATCGACCAGCCACTGCGGATCCTCGTAAACGTAGTCCTTGCGGAGCGGATGGCCCTTCCAATCCGCGCTCATCATGATCCGGCGCAGGTCGGGATGGCCCTCGAAAACGATGCCAAAGAGGTCGTACGCCTCCCGCTCGTGCCAATCGGCGCCCGACCACAACTCGACGACCGACGGGATCGACGGCTGCTCCTTCGCGATCGAGGTCTTGAGCGTGAGGCCGTGGCTCAGGTTGACCGACGCGAGATGGTAGACCACCTCGAAGCGGTCCGGCCAGTCGATCGCCGAGACGAACGAGAGGTACGACATGTCGAACTCGGGATTGTCGCGGAGCCACCGGCAGACGTCGAGCTGCCGCTCCCGCGGCACGCGAAACGTCGGGCCGCGGTAGTGGTAGATCTTTGACTCTTCCTTCCGAAGGGGCCGCGGCGCGGGCTTCCCCTCAGCCTTGGCCTGGTCGGCCGCGGCCTGCCACTCGCGCTCCTTCGCCTTCCACTCCTCGCCGGCCTTTGCTTCCTCCGCGCGCTGCTCAGCCTGGAGATCCTGAACCTCCGGGAAGCGCTCCAGCAGCAGCGCGATGCGTTCCGGCGTCATGACGCGCGTCCCCCCCGCTCGGGCGGGACGCGCCGGCGGGATGCGCCGGCGCCGCCGGTGCCGTTTCGGTGGCCGTTGCGGCTGTGTGCGCCCCCGACAATGCCCGTCGCGATCGGCTCTTTGGGCACCGCCCGGTGCAGCTCGTCAAGGTTATAGAGAAGCGTGCTGCGGTCGAACGTGGAGCTCTCATAGTGCGGCACGAAGACGATCGCCTCGGTGGGGCACACTTCGACACAGAAACCGCAATACTGGCACTTGTCCATTTCGATGTCGAACCGGCTCAGGACCCGTTCCTTGCCTTTGCCCCACGCCTCGATGTGGATGCAGCGGGACGGGCAGACACGCTCGCACTGGAAGCAGATAATGCAGCGGTCCTTCCCAGTCTCGGGATCGATCGGAATCGCGAGCAGGCCATGGAAGCGGTTCGAGACCGCAAGCCGCTCGATCGGGTACTTGACCGTCACCTTGCGGCGCAGCATCACCTGCCACGTAAGGCTGAGACCGGTCGCGAGGGCCTTCGCGGCGCCCGCGACCCGTCCGCCGATATTCACCCGCCGGGGAGCAACGCTCATCCGCCGCGTACCCTCCTCACCGATCCACGTCCGACAGCACGATGTCGATGCTGCCCAGGATCGCGATCACGTCCGCGATCTTCCAGCCGCGCATCATCTCCGAGAGCGCGTACAGGTTGCTGAACGAGGGCGCCCGGATCTTCACCCGGTACGGCATCTCCTCGCCGTCGCTCGCGAGATAGATCGCGAGGTCGCCGCGGGCCGACTCCGTGCGGGCGTACGCCTCACCGCGCGGCGCCTTCATCGTCATCGGCACGCGGGAACGCACCTCGCCGCCGGGCAGCTCCTTCAGCGCCTGGCGCACGATCCGCGACGCCTGCCGTATTTCCTCGAGCCGGACCTGGTAGCGCGCGAAGCAGTCCCCGTCCGTGAGCACCGGGACGTCGAAGTGCATCCGGTCGTAGACCTCGTACGGCTCGACCTTGCGGACGTCCATCGCGATCCCGCTCGCGCGGCCGACCGGCCCGCTGGCGCCCATCGCGATCGCCGCGCGCCGGTCAATCACGCCCACGCCCTTCGTGCGCGCGACAAAGATCGGGTTGGCGGTGAGAAGCTTGTCGTACTCGACCACGCGCTCGTCAAAGTAGTCGAGGAACGTCTTCACCTCGTCCGTCCACCCGGCCGGCGGGTCGACGTACACGCCGCCGATCCGGAAGTACGCGTGGTGAAGTCTCCCGCCCGTGACCTTCTCGAACAGGTCGAGGATCATCTCACGCTCGCGGAAGCACCACAGGAAGACCGTCGTCGCGCCGAGATCGATGCCCCAGGTCCCGAGCCAGACGAGGTGGCTCGCGATCCGCTGCAGCTCGTCAAAGATAACGCGCAGGTACTTCCCGCGTTCGGGTACCTCGATGCCGGCGAGGCGCTCGACCGCGAGGCAGTACACCTGCTCGTTCTGCATCGCGATCAGGTAGTCCATGCCGCGGTCGGCCAGCGAGACGTTTTGGACGTAGAGCCGATGCTCCATCATCTTCTCGACGGACGAGTGGAGGTAGCCGATGTCCGGTTTGACGTCCACGATGTTCTCGCCATCGAGGGTCACGACGAGGCGCAGCACGCCGTGCGTGCTGGGGTGCTGCGGCCCCATGTTGAGCATCAGTTCTTCGGTGCGCAGCGCCATGGACATGACTAGCGCGGCCCCGCGGAACGCGCGGCGATCGCGTCCAGCGCCTGCTTCCGAAGAAACGGCTCCTTCTTGATCTGCTCCTGCAGCTTCAGGATGCCCTCGATCAGCGCCTCGGGCCGCGGCGGGCAGCCGGGCACGTAGACGTCGACCGGGACGACCTGGTCAATGCCCTTCAGAATCGAGTAGTTGTCGTAGTAGAACGGCCCGCCGCAGGTGGCGCACGAGCCCATCGAGATGACGTATCGCGGCTCCGGCATCTGCTCCCACAGGCGCCGCACGATCGGCGCCATCTTGAGCGTCGCCCGGCCGGCCACGATCATGAGGTCGGCCTGGCGCGGCGTCGCGCGGGGGATCACGCCCATCCGGTCCAGATCGAACCGGCTCGCGAAGGCGGCCATCATCTCGATCGCGCAGCACGCCAGCCCGAAGGTGAGCGGCCAGATGGACGCGGCGCGGCCCCAGTTGAGCGCGGCTTCCACCGTGGTCAGGATGAGGCCGCCGCCCGGGAGACTATCGAGGATACCGACCATCTCGGCCACCGGCGCGATCTGGCTGCGCTTCGGTTCGGCCGGAGGGGTGCTCTCGGGCCTCGGGCCCACAAATCCGATCGACATGCGGACCTCCTATCTCGTCTCGGACTGCGCCCCCTGCCGGTCCGGCGCGTGGCCGAGATCCGCGAGCGCCATCTCGAGCGTGATCCACGACAGCGTCGCGCACTTTACCCTGACGGGGAACTTGCGGACCCCCGCCAGGGCGACCAGGTCGCCGAGCTCGTCCGCCGCCGGCTCCGCGCCGGACGGAGTGTGCATCATCGCCTTGAACGCGGCGATAAGACGGTTCGCCTCCGCCACCGGCTTGCCCTTGAGCTGCTCGGTCATCATCGACGCCGACGCCTGGCTGATCGAACAGCCCTTGCCCTCGAAGCGCACGTCCTCGATCACACCGTCCCGGACGCGCAGGGAGACGGTAAGTTCGTCCCCGCAGAGCGGATTGGCCCCCTCGCGCTTCGCGTCGGCCGGATCGGCGACGCCGCGGTTGCGGGGGTGGCTGTAATGGTCGAGAATGACCTCGCGGTAGAGCTCATCCAGCGACACGGAACAGTTCCCTCGTCTTCAGCAGCGCGCGGCAGAGCGCGTCGATCTCCTCGCGAATCGTATAGACGTAGAAGCTCGCGCGCGCAGACGCGCCGATGCCGAGCTTCCGGTGCGCCGGCTTCGCGCAGTGGTGGCCGGCGCGCACGCAGATCCCCTCGCCGTCGAGCACCTGCGCGATGTCGTGCGGGTGGATCCCGTCCATCCAGAACGATACCACGCCGCCGCGCTCGTCGACCCCGGGGCCGAGAATGTGCAGGCCCGGGATCCCGGACAGTTGGGCCATCGCATAATGGGTGATCGATCGCTCGTGCTCCTGAACCGCCTTCATCCCGAGGGTCTCGAGATAGTCGACCGCCACCCCGAAGGCGATCGTGTCGCCGACGTTCATCGTGCCCGCCTCGAACTTCCAGGGCACCTCGTTCCACTCCGCGCGGTCGAGCCAGACGTCGGAGATCATCTCGCCGCCGCCCTCGAACGGCTCCATCTCTTCGAGGAGGCCGCGGCGGCCCCACAGCCCGCCGGTCCCCATCGGGCCGAGCATCTTGTGGCCGGTGAAGCCGTAGAAGTCGACGCCGAGCGCGCGCACGTCGACCGGCCGGTGCGGCGTCGACTGCGCCCCGTCCACCACGACGACGGCGCCGCGGGCGTGCGCCGCCTCGGCGATCGCCGCCACCGGTGTCACGGTGCCGAAGGTGTTGCTCACATGCGCGAGGGCGACGATCTTCGTGCGGGCGGTGAGCAGCCGGTCGAGGTCGTCCAGCACGAGCCGGCCGCGATCGTCGAACGGGATGTGACGCAGCCGCGCGCCGCGCGCCGCGACGAGCATCTGCCACGGCACGAGGTCGCTGTGATGCTCCAGCTCCGTCGTCAGGATCTCGTCGCCGGGCCCGACGTGCCGGCGGCCCCAGCCGTGAGCCACCAGGTTGAGCGCCTCGGTGACGTTGCGGGTGAAGACGATTTCCGCGGGTTCCGCCGCGCCGACGAACCGGGCGACCTTGGCGCGCGCGGCCTCGTACTCGGCGGTCGCGCGCTCGGCGATCGAGTAGACGCCCCGGTGGATGTTGGCGTTGTACTCGCTGTAGTATTTGACGATCGCGTCGATGACCTGACGGGGTTTCTGCGATGTCGCGGCGCTGTCGAGGTACACGAGCGGCTTTCCGTTGACGCGCTGGCGGAGGATTGGAAAGTCGTCACGGATCGTCGCCGGAATGCCCATCATCGTGCCTCCGAGGAGGACAACTCTACCGGCGGTGCGGCAATTCCGCCGATCGCCGGGGCTCGGTCGCCACGAGCACGTCGTCTCCCTCCACCTTGATCGCGTACGTCGCCACGGACCGCACGGCCGGCAGCGACAACACCCGGCCGCTCTTCACGTTGAACCGCGCGCCGTGCCGGGCGCAGACGACGATCTCGCCGGTCAGGCCGCCCTCGCTCAGCGACGCCTCTTCGTGCGAGCAGGTATCGTCGATCGCGTACAGCTCGCCGTCCACGTTCGCGATGGCCATCACGTGTCCGCCCGCCTCGACCCGGACGATCGCGCCGGGCGGGATGTCGGCACGGCGCGCCACGCGGACGAACTCGCCGTCGCTCACGCGTACCCCGCCATCTTGCGCGCGATCGCGCCGCTCAACCACTCGCGGACCGACTCGATCGGGATCCGATCGAAGATCTCGCCGAAGAACCCGTCCACCATCATGCGCACCGCGGCGGCGCGCGGCAGGCCGCGGCTCATCAGGTAGAAGATCTGTTCGTCGTTGAGGCGGCTCGTGCTCGCGCCGTGCGTGCACCGCAGGTCGTTGGCCATGATCTCGAGCTTCGGCATGCTGTCCGCGCGGGCACCCTCGGACAGGATGAGATTTCGGTTCAACTGAAACGCGTTCGTCTTCTGGGCGCCGTAGTCGGCGCGAATGAGCCCGGCGAAGATCGAGCGCGCCTTGTCCTTGAGCGCGCCTTTGTACAGGAGGTCGCTCGTCGTGTTCGGCGCGGCGTGTTCTTGCAGCGTGTGGTAGTCGAAATGCTGCGCCCCGTCGCCGAAGAGCACCCCGAGCATTTCGGAGGTGCCTCCCTCCCCGAGCAGGCGAGACTCGACGTTCGTCTTCACGAGGCCGGCGCCGAACGCGATCATCAGCGTGTTGACCGTGGCGTCGCGCCCGACGAGCGCCCGCACGATGCCGACTTCCCAGAGATTGCGGCCCCAGTCCTCGAGGTTCACGTAGCGGATCTGCGCGCCGCTGCCGGGCACAAGCTCGACGGCGTGGTCCGCGAACGTCCGCGCGGCGCCCGGCGTCGACCCGAACAGCTCGACCAGGGTCACCCGCGCCCGCTCGCCCGTGACGACGAGCGTGCGCGGCAGCGCGACGGCGCCCTCTTGAGTGAGCCAGGTGCCGGTGAGCAGTTGAAGATCGACCTCGACGCCCGCTGGCACGTAGAGGAACGTCCCGTCCTGCCACAGCGCGGCGTTGAGGGCGCGGTACTTGTTCTCGCCGGCGCGGACGACGGCCCCTAGATGCGGTTGGACCAGGCCGGGATGCGAGCGCACCGCCTCCGCGAGGGACGTGAAGACGATCCCGTCCTTGACAAGCGATGGGGCGAGACGGGACTGCACCGCGAAACCGTCCACACTGAGCCGCAGACCCGCGGCCGCGTCGGGAGCTCCCACGAGCGTCATGAGGCCGGCCGGGGCCTTCGGCTTCTCCGCGGGAACCTCGACCGGCCGGAGCGCCGCGAAGTCGAGGGCCCGCAGGTCGGTCCGGCGCCACTCCTCGCCGGCGTCTGGGGGCACCGGCAGCCGGACGAACTCCTCCCACGCTGCGAGGCGCTGTTCGCGCAGCCAGGCGGGCTCGCCCGCGTCCGTGCTGCGCCGGGCGACCAGATCGCGGTCCAGCGCGCTCGTCACTGCCGATGGATTCGTGCTCACCATATCCTCCGTTGCGTTGCGAGAGGGCAGGACAGCCGCCCCGCCCTCCCGAGATTCACACCTCCACCCGCCCCGCGGGTGGGCACAGGGACCCTAGCCGACCGATCCTTCCATCTCGAGCGCGATCAGCCGGTTGAGCTCAACGCTGTACTCCATCGGCAGCTCGCGCGAGATCGGTTCGATGAAACCGCGGACGATCATGTTCATCGCCTCGTCCTGGTTCACGCCTCGGCTCATCAGATAAAAGAGCTGCTCGTCCGAGACCTTGGAGACCGTTGCCTCGTGCGTCACCTGGACGTCCGTCTCGTCGATCTCCATCGTCGGATACGTGTCGGAGCGCGACTTGTCGTCTAGGATCAGCGCGTCGCACCGCACCGCGCACTTGCTGCCGTGCGCGCCCGGGTACACCTTCACGAGCCCGCGGTAGCCGGCGCGGCCGCCCGACTTGCTGATCGACTTGCTGACGACCGACGACTGTGTGTGCGGCGCGGCGTGAATCACTTTGCCGCCGGGGTCCTGGTGCTGGCCCTCGCCGGCGAACGCAACGGACAGGATCTCGGCCTTGGCGCCCGGTTCCAGCATGTACACGCTCGGGTACTTCATCGTCAGCTTGCTGCCGAGGTTGCCGTCCACCCACTCCATCGTCGCGTCGCGATAGGCCACGGCACGCTTTGTCACGAGGTTGTAGACGTTCTTCGACCAGTTCTGGATCGTCGTGTAGCGGACGCGCGCGCCCTCCTTGACGATGATCTCGACGACCGCGCTGTGCAGCGAGTCGCTGGAGTACGTCGGCGCGGTGCAGCCCTCGACGTAGTGTACGTACGAGCCCTTCTCCGCGATGATCAGCGTCCGTTCGAACTGCCCCATATTCTGGGTGTTGATCCGGAAGTACGCCTGCAGCGGGATCGTGACGTGCACGCCCTCGGGGACGTAGACGAAGGAACCGCCGCTCCAGACCGAACTGTTGAGCGCGGCGAACTTGTTGTCTTCCGGCGGGACGACGGTGCCGAAGTACTCTTTGACGATGTCTGGGTGTTCGCGCAGCCCGGAATCCATGTCGAGGAACAGCACGCCCTGCTTCGTCCACTCCTCGCGCAGGCTGTGGTAGACGACCTCGCTCTCGTACTGCGCGCCGACACCGGCGAGGTACTTCTTTTCCGCCTCCGGGATGCCGAGGCGGTCGAAGGTCTTCTTGATGTTCTCCGGGACCTCGTCCCAGGTCCGGCCCTGATTCTCCGCGGGCTTGACGTAGTAATAGATGTCGTTGAAGTTGATCGCCGCGACGTTTCCGCCCCACGTCGGGTTCGGCTTCTTCTCGAAGACGCCGAGCGAATGGAGGCGGAACGCCCGCATCCAGTCGGGCTCGCTCTTCATATGGGAGATCGTCTCGACGATTTCGCGATCCAGGCCCTTCCGGGACTTGAACGCGTACTGCTCCGGATCGTGAAATCCGTACTTGTATTGGTCGAGATCGATGCCTAGCGGGTTCGTAACGGCCATCTGCGCTCTCCTCTCTAGTGCTTGACCCAGAAGACTTTACCGGCGCTGCGGACCTCGCCTTCACCGGCGAGTTGCGCGGCGACTTTCTCGTACTGCGCGCGGATCCCATCGTATCCGATCTGGTCGAGCTCCTCGGCCAGCTCCTCGGTCCCGGACGTGACGATCCGCCCGTCGAACATCACGTGGACGCGCGTCGGCCGGATGTACTTGAGGATCCGCGGATAGTGCGTGATCACGAGGACGCCCATCGTCTTGCCGGACAACTCGTGCATGCGGTTCACGCCGGCGGCCACAATCTTCACCGCGTCGACGTCGAGGCCCGAGTCGGTCTCGTCCATGATCGCGATCTCCGGCTCGAGCAGCGCCATCTGGAGAATCTCGGCGCGCTTCTTCTCGCCGCCGCTGAAGCCCTCGTTGACGTAGCGGCCGAGGATGGCCGGATCGACCTGCAACTCGTCGACCTTCGCCCTGACCAGCTTCTGGAATTCGGCCAGGCCCATCAGCTTGTCCTTGTCGAGCCCGCGCCGCGCGCTCACCGCGGTGCGAAGAAAGGACGCCATCGTCACCCCGGGAATGCTGACCGGATACTGAAACGCGATAAAGAGCCCCTTGCGGGCGCGCTCGTCTGGGGCCATCGCGAGCAGGTCTTCGCCCTTGTACAAGACTTCGCCGCGCTGAACCTGGTAGAACGGGTTGCCCATCAGCACGTTGGCGAGGGTGCTCTTGCCGGAACCGTTGGGCCCCATCAGCGCGTGAATCTCGCCCGACCCCACGGACAGCGACGCGCCCTTTAGGATGACCTTGTCTTCAACCTGTGCCCACATGTCCTTGATGACGAGATCGGTGCTCAACGGTCCCCTCCGGCCGGCAACCCCGCCTTTACAACTTCCGGGCGAGGGTCGGGATTCTCGACTAGTTTAGTCATGTTTCCAATGCCTACTATACTACGGCGGGACGTTGATTTCCAGGGCGACGACGCCGGCCGGTCGCCGCCGGCTCGGCCCCAGAGAACCGGCCGAACGACTCCGCCCGGCGGCTCCGCCACCGTCAAGTTGAGCGCCCGCCGCGCCCGCGCCCCCGCCGGAACCGGAACGGCCCGCGACGAAAGTCCCAGCAACACTCCCTCGGAGGTGACCCCAATGCCGGCGCATAGTGATGTCGACGGCCTGGTTCGGACGGTGACGGAACGCAAGGTGTACGACTTGGAACAGCCGCGGACGTCGGCGATGCCGGTCCACGAGGCGCACCGGCCGGGCTACATCTATCATCTCCACCGGCGGCACGAGGACACCTACGACCCCGAGCGCTTCGGACCGCGCAGCGGCGCGTCCGGCATGCTGATCATGATGGAACACACCGGCACGCACATCGACGCGCTCTCGCACCAGGCGGCCGACCTCTGCCTCTACGGTGGCGTCAAGCTCACCCCGAAGGTCGAGAGCTCTCGCGGGTTCAAAGTCCACGGCGTCGAGACAATCTCTCCGATCGTCACGCGCGGCGTGCTGCTCGATGTTTGCGCCACCCTCGCGCACAAACTTGGGGAAGAGCCCTTGCCGGCGCACTATCGGATCACCGCCGACGATCTCGACACCGCGGCGCACCGTGCCGGGGTCAAGGTGCGCCCGGGCGACGCCCTACTCGTGCGGACCGGCTACGGCAAGATCTGGGACGACGCGCCGCGATATCTCGCCGCCGCGGGCGTGGGCCGCAGCGGCAGCGAGTGGGCCGCCGACCACAAGATCGCCTGTGCCGCCTGCGACAACATGACCTGGGATGAAACCGAGGAGCGAGATCCAAAGACCGGCGGCCAGTTGTTCGCGCACCTGCATCTCATCGCACAGTGCGGCATTCCGATCATCGAGAACCTGAACCTCGAGGAACTCAGCCGCGACGGGTGCACGACCTTTCTGTTCGTCTGCGCGCCGCTCAAGTTCGTCGGCGCGACGGGCTCGCCGGTGCGTCCGCTAGCGATCGCCTAGGGCTGCCACTCCGCCAGGTCGTACAGCGCCTCGAACCGGAAGCCGG
>DATEGA010000305.1:0-10096 GCA_035280345.1 bacterium | reverse complement strand
ATTGCGACGGCGCGGCCGCGCGCTAGATCCACGATGCGCCCCCAGGCGGAAGCCGCGCCGGACGGATCAGCACTTCCGCGCTCGAGACCGGTGTCGGGAACATTTTCCACGGATTCAGCCGCCCTTCCGGATCGAATGTCGCCTTGACCCGGCGCATCGCGCCGAGGTCGTGGTCCGAATAGACCCACGGCATGTAGTTGTTCTTCTCGAAGCCGATGCCGTGCTCGCCGGAGATCGTGCCGCCGGCGTCGACGCACAGCCGCAGCATCTCCTCGCCGGCATGGATCACGCGCTCGGTCTCGCCGGGGACGCGGGCGTCGAAGATGATGATCGGGTGCAGGTTGCCGTCGCCCGCGTGGAAGACGTTCGCCACGGTGAGGCCCTCGCGCTTCGCAATGGCCTGCACCTGCCGCAGCACCTCGGGCAGCCGCGACCGCGGCACCACCGCGTCGTGGAGATAGTAGTTGATCGCGATCCGGCCGAGTGTGCCGAACGCCGCCTTGCGCCCGAGCCAGAGGGCATCGCGCTCAGTCTCGGACCGCGCCGCGCGTACCTCGACCGCGCCGTGGCCGCGGCAAATCGCATCGATGATCGCCGCCGCCCGCGTCATGACGGGCCGCAGCCCTTCGACCTCGATCAGCAACACCGCCTCGGCATCGAGCGGGTAGCCGGCGTGCACGAACGGCTCCACGGCCTGGATGGTATTGCGGTCCAGCATCTCAAGCGCCACCGGCCGGATCCCCCGGCCAATGATGTCCGTGACGGCTTCGCTCGCCCGGTCGAGATCGGCGAAGATCGCAAGCAACGTCGTCACGGCCTCCCGGCGCCGGAGCAGCCGCACCCAGACCCGGGTCACGACCGCGAGCGTGCCTTCACTGCCCACCAGGAGCCCCGTGAGATCGAGGCCCGGAGCGTCCGGCGCGGCGCCGCCGGTACGGATCGCCGTCCCGTCGGCGAGCACCGCGTCGAGCGCCAGGATGTGGTTCGTGGTGACGCCGTAGGCGATCGTGTGCGGGCCACCGGAGTTGTGGCCGACGTTCCCGCCGATGCTGCTCGCATACTGGCTCGAGGGATCCGGCGCGTAGAAGTAGCCCTCGGAAGCGACCGCGCGGGTAATGTCGAGATTGATCACGCCCGGCTCGACGGCCGCCACGCGGTTGTCGAGGTCGGCCGCCAGCACGTGCTCGAGCCGCGCAAGCGACGCCACCACCCCGCCGATAATCGGCAGCGCCCCGCCGGCGATGCCCGTTCCCGCGCCGCGCGCGATCACCGGAGCGTCGTGGCGGGCGGCGATGCGGACGACCGCGGCCACCTCCGTCGCGTTGCCCGGCACGACGACGAGGTCGGGCGGCGCCGTCATGTTCGAGGCGTCGTATTCGTAGGCCAGCACGTCGGAGGGGCGCTCGAACACGTACTCCCCGCCGACAGCCTCTGCCAGCTCCGCCACGAGCGCCGCCCGGGAGCGAATCGCGACCCGTGCCTCGGCGAGGCTGCTCACACCACCGCGAGCCGGAGCCGCGGGTCCCAGCGGTGCCGGATGCGGACGCGAACGCGGCGGCCGCGGGTGACGCGCATCGGGCGGATCCAGCGGATCAGTACGTCGCTCCGAGTGCCGACGCGCGGCGAGGGATGGCCGTCGCGCACCTCTTCGTAGCTCCACAGCCGTAGGCTGTTGACCGTGCCACTCGAGAACGGCGTGAGCGAGACGGTCGTGTCGACGGGCGGAACCACACCGTGAAAATCGGTCGTCGCCGCAAGGACCGGCAGCGAGATCTCTTCCACCGCGCCGGGATCTCCGAAAATGGCGGCGTACGCGCCCGGCCCAAAGTCAAGCGCCGGGCCGGCGCGGTGCTCCGCGTAGGCAAGCTGCAGCACGTGGTGGGCCCGCACCGGGATCACGACGCAGCGCGGCGCGCGGCGGCGGATCCGGTTGAGGACCTGCACCATCGGCCAATCCGTGAGCCACGACGACCACATCTCGCAGACCACGACATCCGGGATCTCCTCGGGCAGCGTCCCCCGCACGGCGTCCGTTCGAAGGGGCACGAGCTGCGGAAACCGGCGAGCCAGCCGCCGAAGATATTGATACGCGTCGCCATCCGTCTCGATGCCATAGACCCGCCGCGCACCGGCCTGCATTGCATACAGCGACATCGGGCCGATCCCCGCGCCGAGATCGTAGACGACCCGCCCGGGAACGGCAGCCGCGATGGCCGTCCGGTACACGTCGTTGCGGCGGGCGTCGGTCAGCATCTCCCAGTGGAAGCTCATCTCCGCGCCCACCGTCGCGTCCCCCGGTACCGGCATGCCGGACCCCGTTACAGCGGCGGCGTGAACCGGCCGTCGATCGCCGTCCATCCGCCGTCCACGAAGAGCACCGAACCGGTGATGTACCGCGCCGCGTCGCTGGCAAGGAACGCCACCGGCCCCGCGATCTCCTCGGGAGACGCCCAGCGGCCGAGCGCGTTGCGCTCGGCGTACGCGCGGTACCATGCCTCGTCCGTCTTGATTTGGCGCGTGAGCGGCGTGTCGACGACACCCGGAGCGACCGCGTTGACACGCACCCCTTGCGGTCCCAGTTCTGCGGCGAGCGTCCGGCACAACTGCACGATCCCGGCTTTCGTCGCCGAATACACGCTCTGGCCGGGCTCGACCTGGACCGCGCGGATCGACGCGAACGCCACGATGCTACCCCCGCCGCGCCCGGCCATGAGCCGGCCGGCCTCGCGCAGCACGAAGAAGGTCCCCTTGAGGTTGACGGTCAACACGCGATCGAGGTCGTCGGCCGTGTACTTGAGGATCGGCTTGCGGGCGTTGACGGCCGGCGTAACGACGCATGCGGCGAGCGCCTTATGACGCTCGCCGACGCCGGCGACCAGCCGCACCACGTCCTGCTCGCGCGACACGTCGACCTGGTCCGCCTCGGCGCGACCCCCCGTATCTTTGATGAGGCGCGCCGTCGTTTCCGCCCCGGCGCGGTCCACGTCGGCGCAGACGACCTCGGCGCCGAGCCCCGCCAGCGCCTGCGCCGATGCCTGCCCGATGCCGGACGCCGCGCCGACGACGAGCGCCACCCGCCCGTCGAGCCGGAACATCGAGGCGTAGTCCATCTTCGTTCCCTCCCTCCCCTGACGGAACGAACCAGCGGACAGGGATTCCAGCGCGGCCGGGACAATTACCTCTTGAGCGTGAGCCGCCCCGGGGCTTGCGCAACCGCCGTGTTCGTGAAGGAGCGTGTGGAATGGCTGAGACGAAGGTCCTGTCGACCGATCTCACCGCCGTGTACACGGAGGCGAGACCGAAATCCCGCGCCCTTTTCGAGCGGGCCGGCGGCATGTTGCCCGGCGGGATCACGCACGAGTCCCGGCATTTCATGCCGTTCCTGCCCTACATCGTCCGGGCCGAGGGTGCGCGCAAGTGGGACGTGGACGGCCACGAGTACGTCGACTATGCGATGGGCCACGGTGCGCTGATCCTGGGCCATGCCCACCCGGCCGTAGTCGAGGCGGTGCGGAAGCAGGTCGGGCTCGGTACGCACTATGGGGCGAACCACGAGGGCGAGCTCAACTGGGCCGAGCGGATTACGCGGCTCGTGCCCGGCGCCGAGATGGTCCGGTTTACCAGCTCGGGAACAGAGGCAACGCTGCTTGCGCTGCGGGTGGCCCGCGCGGCAAGCGGCAAGACCAGACTCGTGAAGTTCCGCGGCCATTTCCACGGATGGCACGACGCGGTCGCGCCCGGGCTCCAGCCGCCCTACGACGAGATCCCACCGGGCGTCACGCCGGCCGTCGCCGCGGACACGATCGTCCTACCGCCCGACCTCGCGGTGGTCGATGAGACCCTCCGGCACGATCGGGACGTCGCGGCGGTCATCGTGGAGCCGAGCGGCGCCTCGTTCGGTTCGGTGCCTCTGCCCCTCGAGTTCCTGCGCGGCCTCGACGAGGTGACGGCCTCCCACGACGTCTTCCTGATCGTCGACGAAGTGATTACCGGATTCCGCTGGTCGCCCGGCGGAGTCCAGCAGGCCGCTGGGATCAGCGGCGACCTCACCACGCTCGCGAAGATCGTCGCCGGCGGGTTGCCCGGCGGCGCGGTGGCCGGCCGGCGTGACCTGCTCGAGCTGATCGCGCCGACCGGCGGCTCGCGGCGCAATCTCAACCATCCCGGCACCTTCAACGCGAACCCCCTGTCGGCGGCGGCCGGGATCGCGTGCCTCGACATCGTACGCGACCCGAGCGTGCAGGAGGGCTGCAGCCGCATGGGCGCGGCGCTCCGCCGCGAACTCAACGCGGTCTTCAGCAAGCAAGGCGTGCGCGGCATCGCCTACGGCGACGTATCGTCGTTCCACCTCGCGTTCGATGGGCGGCTGCGTCCCGGCGACCCGGCCTCCATCTCGTTGCTGAGCCCCGAGGATCTCAAGGGGCAGCGCGGCACGCCCGCCTACAGGGCGATCGCGCTCGCCATGCTGATCGAAGGGGTGCAGATCTTCGGCAGCGGCGGCTTCCTCAGCATCGCCCATCGGGATGCCGAGGTCGGCCGGACGGTCGACGCGATGGACCGGGCGATCCGCCGGGCCGGCGACGTCCTGCCGAAGGCCTGAGCCGAACGGCGGGGCTGTAACCACAGGAGGTCTCTCGACGGCCGCGCACACCGGCCCGGCGCCGGTGACGTGGGATCAGGTCGCGGCGTTCCGGCTGTCCAGGCATTTTCTTCTCGAACGGGCGCCCGCGCGGGCGCTCGTTCGCGTCCTCGGCGCCATGGGCGGCGCCCAGGCGCAGATCATGCCGGCCGCCTATATGTCGCTGTGGGCGAGGGCCCGCGATGTGCGGGTGCACGACATCGAGATGGCCGCGGATCAGCGGGCCGTCGCCCGCGCGTGGTGCATGCGCCGCACCCTGCACCTCGTGCCCTCGGAGGATCTCGCCGTCTTTACCCGCGGGACGGCGCGGCGGGCGGAGCGTGAAGTACGCTGGCTCCGCGGACGCGGCGTCACCGATGGCGTCATCGACAGGCTAGTCGAGGCCTCGCTGGCGGCGCTGGAGCACCCCCGCAGCGGCCCGGATTTGGTCGCCCGCGTCGCCCAGTCGCTCGGGGTGCGCGTGCGAGAATTCGAATGGGGCGGCTGGGCCAGCCGGAAAAACATCCCGGGCGTCGCGCTCGGACGGCGCGTCTCCCTGCACGCCCGCGGCATCCTGCACGTCCTCGGCGCCCGCGCCGTGGTCTGCTACGGACCCGGCCGGGGCGCTCAGCCGACGTTCGTCCGCGCCGATGCCTGGGTCCCGCGGCTGCGTGACCTTCGCCAGGAGGACGCGGAGGACGAACTGCTCGAGCGCTACCTGCGCGCGTTTGGACCGGCCGCCGCGGTCGACTTTTCCGCGTGGACCGGCATGGCGCTCTCCGACGCTCGCGCGATCTGGCGCCGCCGGGAATCCGACCTCGCTCCCGTCAGCGTCGAGGGTTGGACGGCATCGATTCTGCGCGCCGATCTGCGCCATCTAAAGACGGCGCGCTCCGGCCCCCTCCCCGTCCGCCTCCTTCCTTACTTCGACTCGTATCTTCTCGGGCACAAGGCGCGCGCACACCTCGTCGAGCGTCGCCACCACAAGACCGTCTACCGGCCCGCGGGATGGATCTCCCCGGTCGTACTCGTCGACGGCCGAATCGGCGGGCTGTGGAGCCACGCGCGCGACAGAGAGCGCCTGCTGGTGCGCGTTACAAAGTTGACGGCGCTTTCGCGGCGCGCAGTCGCCGGGATCCGCGACGAAGCGGAGCGGCTCGCGCAGTTCCTCGACCGTCGGGACGTGCGTGTTCAGATGGCCTGACGGGGCCCCTTGACACATCTAACTAGTCAGACTAGTCTAGATTCAATCGATGGCCGGCAGCTACTCAACCTACGAGGCGAAGGCGCGCTTCAGCGAGATCCTGCGTAAAGTCCGCGCCGGACAGCGGATTGTCATTTCCTATCGCGGCCACGACGTCGCCGAAATCGCCCGCGTCGACGGCGGCCGCACCAATATCGCCGCCCGGCTGGCCGAGCTCGAAGACCGCGGCGTCGTCACTGCGGGCCGCGGGCGCGCCGGACGGCTGAGGGCGCTCGCACGGCGTCCCGGGGCACTGCGGCGGTTCCTCGGGGCGCGCCGCTGATGCCGCGGCGTCCCTCGATCGCCTACCTCGACATCTCATGTCTCATCGCCGCCGCACTCGGCGAGCCCGGGGGCGGGCGTCTCGTGGGCCGGCTTGAGCGCTACGATCGGCTGCTGGCGTCTAACGTGCTCGAAGCGGAGTTTCGAGCCACACTCGTCCGGGAGCGCGTGACCGGCGCTGCGGACTCGTGGCTGTCCGCCATCACCTGGGTGCACCCCGACCGCCCCCTGACCGCGGAACTGCGGCGCATCGCCGCCGCCGGTCCGCTCGCAGGCACCGCGATGTGGCATCTGGCGCACGCCCTGTACCTCGCCCCGGACGGCAAGGGGCTGGATTTTCTGACGTTGGACCGCCGTCAGCGGGAGATCGCGTCGGCTCTCGGCCTTGTGACCGTCGAGTTGGGTTCCACGAGACGGCGCTAGTTCGCGACCTACCCCACCGTCAGATACCGCCCAAACCAGGTCTGCAGGTGCGCCCACGCGTCCTGAGCGGCCGCCGCGTTGTAGCTCGCGCCCGTATTGTTGAAGAACGCATGCGAGGCGTTGGGCTCGACGACCATGTCGTAGACGACCTTCGCCCGGTCGAGGGCTGCGCGCATCGCTGGAATGCCGGCGTCGACGCGTTCGTCGAGCGCGCCGTAGAACGCCAGCACCGCCGCGCGAATCTTAGGCACGTCCTCGAGGGGCGGGTTGGGACCGTAGAACGGGACGGCCGCGTGCAGCTCCGGCACCTGTGTAGCGACGCGCCACGTGACCGCGCCGCCGAAGCAAAAGCCCATGACGCCGAGGCGGTCGGCGCGAGCGGATGGCAGCGAGGCCACGTACCGCACGCCCGCGGCGCCCATCCCCGCTAGTTGGTCCGGCGGCGTCTGGCCGAGGATCGACGAGGCCTGCGCCGGATCCGGCAACTTGTCCGTGCCGCCCGCGGTCGAAACGAGATCCGGCGCGAGCGCCACATAGCCCAGTTTGGCGACGCGCCGCGCCACGTCTTTGATGTGGTCCACCAGTCCGCGGTTTTCGTGAATCACCACCACGCCTGGAACACGCGCCGCCCCTTTCGGCTGCGCCAGATACCCGAAGACCGTCTGCGGCCCGGGCGGCGTGCCGGGAAACGAGACCAGCCGGGTGTCGAGCGAAGGGTCGTCGGGCGGTACCACCGGTGATGCCGTCGGCGCCGCCGGAGGCGCGGGCGAAGCCGCCGCGGCGCGCACTTCGTCGGAAGATGCGACGACGCCCAGCGTGGCCACGAGCGCCGTCGCCCCCGCGGCACCACCGGCGAAGACGGCGATGCGTCGCAGGAACTCCCGCCGCCCTAGCCTCCCCTCCCGGTACTCTTCGGCCCATTCCTCGAGGATATACCGTCCGAGATCCGTCACGATGCCCTCCTGGGAGGCGCGCTTTGACGATCCGCCGAACGATCTTACCGTTACTATCTATATTCCATCTCGGGGGGATTCGGTTGCACCGTTTTTCTCTTACGGCCCGCCCGGCGAGGGACCTCCGCCCGCGGTTCGGCGGCCTCGTCTCTGTCGCGATCGCGGCCCTGCTCTGCCTCGCGGTCGCGGCTGCTACGCCTGCGCAGGCCCCCGCGGTCATCCGCGTCGGGACGCTCAAGCTCGTCGGCGGGGCGCCCCTGTTTTGGGGCGCCGACCGTGGGTACTTCCGGCAGGAGGGCCTGCAGGTCCAGTTCGTGTACTTCGGCGCCGCGGCGCCCGTCGCCACGGCGACCGTAACCGGCGACATCGACGTCGGCGCGACCGGGATCACGGGCACGTTGTTCAACCTGGCGGCCGGCGGCGGCAAGATCTATCTTGTCGCCGACCGAGGTCAGGAGCGTCCGGGCTATCCGCTGAACGCGGTGGTGGTGACGAAGGCGGCGTACGCGTCGGGGGTCCGGTCGCTGCGGGACCTACGCGGTAAGCGCATCGGCATCACGACACTCGGGTCGACGTTCCATTACCAGATCGCCAAGCTGCTCGAGCGCGAGTCGATGACGCTGCAGGACGTGCAGCTCGTCCCGTTGCGGGAAGTGAACCTCGTCGCGGAGGCGCTGCGGAACGGCCAGATCGCCGCGGCGCTGCTCTCGCCGCCGTGGGGCGCCGCCTCGGAACAGGAAGGCTGGGGCAAGATTCTCTTCTACGCCGGGGATCGGATCGTCAACCAGGTGACCGGCGTCTTCTACGGCGCCCGTCTGCACAACGACCACGCACTCGGCGACCGCTTCATGCGCGGCTACGTGCGCGCCACCCGCGACTACTTCGATGCCTGCCTGCACCGGCCGCCGCGCGGCACGTGCGGCGCGATCGTCGCGTTGACCGCGCGGACGATCGATCAGCCGGAGGCCGCCGTCGCGAAGTCGCTGCCGTACATCGATCGGAACGCGCGCCTCTACCTTCTCGATCTCGAACGGCAGGAGGCCTGGTACGTGCAGAACGGCATGGCCTCCCGCTACGTCCCGCTCGATCAGTTCGTGGACTCGAGTTTCGTGAACGACGCCGTCCGATCGATCGGCCCGTAGGCCGCGGGATCGGGTGCGAATTCGCTTCGAAGGCACATCGAAGCAGTACGCGCGCCGGGAGGGCGAGGCGCTCACCGCGCTCGACGGGATCCACCTCACCGTGGCGAGCGGCGAGTTCGTGGCCATCGTGGGCCCGAGCGGCTGCGGCAAGTCGACACTGCTCTTGCTCGCGGCCGGGCTCATCCCGGCGTCGGGCGGCCGTATCGTTTTCGACGGGGAACGGGCCGGCCGGCCCTTGACGGCGCTCGTGTTCCAGGAGTTCGCGCTGTTCGACTGGCGCACCGTGCTCCAGAACGTTGAGTTCGGCCTCGAAGTGCGGCGCGTGCCGGCCGCGGAGCGCGACCGCCTCGCCCGCGACTACATCCGTCTGGTGGGGCTGGACGGCTTCGAGGGCCGCTACCCGTCGGAGCTGTCGGGCGGCATGCGGCAACGGGTCGGCATCGCCCGTGCGCTTTCCGTTGACCCGGCCGTGCTGTTGATGGACGAACCGCTCTCGGCGCTCGACGCCCAGACGCGGCAGCTGATGCAGGACGAGATCGTCGGCATCTGGGAACGCTCCCGCAAGACCGTCCTGTACGTCACCCACAATATCCAGGAGGCCGCATATCTCGCGGACCGCATCGCCGTGCTGTCGCGGCGGCCGGGCCGGGTCCGGGCGGTCTTGCCGGTTCCGTTCGCGCGTCCCCGCCGCGAAGCGCTGTTGGCCGACGCGGCGTTCGCCCGCTTCACGAACGAGGTCTGGTCGATGATCCGCGACGAGGCGCGGACCGCGATGCAGGAAGGCGCTTGACGTGACCGCCTCCGGTGCGGATGGAGCCGTGGCCCGCGGTGCCTCGCGGGGCGAGACGATCACGCTCGAAGCGCCCGCGGCTCGTGCGCCGGACCGCGGCACGTACCGGGCGCTGCGCGTGGGGACGATTCTCGCGGTGCTGGCGATCTGGGAGGCCCTGACCCGTGCCCACGCGGTGCCGGCCGTGTTTCTGCCGTCCCTGGACGCGGTCGCGGCGGAGCTCGTACGTCTCGCGCACACCGGAGATCTCTGGCGGAGCACCGGCGCGAGCCTCGGCCGGATCGGGGCGGGCTTCGTGCTCGGCGGTGCGGCGGGCCTCATCGTCGGCGTCCTCGCCGGCATCTCGCCGCGCGCGGAGGCGGTCGCGGACCCGCTGATCGCCGCCGTCTACCCGATTCCGAAGATCGCGCTGCTGCCGCTGCTCATTCTCTGGCTCGGCATCGGCGAGGCGCCCAAGATCGTGCTCATCGCGGTCGGGGCGTTCTTCCCGGTCGTGATCGGCACCGCGGCCGCCATCCGTGACGTTGACCCGCTGCTGATTCGGGCGGCGCGGAGCTTCGGCGCGGACCGCATCCAAATCGTCACCAAAGTGCAGCTGCCCGCGGCGGTGCCGGCCGTCTTCGCCAGCCTGCGCCTCGCCGCGGG
>DATEGA010000304.1:0-8225 GCA_035280345.1 bacterium | reverse complement strand
CTGCCGCAGGGTCCGACTCGGTCCGGTGCGCGCAGTGTCCTCGCCGCGCGGCCTGTCCGCCGACCGCCGTTGCCGTTCACCGGGGAGGATCTGTGGCACCCGCTGCTGACCGGGCTCGAGTTATTGGCACTCGGAGCCGTGTTGCGATGCGGGATCTGGAAGCTTGATCAAGGCCGGTATCGCGCCCGGGGATGAAGTATCGCTGGCCGGCCATCAGGCGTTGGCTGCACGCAGCGTCGACCGCATGCTTCGTTGCCGGTGTTGCCGTCCTTCTCTGGCCGGCCGTGCTCACCGCCGTCACGAATTACGAAACCGGGCGCATTCAGACGGAAGCGCTCGCTGCTTGGGACCAAGAGTCCGCACACTCCCCCAGCGCCCCCTCTTCACTCATGGTGCTGGAGATCCCGGCTCTCGCGCTGCGTCGTGTCGTTCCTGAGGGGGCGACAGTACAAAATCTAAAGCGGTATGGGGTTGGGCATATTTCCTGGACCGCGCTGCCGCCTGCCGCCGCCGGTCAAGAAATTCTGCCCATCAGCCTGCCCGGCGGCCCGCCGCGGACAGACGTGCAGGAGACCAAGACCGTCGGCATCGCGGGACACCGCACGACCTATGGTGCGCCGTTCTTCCGCCTCGGCGAACTCAATATCGGGGATTCCATTGTGCTGACGTATTCCGGCCGGCGGTATCTGTATCGCGTGGACCGCCGCCTTACGGCTCAACCGTCCGACAGCGATGTGCTTGAGGGCGAGACCAATGAGATCGCCCTCGTCACCTGTACACCTCCGCTGAGCGCAGCCTATCGCTTGGTCGTGTTTGGACGGCTGGACAGCATCACACCACTCACCCCTGGGCAATAGCCCTGGGGTCCGGTTCATCCCCTGGGTGTTGGTATGAGGTTCCTTGGCGCACGGTTCGACGAGGAGATTGTGCTGCTGGACCGTGAGACAAACAGCCTGATTCGCCTGGACCGGGATGCCGTCGCCGTGTGGGAGGGTCGCGTGAATGCCCCGCGCTGCGCGGCCGAGACGACAACCAACGACGAAGGCGTGTGGGCCGCGCTCAGGACGGCGGGGCTGGTGCGGAACGTCAGCGGACGATCGGTGTCTGCCGCAATCGAATGGGTCTAAGACGCGGGACCGTTCCGGCGGCCGCGCCGTCGGCCGCCGAGTCCGTGGACGTCTGCGGGCCGGACTGGATTGTCGATCCGCTGCGGAACCTGTTCCGGTCTGTCCGGCTGGCCGAGACTCTGCCCCGCCTTGAGGTCACGGTGACGGGCGACGGCCGGTGGGCCGCGTGCCAGGTCAACGGCGCCGAATTGTGGTCGATCCCCGTGCACCGGGGCCGCTGGCTGGAGGCGTTGACCGGACAGATCACAGCAACCATGACGTCCCTTTTGCAGCGTCTCCTCTTCGTCCACGCCGGCGCCGTGGAACTCGGAGGCCGGGCCTGTCTCGTCGTGGGGAGCAGCGGCAGCGGAAAAACGTCGACCGTCGCGGCGCTCCTGGCGCGCGGGGCCGCATATCTCTCCGACGAAGTCGCGCTCCTTGACCCCGAAAACGGCACGATTTCGCCGTTCCATATTCCCATGGCCATAAAACCGTGGACGGCGAAAGCGGCCGGTACACTCCCAGACGGGATCGACGCGGCGCGACAAGGTCCGGTGCACTTCCATCTGCCGGCCCTCCGCGGCCGAAGTTGTCCGATCGGTGCGGTCGTGATGCTCGAGCGCGGGCGCGGTGGCGAGCTCGCGAGAATTCCACCCGCCGAAGCGTTGATACGAATTGCACGACAGCCCTCGTCGTTTCAGTATGCCGCACGCACCGAAGCGGCGTTCCTCGCCTGGGTCGCGGCGCTGCGCCGGGCGGAGTGCTTCGAAATCCGGAGCGATCAGGCGGCACGCCTGGCGCCTACAATTGCCGATATGATGATGAGGAATGTCACGTGAAGGATGAGAACGCACCCGGTGCGTCACACCCCGGAGGAGGCACGCGACGAACGATGCAGCTAAAGGAAATGGTGCACCAGATGGCCGACTCGATCTGGGAGCATGAACAACGGACGAAACAACGGACGGAAGACGCCGTCCTCACGTACGTCCGGGATGCGGTCAGCGCCGAACTTGAGTATCGACGCCGTGTGACAGATCTCGACCGCCGGCTCGTCGAATTGGAAAGCCCCGCCCGCGGGTTGGGGGCCCCCGAGCGAACGCCGATCTAACATCGGCCGGTTACTCTGCCGGCGGCGAAGGCATAACGCCGGCCCGAGGTGAAGAGGTTAACCCAAAGACCCGGACGGGGGAAAACCTGAGCTACGCGTGCACACGACGATGAACCGGCCCCATGTAGTGTTGACGACCAGGCAGGGCAATGAAGTCTTCCGCATCATCGAGCGAAACGGACTCGATCCCCACGCCTTTCGATGGGATGAAACCCGGCCGTTTTCACAACATCCGCACCCGGCTGATCTGTTGCTCTACCGGCCGTCGGGGAAGCCTGAAGCGCCGGAAGTATTTTTCGCGTTCGGGCGAAGCCGGATTGCCTGCTCGCCTGGGAGCGAACGACAGTATGAGGAATTCCTGGTCGCGGATTGGCAGGAGGAGACACTGCCCCGTGTCGTCCAGTGGCTGAGCAATATCAGCCGTGAGGGCGGGCCGAGCCTCTGGGACAGCATCCCGCTTGAGAAACTGACCGCCGTGCCGGAGGGCCGCTTTTCGGCTCCTGAGCAGGCGGTGCTGTTGACGCGGCTGAAGGAGTTGGAGCACCGGCTGACCTCGCTCGATTCGCTGACGCCGGCGCAGAAAGCGCTCCTGAAGGACGAAGTGCGACGTATCGCCAACGCCGCGTCGCGTTTGGACAAGGTCGACTGGCTGCGCTTCGCGCTGGGATGCATGCTGACCCTCGTCGTGACGGCGCGCATCCAGCAGAGTGTGGGAGCATCCCTGATGCGTCTCGCGCTGTCCGCGTTCCACGGCATGGTGACGGCCAAAGTGCAGTACCTTCCGCCGCGGAATGCGTGGCAGCGGCTCCCCTTGCGATGACCGGGAGCTGTCGCTAGGGCGCTGAGGACGGGTCGGTCGCGATGCCGGCCTCGGGCGCGCCGGCTTTCACAATGCCGGCGATCGTGTCGACGGACGGCTGGGGATATGGACCGAGTCTCAGCTGATAGACCGGCGCCTCCCGAACCCAGGCATCATACCCCATCCCGGTGACACGGGCTGCTAGGGCTTCCGCGTCCTTCTGGGAGCCTGCGATACCAAAGAGCAACTGCACAGTATCGGCTCCCAGAGGCAACGCATAACTGCGCACCCCTCGAGAGGCCAATGCGCTTCGCATGTCCTCCGCGACCTTGCGGGGGAGCGGTTCCGACACCACGCGATACGCATTCTGTGTGGTGATGTCCGCTTGCGAGAATCCTTCGGCCGACAGTTGTTTCGCGACGGCGGCCGCGCGATCACGATCGGCCACCGGACCGATCCGAACCACATAGAGAAGGTGGGATGGCGTGGTCTGCGAACCGGCCTGCGGCGCCTGCGCGGATGCTGACGTAGGAGCGGGCGTCGTCGCGGCAGTTGGGTCCGGCGGCGGCGACAGGCCGGGGCTGGACGCCGGGACCGTCCGCCCCCCGGGCCTTCCCTGGAGGGACGAACCCTGGGGTGACGAGAGCGGGAGGCTCGGACGCGGAACCGCTCGCCTTGCCGACGGCGTCGCGGCGTTGTCGGGCGTCACCGACTGAGGCAGTTTTGCAACCGCCGGTGCGGGTCTCCGAGCCGCCGGCGGACCGATCTCGGCGTGAGCGTTTTCGCCGGTCGGATGCCGGCTCCCCGCCGACTGCGGCGGCTCGCTGAGTGGTGCGGGCGGACGTGACGCGGCGACGGCCGGCGTCTGTGCGCTGTCGAGCTCCTTGATGGCCGTCAAACTGGCCGAGATCAGAATCTCGAGCGCGGCACGCGAATAGCGCCCGACGCCGGCGCTTCCGCGTCGTAGCGCTGCCCGGTAGGCCGCCACCTGCTGCCGCATCGTGAGAGGTTCCTCGACCGCTACCTTTCGCCGTACGGCCACGAGTCCGCGCAGCGAGCTGTGCCGGGTGGGGTCCATGGCGAGCACTTGAAGAAAACCGTCCTGGGCGTTCGCGAGCCGCCCGGCATTGAACGACCTCCACGCCATGATCTCGATAGCGCCCGGCTGAGAATCACGGGACGATGCGGCGTGTTCAGCGGCGACGCCCTGCGTCAACGAATTGGAGGATGTCGAGCGTGCGGCGAAAGTGGACCGAAAGAGTAGCCCGCTCACGACCGCGCCCGCGATAAACACCAGCACAGGCACGACCGCCAGCCGCACCCTCACGCGCGGAAGATTGACAATCGGGGTGGCCGCGGCGTCGGTTTCGCTGGGGGCGCCGTTGTCCAACCCCGCCACCGCCTCGACGATGTGGGCGATCCCGGGCGGAAGATAGACGGGTCCGATGTGGCCGCGGCAGACTTGGCCCGCATAGCCGTAGTATCCAAGTTTTACTCGGAAGGCCGCGGCCGTTAACGCCGCGGTACCCCACACGGCCACGCTACGCCGAGCCGGACTGATTTCGATCACGTCCAGGCCCGACTGCCTCGCAAATTCCGCTACCCGCTGCAGTTCCGCGTTCCCCGTATCGCGCTCACGGATGCGGATCGTCAGCATGAGCCAATCGCCGGGCTCTAAGGGGCCGAGCCATTTCGCGCCTGGGGGGAACAAACGTTCGCTATTCTGGAGCGGGATCCACGCCAGTGTCTGAGGCAGCTGCATCGAAGGCTCCCCGGCTGAGCTGCAAGGTCGTACCGGGGTGAAGGTTTTCGCCAATTTTCTACTCCATTCCTGCGAGGGACCGACGTCGAAGTTATCGAAACAGCCGCAAAGCCGCGTAGACTTCTGAACAGGCGGGGGAACACCACGTGAGCAACCTCGACACGATTGCGCTCGGGGCCAACATGGCCGCGATCACGCTCGCCATTGTGGCGATCTGGCTTGCGGTATCGTCCGTCAGGGAATCGCGGGCCAACCATGAACGCACCCTGGCAACATTGGCCACGATCAGCGAACGCGCCGCGGTGACGGAGCGAACCATCGGGGATCAAACTGAGAAGTTAATGGCCACCGTCCTCAGCATCGCTAACGCCATGGCGATCGCGCCGGAGGTGCGAAAAGCCGACATCGAACGCCTGGGGCAAGAGCAACAGGCTCGGATTCAATCGGATGTGATCAAACTGCTTGGCGAAGCGATCAAATGGGGCGACCCGGCAAAAGTGGACGCCTTCGTCCGCGCGGTGGAAGCGTTAACGTCGGCGCGGACGCACGATTCGGCGGCGATGCGGGACAATCGCAAACTGCAGCCGTTCGTTGCACCGCATGGGGTCTCGGCCGGAGCGCCTCCCGCTCCGCCGGACTCCCACGACGGCTAACCGCACCGGCGGCGCCGGCACGCTCGCCGGCAGCCGTGAGCCTGTCGGCCGGCTACTGAGCCGCCCGTCCCGACGGCACGCGAGTCACGGTGACGGCGCGGACCACCAGGTTCTCCTTCTTGTCCGCGGCACCGTTAATCGCGAAGTCCCATCCCCACGTCTTGCTGAATGAGGCGTCGGACACGCGGATTGTGTAGCTCGCCCAGCCGTCCCCTTCGTCAACCCACTGCCACGACGAAAAGCGGTATCCCGACATCGAATCGTACATCAGGTTAAAGCCGACGCGCTGCGGCCCGCCTGCGCGATGCACCTGCACGGTAATGAGATAGTCGTAACGCCCATCGACGAAGTACGCGTAGGAATCGTCGATCCGGAAGTACACATACACCGCGTCCCGGGCCTGGTCGGTGCGGATCGCGTCTACGCCGTCCACCGATATCGGAACCACGCCGCCCGACGGCAGAGTCCGGAGCGCCTGATTGTACAACCCCTGCTCCACGTTTGTTGCCCCGAGTATCGCCGAGACGCTTTGTGCGTGCGAAAAGTCCTGCGACGGATCACGTGGGAGGCCGACCCCGCCGGAGGCCAAGTTCTTGGCCGCTTCGTCGAAAACAGCATCGGGGGGCGCGGTCACCAGCACCGGGTCCGGGCCCACCGTGACGGCGCCGTCTCCCGTCTGCGTAACCGCCCTGCCGTCGGCCCCCGCGACCGACGACGCGCTGGTTGTAGCGAACGGGACCGCCCGCGTCGGCCCGTCCGCCCACAGCACAGCCGTCCGGGCCTCGCCGTTGGCGAAAACGAACGCGTAGATCCCGGGACCTCGATCCAGCGGACCGACAAACGAGGCATCGCCGATCCGCTGGAACAGGCCGGCGACCGCGGGCGTGGCGGCCTCCCAGAACTCTCTGGACACACCCATCGCCAACCCGACGGCCGCCAGTTGCACGGGGTGCGGCCAGTCCGTCCGCGCGCCCAGCCAGATTTCGTGGCGGGAGTCCAGGAGCTTGCGGGCTCGCAGTGTGCTGAGTGCTTCCAAGACTTCCGCCGGAGTGCGGCCGCGCGGGTACAGCACGACCGCGTCGAAGTCCTCGCGTGTCTGCGTAAAGAGCAGCTTCAGAAACGGCAGATCAAGACCCGCGGGAGTAGAGGCCACGATGGCGGCGTCGCGGTCCGTCTCGCGGATCGCGAGACGCGCGGCGTGCAGCAGCTCGAGGTAGTCGCGCGTGGTGCCGCGGAACGTCGTGATTTCCAGAGGCGGTTGGATCTGCCAGGCCCCGACGCGTCCGCGGTACCGCGACGCGACCGCGCGGACAAAGGTAGCCCAGTCGCCGATCGCGCGAATGGGCTGGTGGCTCCAGACGGGCTCGGGCGCGTCCGGTGTCAGCGCCGCCCACTTCGGCGTGCGCTGAATCGTCACCAGAAGATGCTTCCCCGCGGGAACACGCCGCACCACATTGTCGAGAATGCCCCAGGCAAATTTGCCCCGCGCAGGCTCGAGCGCATCCCAGTTCGCGATGACGTGCAGCCAACCGGCCCCGAAGATCGCAGCCTGCGCCGCCGCCCCGGTCTCACTCGGCGATGGCAAATCCACGCCGAGGCGATCGGCACTGCGGGGTGCCGCGGGAGCGGTGCCCTGGGCGAGCGCGACCGCACTGCTCGCCCCGCCGCCGAACGGCGCGGGCGCCGGACAGTACAACAGGACTGCGGCAACCGAAGCTATTGTGACCCGCACCGTGTCGACGAACCGGCGTTTCCGCATCGCGAGCTTGTCGCCCCCTTCGAAGATCGAGCACCGCCGCCCCTCCGACGGCGGACGTTCGCAGGCTGTTTCGGTGGGCGCCCGCGGCGAGATGCGACGCGGACACCTCTGATACTATACCCGTCCTAGCGCGGGGGCCTGCGCGCTTCGTTCCAGGCGGGGCACGGACACAAGCATCGCGCCGTCGCCCGGGCGTACCGCGAAGGAGCGCACTTCCCCGGGTTGGAATATGAAGGCCCATGTGGCAACCGCCCAAGGCGTTGTCCCTCGTCGCCGGGCACGGCGAGGGCGGGAGCGAGTTGAATGCCTTCGACCGCGCCCTCCGCGATGCCGGTGTCGCCGACCTCAATTTCCTGCGGGTGACCAGTATCGTGCCCCCGGGAGCGAAGATCATCGAGTTGCCGCCTTATCCGGCCGGGATCTTGATGCCGGCGGTGTTCGCGCGCATTGCGAGCACCCGTCCCGGCGAGGTGATCACCGCCGCCCTTGGGGTGGGGCTCTCGAAAGAACACCACGGCGTCATCATGGAGTACTCCGGTCACACGCCGCTCGCGGACGCGGAACGGGCGGCGCGCGAGATGGTCGTCGAAGGTTTCGCGATGCGCGGGCTGACCTTGGACGAAGTCTTCGTCGTCGCCGCGGAACACCGAGTGGAACGCGCCGGCTCGGCGGTCGCCGTCGCGCTCTTTTGGCCGCAACCGACCGGTCTCGGCGGCCTGTCGCCGTCCGGCGGTGGCGCGGCGTCGCGGCGGGCGAAGGATTGACTCGGTGAACGGCGCGTGGCTCGTCGACCAGGGCAGCCCGGATCTTACCTCGGCCTTCCGGGTGACGCGCCTTGTGCACGAGGAGAAAACGCCGTATCAGTACCTCGAGGTCTACGAGAACCCGATATTTGGGCGGATGCTCGTGCTCGACGGGGCCGTGCAGACGACCGAACATCACGAGTTCGCATATCACGAGATGCTCGTACATCCGGCCCTGTGTACACATCCCGCACCCCAGAGGGTACTGATCATCGGCGGCGGCGACGGTGGG
>DATEGA010000303.1:0-4401 GCA_035280345.1 bacterium | reverse complement strand
CTTGGCCGGCGCCTGGGTCGCGGCGGGTGCCGCCTGCGCCGCCGGGCGTGCCGCGGCACCACTCTCGCGGACCGTCGCGATCACCGTCCCCGCCGTTACCGTCTGCCCTTCCTGCACGAGGATCCGCTCGAGCACGCCGGCGTACGGCGAGGGCATCTCTACGTTGACCTTGTCGGTGATGACCTCGACGAGCGGCTCGTACTTGGCCACGGTCTCGCCGGCCTGCTTGAGCCACCGGCCCAGCGTGCCTTCGTGCACGCTCTCGCCCAACTGGGGCATCTTAATCTCGGTCGCCATGGAGATCGCCTACCGTTCGCGTCGTTTTCCCGCACCTGCCTGCCTACAGCGCGAGCCAATGCCACAACGCTCGCGGGTAACTACGTTCCCTCAGTACGCGACGACGTTCCGAGCGGCCGCCGCGATCTTTCCCGCGTCCAGCATGAACCAGTCTTCGAGCGGGGTCGAAAACGGCACGCCGGGCACGTCGGGCCCGCCAAGCCGGGTCGGCGGGGCGTCCAAAAACCGGAACCCCTCTTCCGCGATCATGGCCGCGATTTCGGCGCCGAAACCGGCGAAGCGGTTGTCCTCGTGTACGATCAGCGCACGGTTGGTTCGCTCGACCGACTCGAGGATCGTTCCTGCGTCGAGCGGCTTGATCGTCCGCACGTCGACGACCTCCGCCTCCACGCCCTCGCGGCCCAGCGCATCGGCCGCGGCCAGCGACTCGTGCAGCATGAGGCCGTAGGCGAAGATGCTGATGTCCCGTCCGGGCCGCCGAACAACCGCCGGGCCGATCGGCACCACGTGGTCGCCATCGGGCACGTCGCCGCGGATGGACCGGTACAGTTTCTTGTGCTCGAGGTAGATCACGGGATCCGGGTCGCGGATCGCCGCCTTGAGCAGGCCCTTCGCATCTTCGGGGGTCCCGGGCGCGACGATCTTGAGGCCGGGGATGTGCGCGTAGAACGCTTCGATCGACTGCGAGTGGTAGAGCGCGCCGTGTACGCCGCCGCCGTAGGGCACGCGGATCGTCATCGGGCAGTCGTAGTCGTTGTTGGAGCGGTACCGCAGACGCGCGACTTCGCTCAGGATCTGGTCGAACGCCGGGTGAATGAAGTCGGCGAACTGGATCTCCGGCACGGGCAACAGGCCGTTCACCGACATCCCCAGCGCGACGCCGATGATCGTCGACTCGGCGAGCGGCGTGTCGAGCACCCGCGCTTCGCCAAACGCCTGGTAGAGGCCGTCGGTGACTCCGAAGACGCCGCCCTTGCGGCCGACATCTTCCCCGAGCACGACGATGCGCGCATCGCGGGCCATCTCCTCGTGCAGCCCGTCGTGGATCGCGTCGAGGTAGCGCTTGTCCGCCACGGCTACGCCCGGAACCTCGGATCGGGCGGTTCCGCGTACACGTGGCGGGTCGCGGTCGCGGGGTCGGGCAGCGCCGCTTCCTCCGCCATCTCCGTTCCGAGATCGATCTCGTGCTGAATGCGGGAGAGAATCTCTTTCTCGCGCACGTCGGTGAGGATCCCCCAGCCGCGCAGTTCCTCGGTGAAAACGTGAACCGGATCCCGCGCTCGGTCGCGCGCGATCTCGTCGGCGGACCGGTATTTCTCCTGCTGATCGTCGCTGCTGTGCGCCGTGAGGCGCGGCACCAGCACCTCGAGGAGCGTCGGCCCTTCGCCGCGCCGGGCCCGCGCCGCCGCCTCTCGCGCCGCCGCGTAGGCGTGCAGCACGTGGCTGCCGTCGACCGTCACGCCGGCCATGCCGAACCCGGCCGCGCGCGCCGCGACGTTCGGCACCGCCATCTGTTTGCTGAGCGGCACCGAGATCGCGTAGCCGTTGTTCTCGACGACGAAAAGCACGCCGAGCCGGTGGATCGCCGAGAAGTTGAGGGCCTCCGCGAAGTCGCCCTCGCTCGTCGAGCCATCGCCGAGTTCGGTCAGCGCGATCTCGCCGGTGTGCCGGACTTTGGCGGCGTAGGCGATGCCGGCCGCATGGAGGCACTGCGTGGTCACCGGGCTGCTCGTGGACAAGATCTTGTAGTGGCGGTGGCCGTAATGGCCGGGCATCTGCCGGCCGCCGCTGCTCGGGTCGGGCGCCTTGCCGAGCTGAATCAAGAAGATCTCCGCCGCCGGCATCCCCTTGGTCAGCACGGCGGCCACCGAGCGATAGAACGGCACGAGCCAGTCTTTCTCGCGGTTGAGCGCGTACACCGTGCCGACCTGGGCCCCCTCGTGGCCCTGCCCCGAGATGACGAACGCCGCTTTCCCGGATCGCTGCAGCGCCCACATCCGGTCGTCGACGGCCCGGGCAAGCCGCAAATAGTAGTACATGTCGAGAACGTCGGCTTCGCTGAGCCCGAGGCTCTGCGGCGTCACATCCTCGCGTGGCTTGGCCCGCGTGTCGGGTACGCTCATCTGGGCTATTAGTAATCGTTCCCCGCGTTTCGGGGACGCTCCTCTACCCGTGGATCGCCCGGCCGAGCGCGCCGAGCGCCGCCTCGTGCATCGCCTCCGACAACGTCGGATGGGCGTGGACGGCCTGCCCGATCTCGAGCGCCGTGGCCTCGAGACTCTTCCCGAGCACCGCCTCCGGCAGCAGTTCCGTGACCTCCGGTCCGACCAGGTGCACGCCGAGGATTTCGCCGAGTTCGCGGTCGGCGACGATCTTCACGAGCCCCTCGCGATGGTTGAGGATCGTCGCGCGCGGGTTGGCCATGAACTGGAACCGGCCGACCGCGACGGCGCGGCCGGCCTCCTTCGCCTGCCGCTCCGTCACGCCCACGCTCGCGACCTGCGGAATCGAATATGTGCAGCGCGGCATCAGCATCGGATCGAGCGGCGCAGGGTTGTGGCCCGCGATCGCCTCGACGGCGACGGTCGCCTCGGCGGACGCGACGTGCGCCAGCAGCAAACCGCCGATTATGTCACCCGCAGCATAGATTGTATCCACGGAGGTTCGCATGCGCTCGTCGACCGGCAGCGCGCCCCGGTCCACTGTGAGGCCGACCGCGTCGAGATCCAGCCCGTCCACGAGCGGCGACCGGCCCACGGCGATCAGCGCGTAATCGGCGGTCACGATCTCTTCGGTGTCGCCCGCCCGGAGCGCGACGCGCACACCGCCCGCATCCGATTGCACGCCGGTCACGGCCGCCCCGGTCTTCACCGTCACGCCGCGGCGCTGCAGCGCCTTCGTCAGCACCGCGGAGACCTCTTCATCCTCCAGCGGCAGGCATGACGGCAGATACTCGATCAGCGTGACCTCGGCGCCGAACGCCGCGAAGACGCTCGCGAACTCTGTGCCGACGGCGCCGGCACCGATGATCGCGATCGATCCCGGCACTTCGGTCAGGCGCAGCGCTCCGGTGCTGTCCAGCACCCGCTCGTTGTTGATCGTCACGCCCGGCAGACTTCTGGGAGTCGATCCGGTCGCCAGCAGAATCGCGCGGGCCTCCACGTCGGTTGCCGCTCCGCGTTCCGCCGCGGTCACGCGCACGTGCGTGGGATCGAGGAGCTGCGCATCGCCCGGGATCACAGTGATGCCGTTCTTGCGCATGAGGTATTCGACACCGCGGAAGTTCGTGGTGACGACGCGGTCCTTGCGACGGTGCAGCCCCGCCATGTCGAGACGCGGCTGCTCCACGGCGATGCCCATCTCCGCGGCCCCGCGGATGTCCTCGAGCAGCTGCGCAGTATTGAGGAGCACCTTCGTCGGAATGCAGCCGACGTGTAGGCAGGTCCCGCCGACTTTGTCGCGTTCAGCGAGCGCCGCGCGCATCCCGAGCTGGGCGGCTCGAATCGCACCGACGTAGCCCGCGGGGCCGCCGCCGATGACCACCAGATCAAACGACTCCATAGGGCCCCCCGTGCCTTCAGGATGGGTCCAGCGGCAATTCCGCGAGCGGCCTGCGTCCGGCGAAACCTTCGCCCGTCCCGTGCCAGAACGCGATCGCCGGCTCGCCGAGCCGCCAGCACAGGAACACCGTGCGGCCGCCGCGGACCCGTGCCGGAAAATCGACGAGGCCGGCGTCGACGTCCCGGAGGATGCAGCCAATCTCTTCGACGTCGTGCCCGATCGCGGAAATCCGCTCGACGAGGGCGTCCAGCCGCTTCTGCTCCTCGCCGACCGCCGCGAGTACGGCTTCACCTGTGTCGAGGCGCTTCCACAGCATCTCGATCCGGGTCTTCTTCAGCATCGCCTCGTCGCGGGTGCGGCGGAGGGCCTCCAGCGTCTCACGCAGCCGCGGCAGGAGCGCCTGCGCTTCCGGTACGGTGAAGTGCCGCACCGATCGGCGTCAGTTTCCGGCGGAACCCGCCGGCGCCGCCGCGACCGTCAGCGTGCTGCCCGTCCACGGACTCTCCGGGCGCCGACGGGGCCGGCGGGCCGGCCTGGGGCGCG
>DATEGA010000302.1:0-2828 GCA_035280345.1 bacterium | reverse complement strand
AGGTCCGTCGAACCCCGCCGCGCTGGCCGGCGTCGGGCTCGTGCTGCTCTCCGCCGCGGCGGTGGCGCTCTACTACGTCTTAAGCGTGGAGCTGATCGAGCGCCATTCCGTCCTGACCGTCGCGGCCGTGAGCTCCCTCGCGGGCGCGGCCGCGCTCGTGCCCGTCTCGGCGTGGGAGCTCGGACACGCGACGATGCGCGTGACGCTCACGGCAGGCATTGCGGTCCTGTACCTGGGTCTGCTTGTGACGGTCGCCGGGCTGTGGGTCTGGTTCCGCGCGCTCGTCACGCTGCCGGCGAGGATTCCGGCCGCGCTCCAGTATCTGCAGCCGATCGTCGGTGTACTCGCGTCGGCGGCGCTGTTCGGCGATCGTCTCGACCGTTGGTTTTGGACCGGAACCGCGCTGGTGCTTGCGGGCATCGCCCTCAGCGCCGGCACGCGCGGACATCTGGCCTCGCCGCCGCGTATGGCGGTCGGACAGTAACCGGTTATAACCGAATCGAGCGCCCGGCCTAAAAGTCGCAGACGCGAATTACGGCGAGGGCGGACCGGCAACGCCATGCGACTCCGCCCGGACATGGTCGCCGGCTCCCGCTCTCGTCGTATCGTGTGTCGCGGAGGGCGGCTCGCCCCGTCCGCCGAATCGCCTCGCATGAGTCGCCCCCTCTCAATACCGCTGCGCGCGTCGCCGATCGCCGCCCTGTTCGCCACGCTCGTCCTGTGCCTGGTCACAGCGCTTCCGGCCTCGGCGGATCTGACCGTCAAGGGCGACGCCGCGGCCTGGCGCGAGGTGGTCGCGGCCTATCAGAAGTTAAGCGCGCTGCCGGGCTACCGCATGCGGACCACGATGCCGCAGGGCAGCATGGTCGTCGAAGTGGCGCCGGCCGGCAAAGCGATGCATTCCACGGTAGAGAGCTCGAGCGGCGGCGCGGAGTTCATCATCGTCGGCGGCCAGTCGCGAATGCGCATCACGGCGGCCGGGGCGCCCGCCGGATGGCGCTGTATGAACGTCCCGCGGATGCCGAACGTGAGCGATCCGACCGCCATCCAGGGCACGGTGGACGTCGCGCGCGCCCCCGACGCGGCGATCGACGGTCAACCGATGCACGTCTACCTGTATACGATCGAGAGTTCCGCCGGAGGCGCGATGGCCGCGGCGGGACCTGTGAAGACCACGCTCTACGTCGGCAGCGACAACGGCCTACCGCGGCGCGTCGCCGTCGCCACAACGCGCGGCGACCAAGCGCTCGACTACTACGACTACGGCGCGGCGATTCAAATCACGCTGCCGCCGTGCGCTCCCGGCTCGTAACAGCGCCGGCGGACCGCGGCTAAGTCGGCGGGTACACCGCCTCGGGCGCGACGCGCTCCCTCGGAATTTCGATGAACTCGACGATCACCCCGAGGGCCGCTTCGGTATCCATGTAGGCGAACGCGCCGTCTCCCCGGAGGCCGTGCCCGCGGCCGCTCTGCAGCACCCGCACCCCTGACTTTTCCGCGCCGGCAACGGCCGCGTCCACGGACGGCACGATGATGCCGACGTGGTGCAGGCCCGGGCCCTTCCGTCTCAGGTGCTCGATGTAGATGTTCTCGTCCGAGAGCGGCTGGATCAGCTCGAGGATCATCTCGCCCATCTGCGCGAGCGCGAGCCGCATGCGGTAGTCATGAGGCCGGCCGCGATAGGTCATCTCCTTCACGAGCGGTCGCTGGTACGTGTAGATCCGCCACGGGCCGACGCCGAAGCGATCCCAGTAGCGGCGCACCGCTTCGTCGAGATCTTCCACGACCAGGGCTACCTGATTGATCGTGCGCCCGGCCAGCATCGAGTCACCCCCAGCGGCGATCACCGGCCGTCATCACACCTGCGGGCCTCGCGGACCACCGTCGCCGGCGGCGGCGCCGGTCTCGGAGGCGCCCAGGTCGTCGAGCAGATGCGCCGCGGCCGCCGCGCGATTCGACCAGAATCCCGCCGCCGCCCCCATAATGTCCGTGTGAGCAGCATGGCGCGCCGCGCACCCGCGCGCCGCGCCCGCGAGCCAGTCGAGGACCGCCTCGGGCGCCTGCGAGAGGAGCGCCGCGAGCGCAAACTTTCGCTCGCCTACGCGCAGGCCAAGGCCGAGATCCTGGGCCGCGCGGACGAAATCCGCGCGTGTGAGGATCATGCCACAACGTACCGGCGCGAGCAGGCCGGTCACAAAAGCGCGCGACCCGTCACGGCGCGGATCCGGCAGTGGGGGCGCAGCGCGCAGATGAGCGGACAGCGCGACGGCGGGCGGCGAGCCGTCCGGAGGTGCGGCTGCGTCCGCGGCCCGGGCGGCTTCCTCGGCGAGCGAAGCGCGAAGCAGTTCGGCCCAGCTGCGGTACGAGCCCGGCGCGAGCGCCTCGATCCGGTCGAGGTACGGCGGGAGCCAGGAGGCGAGATGCTCGTGCAGCAGCGCGGCGCGGGCCTGCCCCCACAACGCGCGGCGGGCCGGCTCTCGCTCTTCGCCCTCTCGTTCAAGCAGGCTCGCGTACAATCCAAGCAGCGCGGCAAGATGATCCGGCTCCGGCGGCGGCGTGAGATGGAGCGCGCGCCAGAACCCCGCGACGCGATCGCGCGCCTCGCCGCCGAGCATACCTTCCGCGCCGAGATACACCGACGCGTACGGATAGAGGTGCAAGACGAACAGGTCCGTGAATTCCGCGGCGTCCGGCGCAGCCGCAAGACCGAGCGCGTCGCACACCCGTGCGTGGCCGTCGGCGGGAGGCTCGCAAAGCACCGCGAGCGCTCGGAAGACCTCCGCCCGCGGTGCGCCGGCGTGGCCGCCGGTTACGGCCGCGATCGAGGC
>DATEGA010000301.1:0-22761 GCA_035280345.1 bacterium | reverse complement strand
CGGGCGCCGCCGTAGCGCAGGCGGCGCGCCGCCTGCCTGAGGCGTGCGTCCGTGACCTCGTAGTAAACCTGCGTCGTCACCGGACTTTCGTGGCCGAGCAGGCGCTGGGCCTCCTCGATGCCGAGGCCGACGTTGGCCATCTGCTGTCCGGCGGTATGGCGGAGATGGTGGAAGGCGATGCCTTCCGGAATCGGCACGCGCGCTTTCGCGGCGTAGTGCTTGAAAATCTTCTCCGCGCTCGCGTAGTGGAGGCGCGCGCGGCGCTGCTGAAACGGCATCCGGAAGAACAGCGCGGTTGTCGGGACCGTCGGGCGTACAGCGATCCAGCGCGCCAGCGCGGAGCGCGCGTCGGCGGTGAGGGGCAGCACCTGCTCCTTGCCGCCCTTGCGCCACACGACGATCGCCGCGCGCTCGGGATCCGAGAGCGAGAGGATGCGCTCGATGTCGAGGCGGATCACCTCGCTGACCCGCAGGCCCATGAGGCCGAGTTCTGCCATCGCGCGGTCCCGCCGGACCTTCGGCTGGTCGCCCTCAAACGCGGCGCGGAATCGTCCGACCTGCTCCTCCGTCCACCAGCGGTGCACGCGTTTGTGCCGGCGCGGCGGCCGCAGGTCGAGCGCGACCGAGAATGGTTCGCGCCGGCGCCGGCGCAGCCACTCGTAGAACTGCCGGAGCGCTGTGACCTTCCGGGCGCGCGTCGCGGTCGAAAGGCCCGCCTCCGTCATCTTGCGGGTGAAGCGCAGCAGATCGTCAGCGTCCGCTCCCTCGAGTCCGCCGTCCATATAGGCGGCGAAGTCGGCGACGTCCCGGATGTACGCGAGGCGGGTGTTAACGGACCGCCCGGCGCCCTCGAGGTCGGTCCACCATTCGAGGAGCAGGGGATGCGTGGACGGAACCGGAGACTTGAGCCGGCGGCGTGCGGACATCAACCGACCTCCGGACACGATGCTGCGATTGTTGGACCGATGCTGTCTGTAGTTGAACCGGGGTTCGCAGGTCCGGTGGACTTCTCCTGTCGAAGCGTCGAGGCATGGCTGAGACGGAACTGTGCTCGAGTTGCGGCAAGGCGTACAAACCGGGGACCCGGGGCTGGTTCGCCAGGGTCGAGGGGGACATCGCGAGCGGCCGCACGGACGCGCCGCTCCGGCGCAGGCTGCTGTGCCCTCAAGACTACGCCAAACTCTCCCCGGCCGCGCGAATGGCATGGCACGAGTACACCGGCCGGACACAGGGACCCACGCGGGAGAAACGCCCCGGACACCTCGGGCAATCGGCGTAGCGCGCACCGGAGAGCGGTAAACGTGGTGGGGCCTGGAGTATCTCCCGAGGCCCCACCGGCTATTGTCCCGAGCGCGCTATTCAGCGCGTGGCGGCGATAATCGACTCCCGGAGGATCGCCGGGATGCGGTCGATCGTTTCCTCCGGCGTTGTGAGCGGTGGCGCAAGGCAGATCGTGTCGCCCGCCGCGGGGTCGGCCGAACCCGCCCGGATACGGGCAAGGAGACCGCGGGACCGGGCTTCGCGCACGACCTTGCCGCCGAGCCCCAGCGCCGGCTTTTTCGTTTTCTTGTCCTCCACCAACTCGACGGCGGCCATCAGACCGAATCCGCGCACGTCGCCGACCGGCGCGAGGTCTCCCAGCGTCTCGAGCCCCGCCAGCAGCCGTTTCCCGATCAGGCCGGCGCGCTCCGGCAGCTTTTCTCGCTCCATGATCTCCACGTTGGCAAGCCCGACGGCACAGCACACCGGGTGCCCGGAGTAGGTCGCGGCGTGCAGGAACTTCTGGTCGGCCGGCGCCTCGAGCAGCGTGCCGTGCACTCTTTCCGACAGGATGATCCCGCCGAGCGGCAGGTATGCGCTGGTCACGCCCTTCGCGAACGACACGATGTCGGGCTCAACGTTCCAGTGGCCGAGCGCGAACCACCGGCCGGTCCGCCCGAAGCCGGTGATCACTTCGTCGGCGATGAGCAGCACGTCGTACTTGCTGCAGATAGCGCGGACCTTCGGAAAGTAGCCGGGGGGCGGGGGAATGACGCCCCCGGCGCCTTGGACAGGCTCGGCGATGAACGCGGCCACCGTCTCCGGGCCTTCGCGTACGATCGCCTGCTCGAGCGCGTCCGCGGCCTCCGCCGCGACATCGCCGCCCGTGGGCCACCGATAGGCGTACGGCGACGGGATCTGGATGAAGTTGGGCACGAGCGGCCCGAACATCTTATGGAACGCCGGCATCCCAGTCGCGCTCATCGCGGCCATCGTCACGCCGTGGTAGCCGTGCACGCGCGAGATGATTTTGACTTTGTCCGGCTTGCCGCGCACCTTCCAGTAGTAGCGCGCGGTCTTGAACGCCGATTCGTTGGACTCCGCGCCGGCGGTCGTGAAGTAGACCCCGGAGGAATTCGGGTACGCCAGATGCACAAGCCGTTCGGCCAGCCGGACCGACGGGATGTTGGCGGCGCCGACGTAGCTCGAGTTAAAGGCGAGCTTCCGCATTTGCTCCGCCGCGGCCTCCGCGAGCTCGGGCCGCCCGTGTCCAATGTTCACGTTCCAGAGGCTGGACAACCCGTCGATGTACTCGCGACCGTCCGCGTCCCTGAGCATCGCGCCGCGGCCTTCCACGATCAGCAGAGCGTTCTGGTGGTCGCTCGGGTAGTGCAGTGGGTGGATCAGATGGCGCTGGTCCTGGGCGATCAGTTCTCTCGTAGTCGCCATGCACGCTCCCCTTCCCGGCCCCGTCGCAGCTTCCGGCCGGCGACGGGCCTTTCTTCTCTGCGGACCAAACGGTCCCTGTGCGCCGCCCGCGCGGCCCGCGCGCTACACTGGTCGTGGAGAACGGCGCCCGCCGCCGGAAGGAGCCCGCTCATGCCCGCGAAACGGCGTGTATGCGCGCGCGATCGCCGCCGGTGCGACGTCGATCATGGAGCCCGCGAATCAGTTCTACGGTGACCGGCACGGCGGCGTTCTGGACTTCGCGAGCAACCAGTGGTGGATCGCGACCCATCAGGAGGACGTCTCGCCGGACGACCTGCAGCGCCGCGCGAAAGAATTTTTCGCGCGGCGGGGCCAATCATGACGCCCGAGACGCCGGGCGTCCCGACGAACAGCGCATATGCCGCACTCATGGCCGGGCACCCGACCCTCTGCGTGGCGATCTTCGGCGTCCAGCTGCTCACAGACGAAGGACGCCGGCTCTACGACGAATCGGGAATCAACAACGAGCTCTTTCAGGCCATGGCACAGGCCGAACGCGATGGCCTGATGCTCTTGAACCGGCCGCTGATGAGTCCGGAAGGGCCGCTGCTGCTGCAGTACTGGCAGTCCGATGAGGCGCTCGACAAGTGGGCGAGGAAGCAGCCGCACTCCAAATGGTGGCGGTGGCTCCTCAAGCACAGCGGCCGCGGCATCGGATTCTACCACGAGATCTATCAGGCCAAAACCGCGGAAGCGATTTACGAAGAGGGAACGCGGCCGGTCGGGCCGGCGCTGTTCTGCGCGATCGAGCCGGTCAAGGCCGGCGCAGGAAGGTCCCGGCAGCGGCAGCAGGAGTTCCTTGACGCCGCCCCCCCGCGCCCCGGCCGCCGCTAGGCGTCCGCGGCGACGCACCAGTCACGGGCAACGTCGCCGAGGCCTTCGCACCCGTTCGGTGTCACGACCACACTGTCTTCGAGTTTGATGTGCCCGACGTCGGGGTGGCGGAATTCGGTTTCAATCGAGAGCACCATGCCCGTTTCGAGGGGGCGGCGCTCGCCCTCGGCGACAGCGGGCGGCTCGTGGCTCACCATGCCGAGCCCATGCGCCAGGAAGCGGCCGTACTCGGCGCTCGGACCCGTCCGGACCGCCTCGGTCCCGATCCGCCAGACCTCGCCGCAGGCGACGCCGGGGCCCACCGCTGCCCGCACGCGCGTCTGGGCCGCCACACAGATCTCGAATAGCGCCGCCGCGGCCGCCGGCGGGGCGCCGACAGAACCCATGCGCGCAACGTCCGCGACGTACTCGTCGAGCTCCGCCCCCACGTCGAGGTGCATCGGCCGGCCGCGTCCCCAGGCCTCGGAGGAGGCGGCGCGGAGCAGCCCGGGTCCGACGTTGATCAGCGAGTAAAGAAAGCCGGCCCCCCGCTCGCCGACGCGGCGCTGGATCTTCGCGGAGATCTCGCGCGTGGTGTCGGCTGCGCTGCTCTCGTGAAAGACACGCCGGATCACCTCGGCCGTGAGGCCGTGGACATCACGGAGGCGCTCGACCTCGCGCGGCTGCTTGACGGCGCGCAGCTCGCCGAGGAGCGGCCCGGCGTTCACGAAAGTGGCCTCGGGGAGCTCGCGGCGGAGGGCGTCGGAGGCGTCGGCAGGGAGGAAGGAGGACTCGATCGCGATGGTGGCCGCCGCGTGGCCGCCCGCGCGCAGCGCGCGGGCAGCGACGGTCGCGGCGTCCTGCGACATGCTCGGTCCGCGAGGCACCCAGTGCCGGTCCGCGATCCAAAACGGCCCGAAGGCGTCGATGTAGTCCTGCTCGTTGAGGATCTGGTCGCGCCGGCCCACGTAGAACGCGGTCCGGGGCTGGGCGGCCGGCACGGCGACAAACGACAGGTACTGGCCGCCGCCGAACCGCGATGCCCGCGCGAAAAAGTGCAGGTAGTAACCCCCGGTCAGATACCGCACGTTGTGCCGCGTGCTCGCCAGCACGAGGTCGATCTTCTGGTCCCGTGCGATGCGGGCCAGCCGTTCCGTGTCAAATGGAAGCGTCGTCATCACGTGAGCACCGCGCCGCGGGGTTACGGGGTGGCGGGAGTATAGCCGGCGGGCCAGACCACGAGCGCGCCGGTCTGCCCCCGTGAAGCATGGTTGTACAGCGAACAGTAGAACGTCCACTGGCCGCGGCCGGACGGGATGAAGCTGATCTGCGCGGTCTCGCCCTGCTCGACAATCACGTACTTGTCGCCGTCTTTCGTCACAGCCTGTTTCGCCTTGCCGGTCACGGTGTAATCCACCGATCCGAGGTACTGAGACGTGAACGAGTGGGCGCGGCCGGCGGTCTTGTCGACGTTGGTCAGTTCGATGACGACGCGCTGTCCGGCGTTGAACGTCAGCACGTTCGGCGTGTACGAGTACGAGTCCATCGCTACCTTGATGAGGTGCACCGGCTGAGCCGGCGCAGGCGCGTTCAGCGCGAACAGCAGCGCGCATGCTAACAGCGCAGCGGAAAATGCCCGTATCATTACCGCCTCCCTAAGCGAGATTTCGACTACGTCCCTACGGCGCGTAGGATAAGAATTCGACGTAAACGGACGGTCACCGCGTCGCCAACAATAACGAACATACGATCGGTAGTCCTGGGTTTCCTCGTGCGACGTTTAGGTGCCAAGCAGGGTGGGAATGTACGGCCATTAGGGGCTCTGTTCGCTATGGACCGTGGGCCGCGCCGAGAGCGGCGCCGCTACAAGATCCAATCCACGACAACTGGGGGGAAACGCACGTGGAGCGCAGGCGGCAATCCACCGAAGTGCTGTCCGGGAACCGCGCCGCTTCTGAGCGCCTTGAAAGCGCCAGAGCGACCGGGGCTCTCGACGCGAATATCATCATCGGCAACGCGCCCGACCCCGTATTCGTGTCCGACCTCGAAGGCCGCATCCTCCAGACGAACGACGCGGTGTCCCAGCTCCTCGGGTTCCGCCGGGATGAGGTGATCGAACAGTCCCTGTCCCGGTTCATCTCGCCCGAGGAAACGCGCGAGTTCCTCGCCGCGCTCCGCGAAGTCGTCGAGCGCGGCGTCACCCGCAACGTCCGTCTCAACCCGAAGAGCGCGACCGGCGAGATCATTCCGACGGCGCTCAACGCGTCGGCACTGCGCGACTCCGACGGCAAGGCGATCGGCGCGATCGGCATCCTCCGCGACATGCGCGAGATCGGCAAAGCCCGCGCCTACGCGGAAGCGCTGATCAAGAACGCCCCGGACCCGGTGTTCGTCTCCGACCTCGAAGGCAAGATCATCGAGTCCAACGACGCCGTCTCCCAGTTGCTCGGGTTCCGCCGCGACGAAGTGATCGAGCAGTCGCTCTCCCGGTTCATCTCGCCCGAGGAAACGCGCGAGTTCCTCGCCGCCCTCCGCGAGGTCGTCGAGCGCGGCGTGATCCGCAACGTCCGTCTCAACCCGAAGAGCGCCACGGGCGAGGGTATCCCGACGACCCTGAACGCGTCCGCGCTCCGCGACTCCGACGGCAAGGCGATCGGCGCGATCGGCATCCTCCGCGACATGCGCGAGCTCGACAAAGCCCGCGCCTACGCGGAGAGCCTGATCAAGAACGCTCCGGACCCGGTGTTCGTTTCCGACCTCGAAGGCAAGATTTTGGAGTCCAACGACGCCGTCTCCCAGTTGCTCGGGTTCCGCCGCGACGAGGTGATCGAGCAGTCGCTCTCCCAGTTCATCTCGCCCGAGGAAACGCGTGAGTTCCTCGCCGCCCTCCGCGAGGTCGTCGAGCGCGGCGTGATTCGCAACGTCCGCCTCAACCCGCGGTCGGCCACCGGCGAGGTCATCCCGACGACCCTGAACGCGTCCGCGCTCCGCGACTCCGACGGCAAGGCGATCGGCGCGATCGGCATCCTGCGCGACATGCGCGAACTCGACAAAGCCCGCGCCTACGCGGAAGCGCTCATTAAGAACGCCCCGGACCCGGTGTTCGTCTCCGACCTCGAGGGCAAGATCCTGCACACCAACGACGCGGTCTCCCAGTTGCTCGGGCTCCGCCGCGACGAAGTGATCGAGCAGTCGCTCTCCCGGTTCATCTCACCGCAGGAGACCCGCGAGTTCCTTGCGGCGGTCCGGGAGGTGGTGGAACGCGGTGTGATTCGCAACGTCCGCCTCAACCCGCGATCGGCCACCGGCGAGGTCATCCCGACGACCCTCAACGCGTCCGCGCTCCGCGACTCCGACGGCAAGGCGATCGGCGTGATCGGCATCCTCCGCGACATGCGCGCCTACGAGCGCGTCGTGCGCGACCTCGAGAAATCGAAGCTCGAACTCCAAGAGAAGATCCTCGAACTCGAGAAGTTCGAGGAGGTCGTGGTCGGCCGCGAGATCAAGATGATCGCGCTCGAAAAAGAGGTCGAGCGGTGGCAGAGCGAAGTGGAACGGCTCCGGGGCGAGTCGCAGCAGTAGAGATGGAAGCGAGCCCCGGGCTGCCGGACGGCGGCGCGCCCGCGGTCACCGAGGCGGAGCACACCCGTTTGCTCGAGCGGATCGCCGACCTGGAGGGCCGGCTCCGCCGGCGCGACGAGCAGCGCCGCGCGATGCTCCATATCATGGCCGACCTGCACGACGTGAACCGGCGGCTCGGCGACCAGCGCAAAGCGATGCTGCACATCCTGGTCGACTATGAACAGGACCGCCGGAGGCTCGGCCAGCAGACGGAGAAGCTCGACAACTCCCGGCGCGCGCTGCTGCACATTCTGCAGGACTCCCACCGGTCAAACTTGAGATTGGAGCAGGCGCGTCGCGCGATGATCCACATCATGAGCGATCTGCACGAGATGACGCTCGAGATGCAGCGGCGCGAGCAGGACCTCCGCGACAAGCAGGAGCAGCTCGTGCAGGCCGGCAAGCTCGCGACGCTCGGCGAGCTCACGACCGGCGTCGCGCACGAGCTGAACAACCCGCTCAACAACATCGGCCTGTTCATCGGCAATGTGATCGATCAGATCCGCATCGAGGGGATCTCCCGGGACGTGGACCTCGAACGGGTCACCCGGGACCTCGACAAGGCGACGGCCCAGGTCCGCAAGGCGACGGAGATCATCTCGCACCTGCGAACCTTCGGCCGCACGGCGCCGGTCAGCCGGGAGCCGGTGGCGGTCAACGAGGTGGTGCAGCACGCGCTGTCCCTGATGCAGGAGCAGCTGCGCCTGCGGGACATCGAGGTGGTGCTCGACCTCGCGGCCGAGGACCCGACGGTCGCGGCGAGCCCGATTCAGCTCGAGCAGGTCTTCATCAATCTGCTTGCCAACGCCCGCGACGCGCTGGCGGACGTCGCCCCGGACGGCGCGGGCGCGTCGCGGCGGATCGAGATCCGCAGCGGCGTCCGCCCGGGATGGGCCGAAGTGCTCGTGCGGGACACCGGCGCCGGCATCCCGCCCGGCCTCGAGCGCCGCATCTTCGACCCGTTTTTCACGACGAAGGGTGTGGGGAAGGGGACCGGACTCGGCCTCGCGATCACCTACGGCATCCTGAAAGATCACGGCGGCTCCATCGCGCTGGTCCGCCGGGACGAGCCCGGCGCGGCGTTCCTTGTACAGCTGCCGCTGCTCGCATCGTCCGTACCCGAGGCCGCCGCCACGTGAAACCGCGCGTTCTCGTCGTCGACGACGATCCGGCGCTGCTCGAGGCGCTCCCGGATACGATCCGGCTGCGGATGCCCGGCACCACGGTGGAAACGTGCTCCTCGGCCGCTCCCGCGCTCGCGCAAATCGGCGCCCTCGACTACGACGCGATCGTCAGCGATATCAAGATGCCGGGGATGGACGGCCTCGCGCTGGTGGCCCAGGTGCGGGCGGTGCGGCCCGATACGCCCGTTCTCCTGATCACCGGGCACGGCGAACACGACCTCGCGGTACGGTCGCTGCGGGCGGGCGCCTACGACTACGTACAGAAACCGATCGACCGGGAGTACTTCGTCGCGTCGCTCGGCCGCGCCATTCACGTGCGGCAGTTGCGCCGGCAGATTGCGGATCAACAGCGGGCGCTGGCGCGGCACGCCGGCCAGCTCGAAGAGACCGTTCAGGAACGCACGACGGAGCTCCGGCAGACCGTCGAGCAGCTGCGCGCGCTGACCGACGTCGCGACGTCGATTCACGCCGCGCGCGGCGTCGACGAAGTCCTGCGGTCCGTGGTGGACGCGGCCTGCCGCCTCTCCGGTGCCGCGGTGGCCGTGGCCGGGTTCTACCGGGGCGACGCGGACCCGGCGATGTTGGCGGATCCCGCGCGGTGGGCCGTGGCGATCGTGCCCGAGACCGTGGACCTCCGCGTCCCCCGGGAAGCCATCATCGGTATCTTCGCGTCCGTCTGCGTCGAGCGCAGTCCGGCCGAACTCCCGGACGCGACCTTCGCGCCCCTCGCGGAGGCGGCGCTGAACGGCGACGGCCCCTGGTCCTCATTCTTCGCGCTGCCCGTCCGCGGACGGCTGGGCCAGCCGCTCGGCGCGATGATCCTCGCGCGCCGGGCCGGACAGGCGTTCTCGCCGGAGGTGCGCGTCCAGATCGAGGCGCTCACGCTGCAGGTGGCGGTTGCCCTCGAGAACACGCTCCTCTTCGAGCGGGCGCGCGGAACCGCGGAAACGCTGCAGCGCAGCCTGCTGCCGGAGCACCTCCCCGACATTCCGGGTCTCGCGCTCTCGGCGCGGTATCTGCCCGGCAACCACGAGGCCGTCGGCGGCGATTGGTACGACGTGATGACGCTGCCGAACGGCCACATCGGCCTCGTCATCGGCGACGTCGCAGGGCGGGGGGTGTGGGCCGCCGCCGTGATGGGCCAGCTGCGTAACGCGCTGCGCGCCTACGCGCTCGAGGGGAACCCGCCCGCGTTGATCGCGGAGCGCCTCACCCGGCTCGTCGACGACCGCACGATGGCGACGCTCGTCTACCTGATGATCGACCCCGAGAGTCGCGAGGCGTGTTATCTGAATCTGGGCCATCTGCCGCCGCTGGTCGTCGGGGCGGAGGGGGTCACCCGCCTCGACGGCGGGGCGCCGCCACTCGGCGTGCGCGGCGTGGCGTATACAGAGCGGCACACCGTCCTCCCGCCGCGATCGACGGTGATGGTGTACACGGACGGACTGCTCGAGGTGCGCGGCCGCAGCATCGACGACGGGTTCGAGCGCATCACAGAGGTCCTGCGCCGCGGCCACGGGATGCCGGTCGACGATCTGGTCGACCGCGTGGTCGCGTCCGCCCTCGAAGGACGAACGGCGGAGGACGACATCGCACTCGTCGCGCTACGCCTTGCGCCGCTCAGTCCTGGACGTCTCGACATCCGGCTGCCCGCGGTCCCGGCCTCGCTGGCCCAGATGCGGCAGACCCTGCGGCGCTGGTTCAAGTCGGTCGACGTCTCGCCCGAAGAGGCCTACGACGCTATGACGGCGATCAACGAAGCCTGCGCCAACTCGATCGAGCACGCGTACGGACCGATCGACGGCCTGTTCGAGTGCGAGGTGTCTCTGGCGGACGGCACACTCACCGCGACCGTCCGCGACATCGGCCGGTGGCGCTCGTCGCGGGGCCAGCACCGTGGTCACGGTCTGAAACTGATGGAAGCCCTCATGGGAGAAGTTGAATTCGAGGCCACGTCCGCGGGCACCGCGGTGCGGATGCGCAAACGCGTTGTCCAGCCTGGAGGGGTTCGCGTATGACAACGGCTGTAGAAGTTCGCGTCAGAGAAGAGGCGGGGATCCCGGTCGCGTCGCTGGAGGGTGAAATCGACCTCGCGAACGCGTCCGAGGTGCGCGGCCAGATCTTCGGGATCGTCTCGAATACCGCGCCCGGCCTCGTCCTCGACCTGAGCGGGGTGACCTACCTGGACAGCCGCGGCGTGCAGCTCATCCTCGAACTTGCCGAGCGCTTGAAGATGCGCCACCTCAAGTTCCGCGTCGCGATGCCGGAGAAATCGCTGATTCGGCGCATCCTTTTGCTGACCCACGTGGACTCCGTGGTGCCGCTCGATACGAGCGTCAGTCAGTCGCTGGCGATGATGCGAGAGGGCGCCTAGCGCTCAGCGCCGGCGGGCGATCCCGGGGCGACGGCCACCGCGTCGCCGCCCGACGCTTTCACGTCGTACATCGACCGGTCCGCCGCCCGCAACAGGGCCTCGATCGAGCGTCCGTCCTCAGGGAAGGTCGCCACACCCAGACTGACGGTCAGGAGCGCCAGGGCCCCGGACGTCACATCCGCACCCGCCGGACCGCGAAGACCCGCGCTAACGACCGCCCGGCGGATCCGCTCCGCCACGGCCGCGGCCGCGGCTTTTCCCGTCTGCGGCAGCAGCGTCACGAACTCGTCGCCACCATAGCGCGCAACTACGTCGACGTTCGCGCGGTGCGCCTGGGCGAGCAGGCGCGCAACCTGCTGCAGCGCCTCGTCCCCCCGTAAATGGCCGTGGGTATCGTTGTAGCGCTTGAAGTGGTCGATTTCCACCATGATGACCGACAGCGGAGCTTTGTAGCGGATCGCCCGGGCCAGCTCGCGCTCCAACGCGTCCCACAGCATGCGGCGGTTCGGCAGCCCGGTGAGGCCGTCGGTCGTCGCGAGCGTGCGGGCCTCCTCGTAGTTCCGCGCGTTTTCGATCGCGAGCGCCGCATAGCCGGCCAGCGTCGTCAGCAACTCGAGGTCGGCAGAGGCCAGCACCGGCTCCACGCTTTCGATCGTAATCACCCCGGTCACGACGCCGCGGTGGCTGATCGGCGCGCTCGCAAGCTGGGTGACCATCGGGTGGGAGGGAACGAAATCCGGATCCCGGCGGACGTCGAGGACCAGCGCCGGCTGTCCCGTGCGCGCCACGCGGCCGACGACACCCTCGGTGATCCGCATCCGCTCGGCCGCCCCGGTGTAACCCCGTTCCGCGGCGAGGCGCAGCGTATCGCCCTCCAGCAGGCGCAGCCCGACCCGCGGGTATCCGAGCGAGGAGTGGAGTTCGTCGACGAGCGCCGCGAACACATCATCCGCGGCGAGCGACGACGCGACCCGCATGAACGCGCGGTTGAGCAGCGCGAGCTGGTGGGCGCGGCGCTGGGAGTCGCGCAGCAGTTCCGCGTTGCGGGTCTGCAGGGCCTCGGCTCGTGAGAGGTTCTGCTGGGACTCGCGGTAGAGCCGCAGGTAGTTGACGACGAACGCGGTCTCCGCGGCCAGCATCGCGACCGCCTGCTCCTGCGCCGGAATGAAGTAGTCCGCGATCGGGTGGATCATGCCGAGCACGCCGACGAGGTCCGGCCCGGCCGCGAGCGGCACGAGCATGACGCTGCGCACCGGTTCGCCGCACGCCAAGAGGGCGTCGGGCCTGTCGTGCGCATAGTCGGAGACCCGAGTGAGCTGCACGGAGACGTCCGGGTGGGGACCCCACACGTCGCGGGTCAGCGTGTCGGCGAGGCGTTGCGCAGCCGTGGCCTCGACGCCCCGCGACACGACCACCGCGACGCGCCCGCCCCCGTCGCGCAGTGCGACCCACAACCCGGCCGGCGTGGCGACGCGGTCGAGCATCCCCGCCAGCCGCTGCAGCAGTTGATCGAGGTCGACCGCCTGGACCAGGTCGGTTACGGCTGAGTAGAGTTGGTGCAGCTGCCGGTTCGTCTGGCGGTGCGCGTCGTAGATCAGGTACACCACGCCGGCGATCGCGGGGAACAGAAGAACGTATTCAATGTCGTCCGGCATCGTTGCGATCCGAAGTGCGATCATCGCGAACAGCAGGCCGAACGACCCCAGTGTGCCCGTCGCCGCGAACCGCAGCGCCGCGTTGCCGGAGAGGACGGTCCACACCGGTACGCCGCGCCGCGTCGCCGAGTAGAGACTGACGAGCACGTGCGTTGCGACGACGTAGACGAGGATGCAACCGAGCGCGGCCGCGATGACGCGCTCAGGCGCCAGGACGGCGCCCGCCGTGGCGAAGGACGCGCGGCCGGTTCCGATCCAGGACCAGGCGACGCCCGCCAGCACGAGCGAAACCGCGCGCTGGCTCGCGTTGAAGATCAGTGTAGGCACCGGCCGGCGGTGCCGCAGATGGATCAGGAACTGGCCGACCGCGCCGCACAGCGCCGCGTATCCGCCCCCGACGAACAGAATCGCCGGCAGCGTTGCCACGGCTCCGAACGAGACCGACCCGGAGTAGGGCAGGGTGATGTTGCCGGACTCTGCCGCCAGGCACACGACCGCGAACACGGCGAGCAACAGCGCCCCCGGCGCCGGCGCCGCGCGCACCGCGAGGGCCGTCAGCACGGTGCCCGCGGCGAGCGTCCCCCAGCGTGTGGCACTAAACGTGATCTTGCGATTCATGACAGGTTCACGCGACGCATCTCCTCCCGGAGCTGCGGCCCAACACTCAACTTTAAGAATTATGACATCATACTGCCCCAGAATTTCCTTCCTCAGACCCCGCCCCCACAGAAACTGTGTCCGCGGGCTGCCGCAACCGGCTGTAGAAGGTCGTGATGCCGGCCAGCACGGTCACGATCCCGGCCAAGCGGAGCCACGTCATCGTGTCCGCGAGGAGCGCGACGCTGAGGACCACCGTGACCACCGGCTCCAGCATGCCGAGCATCGCCGTGCGCGTCGCGGCGAGCGTCCGCAGCGCCAGCAAGACGAGGAACGACGCGATCGAGGCCGCGAAGGCCGACGCGATGATCGCGACCAGCGCGGGGGAGGGGAGCGGGGCCACCGGGTGCCGGGTGACCGCGACCGCGGCCCAATACACGGCGGCGGAGCTCGATTGAATGACGGCCAAGATCAGAACGGGCGGCACGTCCCGCACCACGCGGCGCTGCACGACGAGGTAAAATGCCGAGGCCAGCGTCGCCGCACCGAGGACGGCAAACCCGACGGGATGCACGACGTGCGTGGTCGCGCCGCCCACCAGAATCGCGCCGGCTACGATGACGCCGAGGATGGCGAGATCTCCGCGGGCCAGCTGCTCGCCGAGCGCCAGGCGCTCCATCCACGCAACGTGCACCGGCGAGGTATTGACGATGACTGATGCGGTCGACGCCGGCAGCAGCGATAACGCGAAGAAGTACGAGTAGACCTGAATCGGCACGAGGGTGGTGCCGAGGACGACCAGCGCGGCGAGCATCCGGCCGCCCACGGCCGTGACCCGCCGGAACGCGACGGCCACGGTCCAGAACAGCACGGCTGCGATGCTCACCCGCCAGGTCATGAGCACGAGCGGCGTCACCCCGTAGCCGTAGGCGATCTTCGCGAGGATCGGCGACACCCCGTAGAGACAGGCAGCGATCAAGATCAGAATCGCGGCCATGGCGTCCGCGGTGCTCTAGAATAAGGCGAGGAAACGGGCCGGCAAGCGCTCACGTCTGGGCGAACGTGTTCGGCGGCGGTCGAGCGACCGCCTCGTCAGCGCCGCCGGCCGGTAGATCGGCTTGGGGAGGACGGGAGAATGCGGTGCTCCGTCTCATGAATCCGGCAGGCTTCCCGTTGAGCGCCTTGCATCTGCATCCCGGGCTGCTCGCGGCGTTGCTCGTCTGGTCGCTGATCTGGAAAGGCGTCGCTCTCTGGCGGGCCGCCCGCGCCGATCAACTGGTGTGGTATGTCGTGATCCTCTTCGTGAACACCGCCGGGTTGCTCGAGATCGCGTACCTGCTGTTCTTCGCGCCGCGACCACGCCCGGCCGCCGAGTAGGACACCCGCCGTAGGGGAGTCCGAACCCTCGTCTGGCCGCCGTCGGCGGCCGTCTCGCAGGATGATCCTTGCCAGAACGAAGGCCTTGGTTCTGGCCCCCGGGCGACCTGTCTACATGGCAATTATCCCCTTGACGGCAGTATCGCCGTTTGGTATATTAGAGTTCATGCAGTTGACGCCTGGACAATGGTACATGGCGGTAAAGTGTTCTTCTTGCGAAGCCGCAATCGTCCTATCCAGCGTCGAGGTTCAGAGGTGGGAGGAGAGACCTCACGGGGGACGGGTACCTCCAGATAGGTTTCCTGTGGAGTGTCCAGCGTGTCATCGTCAGGATAGTTACGATTGGGAACAAATCTACCATTTTCGATATGACCCAACGGGACAATTTCCAGTTGGTCCCACACACTAGGAGTGTGCGCCATGAGTCGAATCCATGAACAGGGTACTCAGCCTCCCGTTAACTCGGAGTGGTATTTCGGCGTTTTATGCGACGGGTGCCACCAACCGATCCTTTTCGCCCGCGATCCAAGTCAGGGCGCGATGAAGTTTGCCGGCGCAGGTCCGACCGAATTGCGTTGTCCAGCACCCGGTTGTTCCCACCAAATGCACTACCACACTGTAAATATGTGGCATTTTCAGGTATTCCAATACAAGACACGGGAGACAAGATAGCGTCCTTACCGATGTAAATGATGTTGTCTATATCGACAGGTTTTTTCACGGGGAGTGCCTCCAATGTCAAGGGTTAATCGGAACGATCCGAAGCGGTCGAAAGCGTCGGAGTCCAGAACATCCCTCATGGAGTTTGAGCGGATGTTTCCAGATGACGCGGCCTGTCTGGACTACCTCGTCAAGACGCTCTACCCGAAGGGCATCTACTGCCCAAAGTGTCGGGCGACGACGAAGCACCACAGGGAAAAATCTCGTCCCGCATACGCCTGCCAATACTGCGGGCACCACGAACACCCGATGGCGGGAACGATCTTTCAGGACTCTGCCACGTCCCTCAAATTGTGGTTCTATGCCCTCTACCTTATGGCAAGCACACGGTGCGGTATCTCCGCAAAGCAGTTGGAGCGGGAATTGGGCGTGACCTACAAGACCGCGTGGCGTATGTTCAACAAGATTCGCGGTCTTGCTACGAAGGCCGAGAACGGTGCGCCGTTCCTCGGTGGAAGAGGGGAGTCCGTGGAAATGGACGAGACGTACATCGGCCCCCGGCGTGGTGAGTCCGTCCCTGTGTTCGGAATGACTCAGCGGAAGCGGGCTGGAAGGCCGGGACGGGTGCGCGTGGTGGCGATCCCGAACGGCGCGAAGGTCACGTCGATCATGCCACACGTTAAAGAACGGGTGCTTCCTGGCACAATGATCTACACGGATGAATCCCCCCTCTACAATGCGATCACGCGGATTGACGCGGGACACCAGCATCGCCGTATCTATCACTCGGCGAGGGTGTACGTTCATGGGGACATCCACACAAGCACCGTGGACGGATTCTGGGCCTTGGTCAAGAACGGAATTGGCGGGGTGTACCACGGCGTTTCGACCAAGCACCTGCAAAACTACCTGGACGAGTACGCTTTCCGCTACAACACCCGGAAGCGGCCCGAAGGCGTCTTTAATGCTTGGCTCGGACTCGTTTCGAAGGAGAAGGCTTCCGCTTCTTGATGACCTTGCCCAGAAAGCCGAAGAGTTCTTCCCGCGTTGGGACTGGAATCTCCAGTCCCAACCGTGTTTTCTGGGAAGGCTCGCCCGTACGGGCGAGAGATTTCGGCTTGCGTTTGTTCGCGGCCATAGTGTCTCCATTCTAGCGGCCATGTCGGGGTCCCTTGCGGGATGTCGGGCGAAAATCGAACGGGCCAAACAGCACATCCATGACCTGAATACGACGATTGTCGCTTTCTTCGACACCAAGCCATATGTAGTCGGGACCAAGCGCAATCCGGATACGCGACAACTGATCTATTACGTAGTCAGTGTCCCCGATACGCCTCCGACAATCCTCACGATCGCTGGGGACGTGTTCCAGAATCTCAGGAGCGCATTGGATCACTTGGCTTACCAACTGGTTTTTGTCGGTACCAAAGGACGAGGACCGTTCGAACATGTCTACTTCCCGGCTAGATTTAACAGCGCCTCGGAATATGAATCCAAACGCATGGGACAAGTACAAGGAATGCGGCAAGAAGCGATAAAAGCGATCGATGCAATCGAACCGTACCAGGGAGGCAAGGGGGACATTCTCTGGCGTCTCCACCAACTTAACAATATCGACAAGCACCGCCTCTTGCTGACCGTGGGGTCTAATTTTGGAAGCGTCAATGTAGGTCCGCTGGTCATGCATCTCTTTCAGAACGCACCTGCATGGGCCAAGGACATTCCGCCCATCAATGTCAGCATTACCCCCGCCAACAGGTTGTGCCCGCTGAAAGCAGGCGACGAACTCTTCATCGATGGCCCCGACGCAGAAGTGAACGAGAAGATGAAGTTCGCCCTTCACATAGCGCTGAGCGAGCCGAAGATTGCCGAGGCGGAGCCGCTTATCGAACTGCTCCAACAAATGACGGATTTCATCGACAACCTGATCTCCGCGTTCGAGCCGCTGCTCGTCTGAGAGGGGAGTCACGACCTAGCCATCCGACGGGGCACATTTCGGCCTTCCAGGGTCACATTTGCAGGCCCTTGCCGTCGAAGGGATAGTAGCCGTCTACATCACATAACGGCAATTCTACAGCCTAGATTGGACCGAAATCCACGCCGAAGAAGCGCACGAGGGCCCGCTGGCCGCGGGCCGTGAGCCGCACCGACCGGTCGGCGGGCGCGCGGATCAGCCACGCATTCGCGACAAAGCAGTCGAGGAGGGCTTTGCCGAGACTTCCGGCGAGATGCGGCCGCCGCTCCGTCCAGTCCGTGCAGGCCCTCGCGAACGCCCGGCGGGCGTGCCGCAGCTCCACGACGTCGATCCCGAGGCCGTCGAAGACCCCCTCTCCCCGCGCCGTCACGTGAAACTCGCCGTTCGCAGGACGAATGGCCCCGCGGCGCACGAGCCCGTCCGTGACGGCGACGCCCAGGCGTCCCGCCAAGTGGTCGTAGCAGGTCCGCGCGGCGCGCAAACGCTCCATGGCGAAGCTTTGCGTCAGGGCGACGATCCGCCGAGGCGGAGCGACCGACAGCAGCGCCTCGATCGCCTGGGCCACGTCGCGCCCGGCCAACCGGTATCGGCGCTGCCGCCCGGAGGCCGCGACGGTCAGCAAGCGCCCGTCCACGAGCTTGCGGAGGTGCGCGCTCGCGGCCTGCGGCGACGCGCCGCCTCGGTAGGCCAGTTCGGTGGCCGCGAGCGCGGCTCCGTCGAGCAGCGCGAGCAACATTGCCGCCCGAACCGGGTCGCCGATGAGGGCCGCGGTGGCCGCCACGTCGGGGTCGGCCGCGTGAGATCGCGGGCGTCGGGGTGTCATGCCCCTATACTACCGGATCAACAGTACACGCCGGCGTGAAATATCATTGCCCGTCGGAGGTGCGCGGTCGACGTCGCCCGACGGCCTCGCCGAGCGGGGCCCGGTTTACGTGCCGGCCGCGGCCGCGTGTCCCCGCAGACGAAAGGCGAGCATCAACATGAGGATCCCGAAGATCAGCGCATAGGCCCCGATCAGCCACAAGAGGGCGAGCGCTCCCGCGCCCGGTTGGACGATCAGAAGGACGCCGAAGATAATCGACGCGGCGCCGCCGAGCAGCAGCAGCCACTCGTTGGCGATCATCCCGCGGAGACGGAAGGCGGCGAGCAATTCGAGCACGCCCGTCACGAGCGCCCACGCCGCGATGAGGTAGAGCAGCACGAGCGCCGTGAGGCCCGGAATCAAGAAAGCGATCAAGCCGGTGATGATACCGGCGATGCCCTCGACGAGCAGCCAGCCCCACCGGTTGTGCGCCTCCGCGGCGCGGACCGCCGCGGCCACGCCGAAGATTCCATCGACGAGCGAGTACGCGCCGAACAGATAGATAAGGGCGATCAGGGTCACGCCGGGATTAAGCAACGCAATCAGCCCAAAGATGACGGCGAACAGCCCGCGAAGCGCGAGCGCCCACCAGTTCCTCGCCAGTACGCCGACCATTGCGGATCCGACGCTCATCGTCCACCCCGCTCCTCAGACGTTGTGCCGTGCGGTTTCGCCGCCCGTGACCAGGATCAGAGCGAATCCATCCCACCCCTTGACGCCCACGGTCTGAACCGCAGTCGCAGCGAGCCGCGGGTCCGCGGCGACGAGCGCGTTGAACCGGCGCACGCCCTGCGCGTCGGGATCGGCCGTGGCCGGGTCGGCGACCATGCCCCCGCGCACGACGTTGTCGGCAACGATCAGCGTCCCGGGACGTGCCAGCCGGAGCGACCACTCGAGATACCCGGGATTGTTGTGTTTGTCGGCGTCGATGAAAACGAGGTCGAAGGGCCCCTGCCCCTCCGCCGCGAGCCGGGGCAGCGTCTCCAACGCCGGCCCGACGCGGACATCGACGACCTCGGCGAGCCCAGCGCGGTTGAGGTTCGCGCGGGCTAGGTCGGCGTGGCGAGGATCGGCCTCGAGTGTGATGAGGCGTCCGCCGGGCGGCAGCGCGCGGGCCAGCCAGATGCTGCTGTAGCCGGCGAGCGTGCCGATCTCGAGGATGGCCCTCGCCCCGCGCAGGACGGCCAGCAGGTAGAGCAGCTTGCCTTCATTAGGGGAAACGTCGTGCGACGGCAGCCCCGCCGTGATGCGGGCCTCGGTGGCCGCGTCCAGCGCGGGGTCGGAGGCCACTAGGACGTCACAGATGTACCGATCGACGGCCGTCCACTGCGCCTGAGTCACGGGATCACCGTCACAAACGCCGCAAATGTGTGTCCTTGAAATCACTCGGATACTTGAGACCATAGCCGAGCAGCCGGTCTCCGGCGATATGCGCGAACCAGATCAACGAACCCGTCACGGCGAGCGGACTACGTGCGAGCACCCCGTACGCGACCAGCCCTACCGGCGGGACGTACGAGTGGACCGCGTTATAGCAGGCCGCCCCGATTCGCTTCCCGCCGAGGTATCCGAGCATCGACAGATCGGGAGCGAGGATCAGCAGGATGAACAGCAGCCAGCTCCCGTGTTGGCGCTGGTAGAACAGCAACGCAAGAACGAATCCAGTACCGCCTTCGAGCCGTAGGAGGGTTCCGGGCGTCAGCACCCGAGGAAACACGGCGGCCTCCGCCGAGGGCGATTGGCAGCGCGTAGGAACTTAGCGTGCGCCGGACATATCCCTGCTTGTCAAGGCACGGCGTACCACCGCGTCATCTCCTTGGCGATCCAGTCCGCATGGGGGTACCGCGCCTCGACGGCGGCGATCGCGTGCTCGACGTCTTCGGGCGACGGGAGAAGTTCGCGGGCCGGAACACCGAGGTCGTAAGCGGACGTGTCTCCGACATCGAGCACGCGCGTCAGCGGAAGCGCCTCGGCGTGGCGCCGCCGGAGAACACGGCGGTAGACGGCTTCGTAGACCGCCGGGTCGTAGGTCCCGCCGGGCGCCGCATCGGAAAGACGAAGCGTCCGCGCCGCGGCAACGAGTTCGTCCCACAGAGCACGCAACACGTGGCTCGGGGCGTCCTCCCGCTCGCGCGCGTGCACCGGATGCGCCATCCGCCGGTCCCGCTCCCGCTCCACAAACGCCCGCACCTCGGTCGACGGCACGGGGATCAGGAACCGGCAGGATGGGTCCGACAGCACGGGTTCGGCCGGATCGGGGGCCGGTTTCGCCAGCTCGATGAAACGGCCGCCGACGAGCGGCAGCTCGCCGATCAACACGTGCACCGCGCCCGGGTGGCCGGCGTGCCACTGCCCTATCGCCTCACGAACCCACAACCCGGCCGCCCGTCGAATCACCACGTGCGTCACACCGTTGTCGAGCGGATAGCGCCGGCCCGCGGGCGCGGCCTCGAACACGGGCCGCGCCACGTCCCACTGAACAGTATGGACCGTTCGCCCCTGCGCCGCGGCGGCACGGGCCAGCTCGCGGATAACGAGGCTCTTCCCCGTGCCGGGCAACCCGGCGACCAAGACGAGCCGCGCGCCCGCGGCGAGGGCGAGCAGCCGTCCGGCCAACGCTGGGTCGTGTCGAGCGCGCGGGATGCCTAGTCGTCCCACGCGCCGAGAAGCCGGCGGATGACGAGCAGCTGTCCCAAATGGTACGAGGTGTGCTGGGCGGTCAGCATTGCCATATGCACGACATTGATCTCGGGGTCGTGGGCGATTGGCCCGAGCACGTCGATCCTGGCGTCCATCACTAAATCGCAGAACGCCTGTCGGTCGCCACGATAGGCCTTGAGGCTGCGGTCCCACGCGGTGCGCGAGGGCGGTGCAGAGTCCTTCGGCCAGTACTCGTCCGGCCACTTCATCGACGGATGCTTCGGATCGCGGGTATAGCCGAGGATGTCGGCCTGGCAGATCCGGATGTGCTCAACCTGCTGCCACGGCGAGTACGGGAGACCGCGGGGCTTCCGACCGCGCAGCGGTTCTGAGAGGCGCGCCACCGCGCGGTCCCACGCGATGTGGGCCTTACCTCCCTGCAGCATCACGACCAAACGCCGTCTCAGATCCTGATCGTCCGTCACGCGTGCCCCCTTTCCCCGAAGTTGAAGCCCCGGAAGCTCTCCCTAAGGCGCGGGCGTGCGGTCCACCGGGACCGACGCCGCCGCGACCGCCGCCGCGAGCCCGTTGCCGAGTCCCCGCTGGAGCGCAATCTGCGCGGCGAAGTCCGGGGATCCCGAAAGCCCGAACCCGTTCGTCTCGCGCTGCCAGACGATCCGGCCGTCGCGAGCCTGGAACATTTGGATGTTGAGCGCCACCTCGGCGTTAAACGCCAGAATGTCTTGCCGGAACACCGTCACACGTGTGATCCAGCCGAGCATCACGCGGTCGGCGTGCAGCGCCCGCGCGAGCGCCTCGAGCCGGCCGTAGTTCAGCGCATCCCGCGACCGCCACGTGAGCGCGCGCTGCTGCGTGAGCACCTCGCTGCGCGGCAGGACCGTGAGCGCGCCGCCGCCGGCCCGCACGAGCAAGCCGGTCAGGACGTCTCCAGCGTACCGCTCGAGATCGGTCACCACCGCGAGTGGTAGCGCGCCCGGTGAATAGAAGTCGGCCACCGCAACGATCGGGCGGTCGGCCGGCGCCACCGGCATGGGGGCGGACACCGCCGGCCGGGCCGGCAGAACGCCGCCGAGTATAACGCAGAGCGCGGCGGCGATCGCAAACGCGTGATCGCGCGGTCTTGTCACGTTGCGTCCGTCCTTTCGCCTTCCTATTATGCCAGGAGTTCCTACGTGAGGAGGGCCACGGCGTGTCGAACGGTTCTGTGACGGTCTTTGGTTCCTCGAGAGTCCAAGCGCACGAGCCGGAGTATCGCGACGCCGTTCGGCTCGGCCGGCTGCTCGCCGAGGCCGGGTATGGCGTCTGCACCGGCGGCTACGCCGGCGTGATGGAGGCCGTCAGCCGCGGCGCGGTCGAGGCGGGCGGGCACGCCATCGGCGTCACGGTGAGCTCGTGGGCGACCCGCCACCATTCCAATAAGTGGGTTCGTGAGGAACTGGCGATGCCGGATCTCTTTCAGCGCATCGCGCGGCTCACCGCGACGGACGCATACGTCGCGATGCCTGGCGGCATGGGGACGCTCGGCGAGGTGGCCCTGACGTGGAACCTCTTTCAAACTGAGTCGATCCCGCGCCGCCCGCTCGTGCTCGTGGGCCGGCCGTGGCGGGACCTGCTCGACTGCCTTCGCGGGGCGGTCAGGCTCGAATCGAAGGACCTCGAACTCGTACGGCTGGTGGACGAGGTGGACGGCGTCGTGCGGGTAATCCGGGACGGGCTAGCGGCCGTCCCATGACGGCGGCGCCCAAATGGCGCGCGAGGTGCCGCGCGGAAATACCGTCATCGCATCGACGAGCCCGGCCCTCAACCCGTCGTCCCGAACGTAAAACGCCACGCCCTGATCGTCGTACACGAAAATCGTAAAGGTCAAGCCTTTGAGCAGGCGGCTCGGCGTGAAACCGAACGCGGCCTTCACATCGGCGCGCTTGCTCTCGAACGTAATCCGCCGGCCGGCGCTGCCATCCACCGTGTAGGCGCCGGCAGCGCCGCACTGGTCCCCTAGGTCGGCCCACACGTCAAGCGCGAGCAGTTCCCCGGACGGCTTATAGCGCGCGCCGAGACACTGTGCCTCCCAGCGCTGGATGATGACGCGGGGGTTGGTGGGGTCCCGGAGCTCCGCGCTCGGGCGTCCGAGGATCGCCGTCACCTTGTCCACAGTGGCCTCGAGCGGGACGCCGCCCGCGGCAGCCCCGGGGGTCAGCGCCGCCCCGCCGTCTCCCCGTGCCGGCGCGGCAGCG
>DATEGA010000300.1:0-37212 GCA_035280345.1 bacterium | reverse complement strand
ATGCGGTCCAGTGTCGCATCGAGCAGTTCGCCCGGCAAGAGGCGTCCCGCCGCGATGGCGGCGGCGGCGTCGCCGAGGGAGAGTTCCCAGGGCTGGCTCATGCCCGCGGGGTGGCGCACGCGGCGTCCGGCAGGTCACTCACCGCGGTAGAGGCGCGGCGCTCCCGCCGGCTCTGTCTCGCGCGGCACGGAGGTCGCGCCGACGCGTTGGATGCGCTGCTTCGTGACGGTCCATTCCTCTTCAAACCGTTCGCCGTGGTCGGGCAGGTGCAGCAACTCGTGCACGCCGCCCGACTTGGACCCGTGGCTTTTGTGCGATGTGTGGCCGGCGTGGCGCTCACCGCGGTGATCAGAAGACGCGGGCATACAAGGGGGTTGGCCCGGAGGACGGAAACCTCCTTCCCGTGACCCAAGCAGCCCCGCGCGATGCGGAGCGTCCCCTCGTACTGGCCCTCGACCTCGGCAGCGGATCGCTTCGGGCGATCGTGTACGACCGCCTCGGCCGCGAGGTGGCCGGCACCGAAGGGCGGGCGCCGACCGAGTGGCGGTACACCGCGGACGGCGGGGTCGAGGCCGATGCGGACGCGCTCGTCGCTGGCGCCTGCGCGGCAATCGACCAGGCGGTGGCAGGCGCCGGCGCAATCGGTGCCGAGATTCGCGCGGTCGGGATCTCCACGTTTTGGCACAGCATGCTCGGAATCGACGGCGGCGGCCGGCCGGTCACGCCCCTGTACTCGTGGGCCGAGGGGCGCAGCCGCGGCGCGGTTGCCCTCTTGCGCGGCCGGCTCGACGAGGAGGCGACGCGGCGGCGCACGGGCTGCGTCTTCCACACGAATTATCTTCCCGCCCGCCTTCTGTGGCTGCGCACCGGCCGGCCGGATGTCTTTGCCGCGGCGCGCACGTGGCTCAGCATCGGAGAATACCTGACGCTGCGGCTTTTCGACCGCGCCGCCTGCAGCATCTCGATGGCATCGGGAACCGGCATGCTCGACCTGCGGCGCTGCGACTGGGACGGCGAGGTTCTCGCAGCGCTGGGACTGTCACCGGAACGGCTCTCACCGCTCGTCGACCTCGACGCGCCGTTCACCGGACCGCGGCGCGAGTACGCGGCGCGCTGGCCGGCGCTGTCCAAGATTCCCTGGCTGCCCGCGGCGGGAGACGGCGCCCTCAGCAACACCGGCACCGGGTGCGTGGACCGCGGCCGGGCGGCGTTCAGCCTCGGCACCTCCGGCGCGATCCGCGTGATGTGGCCGGGTGAGGTGCCCGACGTGCCGAGAGCGCTGTGGGTGTATCGTGCGGACCGCCGGCGCGTGCTCACCGGCGGTGCCGTGACGAACGGCGGCAGCGTGTACCGGTGGATGCTCGACACGCTGGCGCTCGGCGACCCATCGCGCCTCGAGGCCGGGCTGCTCGAGCGGACGCCGGACGTGCACGGGCTCACGCTGCTGCCGTACTTCTCCGGTGAGCGGAGTCCCGACTGGCCGGTGTCCTCGCGCGGCGCCGTGGCCGGCCTCACCGCCGCGACACAGCCGCTCGATCTGCTGCAGGCGGGGCTCGAGGCGGTAGCGTACCGGCTCGCACAGGTCTGGGATGCGCTGCGCACCGCGGTGCCGGAGGTTCAAGAGATTGTGGCCAGCGGCGGCGCGTTCGTCCATCTGCCGGCGTGGCTGCGGACGTTCGCCGACGTATTCGGGCACGACATCGTGCGCTCTGCGGAAGACGAGGGCAGCAGCCGGGGGGCCGCGCTGCTCGCGCTCGAGTCGCTCGGCGCGCTGCGGATCGAGGAAATGCCGGTCCCGCGGGCGGCCACCGTTCGCATGGCCGCGGGGCGTCACGCCGTCTACCAACAAGGGCGGGAACGTCACGCGCGGCTCGAACGGATGCTGGAGACGCCTGATCTCGAGGGGTCCGCTTGATCGCGCAGTTGCAGGCGTGGCAGAACTTCTACACGCTGATCGGCAGTGCGGCTGCCACCCTCGCCGGTTTGATGTTCATTGCGATTTCGCTGGGGGCGACTCGTAGACCGACGGCCCAGGAGCGGTCGATGGCCCAGCTGGCGTACAACGTGTTTCTAAGCCCGACGTACATTCACTTCGTCTACGTACTGGTGACTGCCGTCGTCGTGTCCGTCCCGACGCTCAACGAAACGGTGTTCGGGGTGATGTTGATACTCACCGGCGCCGGCAGCCTCGGATACACTCTCCGCCATCTCCCCTTCGTGCGGGGGCGCTATCGCACGGGGGCGCTCGACCGAAGCGACCTGGTGTGGTACGAGCTGATGCCGTCCATCTGCTACGTCCTATATGTCGACGCCGGCATCGGGCTGCTCAGGGCGGCCGCGGGCGCCCCGTCGCGGGGGCATGCGTTGGATGCACTTGCGACGTCCAGCATCTTGCTGATGGTCATCGGTGTTCGCAACGCATGGGACCTTATGGTCTTTCAAGTGATGCGCGCTTACGGGGCCCCGGGCGACGACCCTCCTAAAGGGCCGGGACAGAGCTAGGCTCCCGCGGAGGACCGCACCGCGGCGCCGCGAACCTCTGCAAACCACCCATTCGCGCCGCCTTGGAGGCATGCCCATGGCCAGCTCCTCCGCGAAAACGCGCCCCTCGATGACGCGCCGCGAGTTGCTGCGAAAGACGGGACGGACGGCCGCCGGCGTCGCGGCGGGGATCGCGGCCGGAGCGGGTGCCGCGGCGTGGCCCGAATTCGGCCGGGCGCTCGTCGCCGCGGCCGCGCCGAAGAGTGGCGGCACGATCACGATCAGCCAGTCGGTCGACATCAACACGCTGCATCCGTGGACGGGCACACTTAACGTCTGGAAGGTCATCAAGACCAACGTCTACGATCAGCTCTCGTACCAGGACCCCGTCACCCTTGAGTTCAAGCCCAGGCTCGCGAAGTCGTTCGAATGGACGGACGGCAACACCAGTCTGGTCGTGACGCTGCCGAGCGGCGTGCGGTTCCACAACGGCGAGCCGCTGACCGCGGACGATGTGAAGTTCACCCTCGACAGCATCCGCGACCCGAAGACCGGGTCGTGGCTGCGCGGGTTCATCGCGCCGATCCAGGACGTTCAGGTGCTCGATCCCACCCACGTCAAGATCAAGACCGACGCCGTCGAGAACCAGCTGATTCCGGCCTTTGCCTACGTGGACATCACTCCACGCAGCCAGGGGACCGACCTCGCCCGCAAGACCCCGATCGGCTCGGGGCCCTATCGGTTCGTCGAGTGGGTGCCCAACGATCGCGTGACACTGCAGCGCGCGCCGCGCTACTGGAACGAAGCCGGCGCGGGGCACGTGGAGCGCATCGTCCTCAAGCCGGTGACGGAGCTGCAGACACGGATCTCGCAGTTGCTGGCCGGCGACGTGGACGTGGTGTACGATTTCAGCCTGCTCGAGGTCCCGCGGCTGCGCGCGGACCGGCGCGCGGCCGTTTCGGTCGTACCGCCGGTGGACCAGATGTTCGTGATGTACCTCAACGCCCGCAAGCCGCCGTTCAACAAGCTGGAGGTGCGGCAGGCGGTCGCGTACGCGCTCGATCGCGACGCCTTCATCAAGAACTTCCTGGCCGGGCAGGGCCGCCTCGACAACAGCCCGTTCACGCCGTCGCATTGGGCCTTCGACCCGAAGACGGAGAAGGCGTACACCTACAACCCGGACCAAGTAGGGCGCTTGTTGGAGAAGGCGGGCTATCCGAAGGGCCAGGGCCTGAACTTCACCTTGTTGACTCCGTCGGGCTATCCGGAGTTCACACAACTCTCGACGATGATCCAGGCGACGTTCGCGTCGCTCGGCTACCGGCCGCCGATCGAGGAAGTGGACATCGGACAATGGGCGGCGCGTCTCAACCAGACGAAGGACTTCTTTGCCGCGGTGGACTACCCGCCGCGCGGCTCGGCCGATCCGGCGCTGACGTACTCCGCGGGGCTCTTCTTCCCACCGGTTCCCGCCAACTACAACGGCCTGACCCCGGAGTCGATCCCCGGATACGTGCCCGCGGTGCACCGGGGAGCGACGGCCATCCAGCGTCCGGTACGCAAGGTGGCGTACTACAGCGTCCAAGAGTTGTGGAACGCCTACCTTCCGGGCCCGGTCTTTTGCCACCGTTCGACCGCGCACGCCGCGGTGCAGGCTGTGAAAGCGTTCGTACCGCATCCGGCGTTTCAGCAGCGGTTTACCGACGTCTGGCTGGACCGGTGATCGACGCCGGCCGACTCGTGGCCGGCCGCCATGAAATTGGCGCCGGCTGATCAGCGGGGCTGCGGTCCCGAGGCTGCGGCGGGATGACAAGGTATCTCGTGTGGCGAGCGGTGAGCGTTATCCCCACCCTCATCGGCGTCAGCATTCTCGTGTTTCTCGTGACGTACTTCATCCCGGGCGATCCCGCGCAAATTATGGCCGGAAGCGACGCCTCACCGGATATCGTGGCGAGCCTGCGCCATCAGTGGGGCCTCGACCGGCCGATCTACGTGCGGTACGTGGTGTGGGCCGCACAGGCGCTCCGCGGCAATCTCGGCGAGTCTTATTTCAGCCATCTGACCGTGCTGCAGCTCGTCTCGCGGGCGTCGGCCGTGACGGTCGAGCTCGCCGCGTTGTCGCTTGCGGTCGCCGTCGCGATCGCGGTCCCAGCCGGCATCGTGTCGGCGGTGCGGCCCGGATCCTGGTTCGACCTGACCGCGACCGCCCTTGGGTTCGGCGGGCTCTCGATACCCGGGTTCTGGCTCGGCATCATGCTGATCTACGTGTTCAGCGTGTATCTGCGCTGGCTGCCCGCCGGCGGTTTCACCCCGCTCTCGAGCGGCCTAGTCCCGAACCTGCGCAGCCTGATCCTTCCCGCGGTCGCGCTCGGCACGTTCGCCTCGACGCAGTTCATGCGCTATCTTCGGGCGAGCATGCTCGAGGTGCTCGGGGCCGACTTCACCCGCACGGCGCGGGCGAAGGGCCTGACCGAGCTCGTTGTGCTCGTGCGGCACGCGATGCGCAACGCCTTGATTCCGTTCGTCACCGTGCTCGGCGTGCAGATGGGCTATCTGCTCGGCGGGACCGTGATCACGGAGTCCGTCTTTGCGCTGCCCGGCATCGGCCGGCTAGTGCTGAACGCGATCCTGAACCGTGACTACCAAGTCGCCGCGGGGATCATCCTGCTCATCGCGACGGCGTTCGTGCTGGTCAATCTCGCGGTCGACCTCCTGTATCCTGTGCTGGACCCGCGTGTGCGGCTCGGGCGGGGGACGTTCTCGCGGTGACGCCCGCGACCACGGTCCCGGCCGAAGGGCACGGCGTGGCGTCCCCGCCCGCGCGATCCCGTGTGGCCGGCCGCCGCCGCGCGCTCCGGTGGCTCACGCGGCGGTGGCTCCTCAGTGTCGGACTCGCCGCGGTCGTCGCGCTGTGTCTTGCGGCCGTCTGCGCAGGACTGCTGGCCGCCTATCCCCCGGACGCCCAGCATATGTCGGTCACGCTTGCGCCGCCGTCCGCGGCGCACCTGCTCGGGACCGACGAGTACGGACGTGACGTGCTGAGCCGGCTGCTTTTCGGGGCGCGCCTCACGCTCCTCGCCAGCAGCGCTGCGGTGCTGCTCGCAGCGGTCGTGGGCAGCGCGCTCGGGCTTACGACCGGGTTCTTCGGAGGCGTCTACGACAGCCTGGCCGGCCGCGTGATGGATGTGCTGTTCTCGTTTCCGGTTCTGCTGCTCGGCATCGCGATGGTCGCGGTGCTCGGTCCCGGCGAGCCGAGCGTGGTGCTCGCGATCGCGGTCGCCTCACTGCCGACCTTCGCGCGCGTCTCGCGCGCCGCGATGATCGCGGAACGGGAGCGCGAGTACGTCATCGCCGCGCACGCGATCGGCGCGCCGGTACCCCATGTCATTGTCCGCACGCTGCTGCCCAACCTGATCGGGCCGCTCATCGTCTTGGTGTCGCTGGGGTTCGCCTACGCCGTGCTGTACGAGGCCTCGTTCAGCTTCCTGGGGCTCGGTGCGCAGCCGCCGACGCCGGAGTGGGGTGTGATGCTGTCGAGCGCGCGGAGCTACCTGTTCCAGGCGCCGTGGTACGCGTTCTTTCCGGGGGCCGCGATTTTCGTGCTGGTGTTCTCGCTGAACCTCGTCGGCGACGGCCTGCGCGACCTCCTGGATCCGCGCCGCACGACCCGCTAGCTACTCGGCGGGGAGCGGCAGCGTGACGGGGCGCTCTTCCGTCCACGCCCGGTCGATCGCCAAACACACCTCGTGGCTGCGCGCCGCGTCCGACAGCGCCGCGCGGGGCGGGCGATCGTCCCGGATCGCATCGACGAGATCGTCCACCTCGTCCCCGAACGGGTGGTGCGTCACGTCGGCGCTGTCCGGCAGGATCGTCGGGATCGTCGTGTAGTCTGTCTGCCCGTCGAGGGACGATGCGTACAGCCGGTTGTTCCGCAGCGTGCCGCGGCTGCCGTAGAGGCTGAGGTTGAACAGGTACGGGCTGAACGCCTCGAACGTCACGCTGACTTTGCCGACGGCGCCGCCGGCAAAGCGCAGGGACGCGGTGATCGTCGGCGGGTAGTCGAAGTCCCGGCGCGCGACCTGTGTCGCATAGGCCGATACGGCCGTGATCTCGCCGGCGCAGTAACGGAGCGCGTCGACCGCATGGCAGCCGCCCATCATGAGCGCGCCGCCGGCCGTTGCGGCGCGGCCCTTCCATTCCCATCCCGGCTTCGCCAGATCGATCCGGTGAATGTAGTCGGCCTCGACGAGCATCAGGTCGCCGAGCGCCCCGTCGCGGGCGAGCCGGCGCGCCAGCCGGATGAGCGGATTCCATCGCAGCACGAACCCCACCGTGGCCTTGACGCGGTGCTCCTCGACAGTGGTCACGACCGCCCGAAGGTCGCCCAGCGTGAGGGCCACCGGTTTCTCGACGACGAGGTGCTTGCCGGCGCGGGCGGCCCGGATCGCCTCTTCGGCGTGTAGATGGTTGGGCGTGCAGATCACGACAATCTGAATGTCGTCGCGCCGGAGCAGCACATCGAGTCGGTCGCCGGCGTCCGCCGTGAGGCCGAACTGCGCAGCGCGGTGCCGCGCCGCCTCCGCCGTCCGGCTCGTGATCATCCGGACTTCGGTGTGAGGGTTACGCGTGAACGCCTGGATGTACTGGGTGCTCACGTTCCCCGCGCCGTGGATGCCTACGCCGAGCGGTGATCCCGCCATGCGGCTCTGATACGGGACACGCCGGACGCAGTCCTCCGGCGCCGGAGCACGCAGGCCCGAGCCTCGATCGGATGGAAGGAGCGCGGCGTGGAGGGTCAACCAAACTCCGATGCCTACATGCGGCGCGCCCGCCGGCACCTGGCCGGCGGCGTGAACAGCAACATCCGCCTCAGCGAACGTCCGGGGCCGTTCGTCGTCACGCGCGGCCGCGGCGCCGAGGTCCAGGACGCGGAGGGCCGGTGGCACATCGACTACGTGCTCGGGATGGGCGCCGTCATTCTCGGGCACGCCGACCCGCGCGTCACCGAGGCCGTCGTCTCCGCCGTGCGCGAGGGCTTGGTGTTCGCCGCTCAGCATCCGTTTGAAGCGGAGGTCGCCGAGCGCATCAGCGCGGCGGTGCCGTCGGTCGAGGTCATCCGGTGCACCTCGTCGGGTTCCGAGGCGGTCCACGCGGCACTGCGGATCGCCCGCGCCGCGACGAAGCGGTCGCTGGTTGTGCGGTTCGACGGGCACTACCACGGCTGGTTCGATGCGATCTACACCGCCGACCGGACGCCCGCCGACGAGGCGATCGCCCCGGCGCGCCCCGGGAGTGGGGGCCAGCCGGTGTCGGCGCTTCGGGACGTCGTCGTCCTGCCGTGGAACGACCTCTCCGCCGTCCACGAGGCCGCTGCGCGCTACCACGGCGAGGTCGCCGCGGTGATCCTCGAGCCGATCCTGTGCAACACCGGTGTGATACCGGCGGTCCCCGGGTTGCTGCGTGCGATCCGTGAGTGGTGCGATCGCGACGGCGCGGTGCTGATCTTCGACGAGGTGATTACGGGGTTCCGCGTTGCGCTGGGCGGCGCGCAGGCGCTGCTCGGCGTCGCGCCCGATCTGACGATCTTCGGGAAGGCGGTCGGGAACGGCTTCACGCTGAGCGTCGTCGGCGGACGCCGTGATTTGATGGACGTGCTTGCGGCCGGGGGCGTGATTCACGGCGGGACCTACAACGGCAATCCGCCCGCGATGGCGGCCGCGCGGGCGACGCTTGACGTACTGGGCGCGGACGGCGGCGCCGCCTACACCGCGCTGACATCGACCGCACGCGCGCTGATGGACGGGCTGAGCGCGGCCGGCGCCGAGCGCGGCGTGCCCGTGCTGACGCAGGGTCCCGGCCCGGTGTTTCAAATGTGGCTCACGGATCGTCCCTCGATCGAGGATGTGCCCTCTGCGCGGACGGCCGGCGCGGCGGAGTACGAGCGCTTCGCGGCCGGGATGCGCCGGCGCGGCGTCCGCGTTCTGCCGGGTGGGCGGTGGCTCGTGTCGGCGGCGCACACGATGAATCATGTCGAACGTACCCTTGACGCCGCCCGCGACGCGCTCGGCGAAGTGCACGCGGGACCGCACCGGGTCGCGCCGTGACAGCGGGCGTTCTGCAATCGTAGAATAGGCGAGGCGAAGTCGCCGTGCGTCACGACGGCCTCCGGGAGTAGAGCATGCCGACCGGCACGCAGACCCTCGATCAACTCTGCATTAATACGATCCGGACCCTATCCATCGACGCGGTCCAGAAAGCCAATTCCGGCCATCCTGGCGCGCCGATGGACGCGGCGCCGATGGCCTACCTGCTGTGGACCCGGCATATGCGCTACAGTCCGAAGGACCCCGAGTGGCCCGACCGCGACCGGTTCGTGCTGTCGGCCGGGCATGCCAGCATGCTGCTCTACAGCATGCTCCACCTCAGCGGATACGATCTGACGCTCGACGACATCAAGCAGTTCCGCCAGTGGGGCAGCCGCACGCCCGGCCATCCCGAGCGCCACTGCGCGCCGGGGGTCGAAGTCAGCACCGGACCGCTGGGCCAGGGGTTCGGCAACGCCGTCGGGATGGCCATGGTTGAGCGCTGGCTCGCGGCGCGATTCAACCGGCCGGGGCACGGGATCGTCGACCACCGGACGTACGTCATCGCGAGCGACGGCGATTTAATGGAAGGCGTGGCGGCGGAGGCCGCGTCGCTGGCGGGCCACCTGCGGCTCGGACGCCTGATCGTGCTCTACGACGCCAACCAGGTGAGTCTGTCGGGGACGACGTCCGTCACGTTTGACGAAGACGTCGGCCGCCGGTTCGAGGCCTACGACTGGCACGTCGAACGCGTGGCGGACGGAAACGACTTGCCGGCGATCGGCGCCGCGCTCTCGGCGGCGAAGGCCCAGGAGGCGAAGCCGTCGCTGATCATCGTCCGCACCCACCTTGGCTACGGCAGCCCGCACAAGCAGGACACGTTCAAGGCGCACGGCGAGCCGCTCGGCGAAGACGAGGTCAAGGCGACGAAGCGCGCCTACGGCTGGCCGGAGGACAAGACTTTTTACATTCCGGACGAAGCGCGCGAGCTGTTCCGCCGCGCGGTGCCGCGCGGTGAGGCGCTCACCGCGGAGTGGCGGACCCGGATGGCGGCCTATCGCCGGGCGTTTCCCGATCTCGCCCGCGAGTTCGAGGAGGCGCTGGGCGGACGGCTGCCCGATGGCTGGGAAGCCAAGCTGCCGTCCTTCAGCGCCGCGGACAAGCCGATGGCCACGCGCGAGGCGTCGGGCAAGGCGATGAACGCGATCGCGCCCGCCGTGTTCAACCTGATGGGCGGTTCGGCGGATCTGGATCCGTCGACCATGACGCAGCTGAAGGGCGAAGGGGACTTCGAGAGTCCTGATTCCACGCACGACGGCGTCCAAGGGGATTCCGGCGGCCCGTGGAGTTACGCGGGTCGCAACGTGCACTTCGGCGTTCGCGAGCACGCGATGGGCGCCGCGCTCAACGGGATGGCGGCGCACGGCGGTATCCGGCCCTACGGCGCGACGTTCCTGGTCTTCTCCGACTACATGCGGCCGAGCGTGCGCCTCGCCGCGCTTTCGCACCTCGAGGTCATCTACGTCTGGACGCACGACAGCGTCGGCCTCGGCGAGGATGGGCCGACGCATCAGCCGATCGAACACTTGGCCGCTCTGCGGGCCATTCCGAACCTCGTCGTGCTCCGCCCGGCGGACGCCGCCGAGGCCGTGGAAGCGTGGCGGGTGGCGCTGCGGCGCACGGGAGGGCCGACCGCGATCGTCTGCTCGCGCCAGAAGCTTCCGGTGTTCGACCGCGGGAAACTGGCGCCTGCGGCGGGCGTGGCCCGCGGCGCGTACGTGCTGGCCGACGCCGGCGACGGTGCCCGCAGGCCGGAACTGATCCTGATCGCCACCGGGTCGGAGGTGTCGCTCGCGCTCGAGGCCCACGAGCGGCTCGCTGCGGACGGCGTGCGATGCCGCCTCGTGTCGATGCCGTCGTGGGAGTTGTTCGAAGCCCAGCCCACGGCCTACCGCGATCAGGTGCTGCCCCCCGACGTGCGGGCGCGGGTGAGCGTCGAAGCCGCGGCAACGTTCGGATGGGACCGATGGGTCGGTGCGGGAGGGGCGATGATTGGAATTGACCGCTTCGGCGCGTCGGCGCCGGGTGCCACGGTGTTGAAAGAACTTGGCTTCACGGTCGAGCACGTCGTCGGAGCGGGGAAGGCCGCGCTCGAGCGCGCGCGCTCGACCGCTCAACCCGTCGGTTCGGCGAAGACAGGGGAGGCAGCGAGATGACGGACAGCACACCCGGTACGACGGGCGTCGACCCGATTCGCGCGCTGCTCGATGCCGGGCAGAGCGTCTGGCTTGATTTCATACACCGGGGCATCCTGAAGTCCGGAGAGCTCCGGCACCTCGTCGAGACCGGCGTTCGCGGCGTCACCAGTAATCCGACGATCTTCGAGAAGGCGATCACCGGCAGCCACGACTACGACGACCAGATCTCGCGGCTCGTCGCCGACGGCAAGAGTCCGATCGAGATTTACGAGGCGGTCGTCGTCGACGACATCCGCGGGGCCGCCGACACGCTGCGCCCGGTGTACGACGCGACCGGCGGCGCGGACGGGTTCGTGTCGATCGAGGTCTCGCCGCTGCTCGCGCACGACACGCAGGGCACGATCCAGGAAGTCCGGCGCTGGATCAGCCTCATCGCCCGTCCGAACGTCATGGTCAAGATTCCCGGGACGGCGGAGGGCTTTCCGGCGATCGAGGAGATGATCGCCGAAGGCCGCCACATCAACATCACGCTGTTGTTCTCGATCGAGGCCTACCGCCGGGTGCAGGAGGCGTACCTCCGAGGGCTCGAGCGCCGGGTCGCGGCCGGCCAGCCCGTCCACCAGGTCGCGTCGGTCGCGAGCTTCTTTGTGAGCCGCATCGACACCGAGGCGGACAAGCGGTTGGAGGCCCGCGCCGCGGCCGCGCCGGCCGAGCAGGCGGAGGCCCTGCGGGCGCTGCGCGGCAAGGTCGCCGTGGCGAACGCGAAGCTCGCGTACCGGCTGTATCAGCAGGCGTTCAGCGGCGCGCGGTGGCAGGCGCTCGCGAGCCGGGGCGCCCGGGTCCAGCGGCCGCTGTGGGCGAGCACCAGCACCAAAAACCCCGCGTACCCCGACCTGCTCTACGTGGAAACCTTGGTCGGCCGCGACACCATCAATACGCTTCCGCCACAGACGATCGAGGCGGTGCGGGATCACGGGCGCGTCGTGCCGGAGGCCGTGACGCAGGGCGTCGACGAGGCGGAGCGGGTGTTCGCGAAGCTGCGCGAGCTCGGCCTCAGCATCGACGCGATTACCCAAGCTGTGCTCGACGCCGGCGTGCAGCTGTTTTCGGACTCGTTCAACCAATTGATGAAGGCGATCGGCTCGCGGTCGCAGGACGTTAAAGCGGGGGGACGCCGGTGAAACTCGGGTTCGTCGGCTTTGGACGAATGGGCGGCAACATGGTGACCCGCCTGCTGCAGCGCGGGCACACGATCTCGGTGTTCGCGCGGCGGCCCGAAGTCCGGGCCGAGGTGAAGGCGCACGGCGCGACCCCGGCCGCCTCGATCGCCGAGTTGGTCGGCCAGCTCCAGCCGCCGCGGATCGTCTGGATGATGGTCCCCTCGGGCGACGCCGTGGAGCGGACGATCGCCGAGCTCACGCCCCTGCTCCACACGGGCGATGTCATTGTCGACGGCGGCAACTCCAACTACCGCGATTCGATACGCCGCGCGGCAGACGCCAAGGCCAAGGGCCTGCACTATATCGACGCGGGGACGAGCGGCGGCATCTGGGGCCTGCAGGTCGGCTATTGCATGATGGTCGGCGGCGATCCGGAGCCGGTCAAGATGCTCGAGCCGGTGTTCCGTGACCTCGCGCCGGAGGACGGCTACCTGCACGCGGGGCCGAGCGGCGCGGGCCACTACGTGAAAATGATCCACAACGGTATCGAGTACGGGATGCTGCAATCCTACGCCGAGGGTTTCGCGATTCTCCACGCGGCGCCGTTCGGCCTGGACCTGCGTGCGATCAGCACGCTGTGGAACCACGGCAGCGTCGTGCGGTCCTGGCTGCTGGAACTGGCCGAGCGGGCGTTCGCGGATGATCCCAACATGGAGACGATCCGCGGGTACGTCGACGACTCCGGCGAAGGCCGGTGGACCGTGCAGGAGGCGATCGACCGCAACGTCCCGGCGCCGGTGATCACCCTCTCGCTCCTGCAGCGGCTGCGTTCCCGCGAGGACGAGAACTTTGGCGACAAAGTGATCGCGGCGCTGCGGAAGCAGTTCGGCGGCCACGCGACCAAGGCGACGTAACGCCGGATGAGCACGGCCTCCCCCCAGTTCGCGCTGCGGGAAGGGCTGCGCCTGCGGCGGATTCCCGATCCGTGCGCGGTCGTCATCTTCGGCGCCACCGGAGACCTCACGCACTCGAAGCTCATGCCGTCGCTCTACGCCCTCGCGCGCCTCGGGATGGTCCCGCCGAACCTGACCGTCATCGGGGTCGCGCGCCGGATGAAGACCGACGAGAGTTTCCGCGGGGAGATGGCACACGCGATTCTCGGCCCGTCGACCGACCGCGACGCGCCGCCGCTGTGGGAAGCGTTCGCGCAGGGCCTCTTCTACGTCCAGGCGGAGTTCAACGACCCGCAGGGTTACGAGCGCCTCCGCGCCGCCCTCGAGCGCGTCGACCAGGAGCGGGGGACATCCGGCAACCGGCTCTACTATCTCGCGACCGCGCCCGAGTTCTACGGCGACATTATCCAGCAGCTCGACCGCCACGGCCTGGTCGAACGCGGTCAGGCCCGCGGGGGCGGCGACGGCCGGCGGCCGTGGACGCGCGTGATCGTCGAGAAACCGTTCGGGCGCGACACGAAGAGCGCCGCGGCGCTGAACCGGACGCTGCTGCGGGTCTTCCGCGAGGGGCAGATCTACCGCATCGACCACTACCTCGGCAAGGAAACCGTTCAGAACATCCTCGTCTTCCGATTCGCGAACGGCATCTTCGAGCCGCTGTGGAACCAGCACTACATCGACCACGTGCAGATCACCGTGGCCGAGTCGGGGGGCGTCGAGAACCGCGCCGGCTACTACGAGACGGCCGGCGTTGTGCGCGACATCGTGCAGAACCACATGGTGCAACTGCTGACCCTCGTCGCGATGGAAGCGCCGGTCGCGTTCGAGCCCGACCAGGTGCGGGACGAGAAGGTGAAGGTCCTTCGCGCGGCGCGACGGCTGACGCCGGACGACATCAAGTCCGAGGTCGCGCTCGGGCAGTACGCGGCGGGCGTCGTCGGCGGCCGCGAGGTCCCGGGCTACCGCGCCGAGCCGCGCGTCGCCGCGGACTCAAGCACGCCAACGTTCGTCGCGATGCGTCTCTTTCTCGATAGCTGGCGGTGGGCCGGCGTGCCGTTCTACCTCCGGACCGGTAAGCGGCTGCCGAAGCGCGCGACCGAGATCGCGGTCCAGTTCAAGGAGGCGCCGCTGCCGCTGTTCTCGGAGGGCGGGCGCGAGCCCAATTTGCTCTCGCTCAACATCCAGCCGGACGAAGGCATCGCGCTGCGCTTCATCGCCAAGGCGCCCGGCACCGCCATGAGCCTCCGGCCCGTCAACATGGGGTTCCAGTACGGGACCGCATTCGGCGGTGAGGAGCTCACCGCGTATGAACGGCTGCTGCTCGACTGTATGCTTGGGGATCCGACGCTGTTCACCCGGCGCGACGAGGTCGAGGCTGCGTGGGAGTTGTTCGAGCCCCTGCTGGCGTGGTGGGACAAATCGGATCCCCCGCCGCCGGTGCTTCCGTACGAGGCAGGGACGTGGGGACCCGACGCGGCCCGGGCGATCATCGAACGAGACGGACGGCGGTGGCGGCGGCTCTGAACGTCACCAGCGTGGCCGGCGTTCCCGAACGGGTCGACGTCGGCGCGATCGAGCGGGAGCTGCACCGTCTCTGGTCATCGCTCGACACCGAGACGCACGGTGCCGGGACCGCCGGTGCGCATGTCACGCGGATCTGCACGCTGACGCTGCTGGCCGTCGCTCCGAACGGCCATTGCGTGGAGACCGCCACCGCGGCCGATCGGCTGGCGACGCGCTACCCTTCGCGAAGCATCATCTTGGATCTCGCGCCCCACACCACCGGTCCGGTGCCGAACGAAGGAACCCTTACCGTGGAACTCGCCCTCAACTGCCATACGCCGGGTCCGCAGCGTCCGGCGGTGTGCTGCGAGCAAATTGTGGTGTCCGCGTCCGGGCGGGCGCTCGCGCGCGTGCCCGGGCTGGTGCTGCCGCTGCTGGTTCCGAACCTCCCCGTGTATCTCTGGTGGCCGGACGACGTGCCGGTGGCCCACGAGCCCTCTACGGGGACGACGCGGCCCGAGCCACTGCCGCCGCCGGAAGCGGACTTGCTGCGGCGGCTGGCGGAGAACGCGGACGTGCTGATCGTCGACTCGTCGGCGATGCGCCATCCGACCGCCGGGCTCAAGGCCGCGTCCGCGCTCGCCGGCCCGCTCTCCGGGGGGCTGCGGGACTTGACCTGGGGACGGATCACGCCTTGGCGGGATCTCATCGTCCAATGCTTCGATCCCGCGCCGATGCGCGCCGCACTCGAACGCCTCGACCGCATTAAGATCCGCGCGGCGCCGGGGCAGTCCGAACACGCGGTGCCCATCGCCGGGCTGTTGCTGGGCGGCTGGCTCGCGGGACGCCTCGGGTGGGAGCCCGCCGGATCGGCGCGCCGTGACGGCCGTCTTTTGCGCGCGCTATTTTGGCGCGACGGCGGCGGATTGGAACTCGTGGTCGAAGGCGGATCCGGTCCGGTACTCTCGTTCGAGTGCGCCGCCGGCGGTGGAGAACCGTGCGCCGTCTCGATCGCGCGCCAGTCCGCCGGCGAGGCGGCCGTCCAGATCGAAACGCGGCTCGGGCGCGGCCGTCCGCGCGCGACGGCCGCGGCGTTGGCGCTCGCGGACGACACCGTACTGGTCGGGGCGGAGTTCGAGGTGTCCGGCGTCGATTCCGTGCTGCGGGAAGCGCTCGAGGTCGTGCTGCGCCTGATGGAGGGGGTATCCTGAGCGCTCAACCGGAGATCGTCGTGCGCCCCAATCTCGCGGCCGCGACGGCCGACGCGGCCGAGCGAACCGCGAAAATCTGTGAGCGCGCCGTGGCCGCGCGCGGCGCCTGCGCCATCGCACTCTCAGGCGGCGAGACGCCGAAGCCGCTCTTCGCGCAGCTGGCGGCGGAGCCGTACCGCAGCCGGATTCCGTGGCCTCGGGTGCGCGTTTTTTGGGGCGACGAGCGCTGCGTCCCGCCGGACGATCCGCGCAGCAACTACCGTCTGGCGCACGAGTTGCTGCTGTCCAAAGTCGCGGTCCCGGCCAATCACGTGTACCGGATGCAGGGAGAGACCGCGGACCACGTTGCCGCCGCGGCCGCGTACGCGGAGACGCTGCGCGCCGTGCTGCCGAGGACCGCCGACGGCTGGCCGCGGTTCGACTTCGTCCTCTTAGGGCTCGGGGACAACGCGCATACCGCGTCGCTGTTTCCGCACAGCCGGGCGCTCAACGAGCGGGAGCGTGCCGTGGTCGCCGAGTTTGTACCGGACGTGGGCATGTGGCGCATGACCTTGACGGTGCCGGTGCTCACGCACGTGGCCGAGACAATTGTGCTCGCCGCGGGCGCGTCGAAGGCGGAGGCGGTGCGGGCGTCGCTCGAAGGTCCGCCGGTTCCGGACGTCCCCGGCGCGTTTATCCGGCCTGTCGACGGCCACGCCGTGTGGCTGCTCGATGCGCCCGCGGCGTCGCGGCTGACGCGCCGGCGTCCGGCCGCAGACGTCTGATCAGGTAGACCGTTGTGCCCCGCCGGTTCTGATCGATGCGGACAGAATCTGTAAACTTGCGCATCAGGTAGAGGCCCCGGCCGTTCGAGGCGAGCGGATCGGCGGGCAGGCGGGCTTCGGGTACATGCCAGCGGGGGCCCGGATTCGTCACGGCCACGGCCACGCGATCGCCGCGCGCCACGAGTTCTACCAAGATGACGTCGGTTTCAGTGACGGACTCCGCGCCGTCCGGGCCGGGTGCGATCCCGTCTCGGAGGATGGGCATCCCTGCCACCGGCCCGCCGTGGATCACCGCGTTGGTGACGGCTTCGCCGACGGCGACGAGCAGTTCCGCCGCCGCCTTCGGGGGCATGCCGAGATCCGACAGCCGCGGCGCCAGATAATGCCGCGCCCGGCGCGGCGTGGCCGCCTCCCTCGGCAGTGTAATTCGCTCCATCAGCATCGATCCAACCATCTGTGCCACCGACGCGCTCTTATGGAATTTATTTACCCTCCGTCGCCGCGCGGGCATATGCCCCGGCCGCCCCGTCGGGCGGCCGCGCGGAGGGTTTTGCCTGACTCCACACAAATACACTCGAACGATTGTTAGGGGGGAGGTGTTGCCTGCATGTGGCGTGGCAGCAGGTGGGGCGCGCTCGTTCTGGTGGTTCTGCTCGCCGCGGGACCGATGGCGTGGTCGACGGGACCGGCCCGGGCGGCGGCGCAGACGCTGCACCTCGGATACTCAACGTGGGTGGGCTACGGCCCGCTCTTTCTCGCGCGGGACAACCGCTACTTCGACGAGTCGGGCGTGAACGTCGAGCTCACGAACATCGAGGACCCGAAGCTGCGCTTCGCCGCGCTCGCCGCGGGCAAACTCGACGGACTGGTCACCACGCTCGACACGATGAGCCTCTACTGGAAGCCGAACTTCCAGTTCCAAGCGGTGCTCGGCCTCGACGACAGCAAGGGCGGCGACGGGATCGTTTCCAACTCGTCGATCAAAACGATCAAGGATCTGCGGGGCAAGCGCGTCGCCTTCAACGAAGGCTCCGTCTCGCACTTCTTTCTGAGCGTCCTGCTGCGCCAGAACGGCATGACCGAGAAAGACCTCAAATCGATCAACATGCGGCAGGACGACGCGGGGGCCGCCTTCCTGAGCGGCAAGGTGGATGCCGCGGTCACGTGGGAGCCCTGGCTCTCGCGCGCCAAGCGGGCACCGAACGGCCACATCCTGGTCGACAGCAGCCAGACGCCGGGCCTGATTGTGGACGTCATGGTGATCCGCCGCAACGTGATCGCCGCGCACCCCGAAGCCGTGCGGGCGGCGATTCTCGGCTGGTACAAGGCGGTTGAGTATTGGAAGAAGAACCCCGCCGACGCCGACCGGATCATGGCGAAGGCCGTCGGCGGCTGGCTCAAGGACGTGAAGACGTTCCAGGAGACGCTGGACGGCGTGCGCTATTACGACGAAGGAATCAATCGGCAGTACATGGCGCCGGGCGGCCAAATCTGGGTAACCGCGCAGAACGCGATCAACATCTGGAGTTCGTTGGGCAAGATCGAGACCAAGGAAGCCGCCGGCGATCTCGTCAACGGCTCGTTCGTGCTGGCGAAGTAAGAAAATCGTCGCGGCGGGCCGGGCCGCAGGCCCCCCGCCGCTTGACATACTCACGCCGGTGACCGTCGCGCAGCCCCGCCCCATCGTCCGGCGCGGCGGTCTGCACGCCCTCGCGGCGTACCTGCGGCCGCAGGAGGCCATTCCCCGCGGTACCTACCTCGCGATCCTGATCGCGAGCGCCGGCGGGCTCGTCGCGCTGTGGTGCATCCTGACCTACGGCGGCCTCGTCGAGCCCCTCTTCCTCCCGTCGCCGACGGCGATTGCCAAGTCCGGCGCCGAGATGACGGCCGACGGCAGCCTGCTCGGGAACGCCGGCGCCAGCCTCTATGTGATCGTCACCGGCTGGGCCCTCGCCGTCGTGACCGGTGTGCCGACCGGTATCTTGATGGGATCGTTCAAGGCCGTCGAGGCGCTGATCGAGCCGGTGATCGACTTCGTCCGCTACCTGCCGGTGAGCGCCTTGATCCCGCTGCTCATCCTCTACATCGGCATCGGTACGGCCGAGAAGGTCGCGGTGATCTTCATTGGCACGTTCTTCCAGCTGGTGTTGCTCGTGGCCGACGTCTCCGCGCACGTGCCGCGGGAGCAGATCGACGTTTCGTATACGCTCGGCGCCTCCCGCGCCCAGGTAGTCCGGCGGGTGCTGCTGCCGGCGACACTGCCGGGCGTGATGGACACGCTGCGCATTACGATGGGCTGGGCGTGGACGTACCTCGTCGTCGCCGAGCTCGTCTCGGCCGACCGCGGACTCGGCTACCTCATCCTCAACTCGATGCGCGGTCTCTTCACGGACCGGATCTTCGTCGGTTTGTTTACGATCGGCGGTCTCGGTCTCGGGTTCGACCTGCTGTTCAAATGGCTCCACCGCCGGCTGCTTCCGTGGTCGCCCAAAGCGTAGCCGGGGGGCTCAAGCTCTCGTTGCGCGACATCAGCGTGGCGTTCCGCGGCCGCGGCGGGCGCGAGATTGCCGCCGTGGCGCGCCTGTCGCTCGATGTCGCGGATCGGGAGATCGTGAGCATCGTGGGGCCGAGCGGCTGCGGCAAGAGTACCTTGCTGCGGCTCGTCGCCGGGCTCGTCCCTCCCTCGACCGGCGAGATCCGGCTCGACGGGCGCGTCGTCGACGCACCGGGCGCCGACCGCGGCATGGTGTTCCAGTCGTACACGCTCTTCCCGTGGCTCACGGTGCGGGGCAACGTCGAGTTCGGCCCCAAAATCCGCGGGCTCGATCCCGGGTACTGCCGGGAGGTCGCCGGCCGGTTCATTCAGATGGTCGGCCTGGCGGGGTTCGAGCACGCCTATCCCAAGGAGCTGTCCGGCGGGATGATGCAGCGTGTGGCGATCGCCCGCGCGCTGGCGAACGACCCCGAGGTGCTCCTGATGGACGAGCCGTTCGGCGCGCTTGACGCGCAGACGCGCGTCTTCATGCAGGAGCTGCTGCTAGACATCTGGCAGAAGTCGCCCAAGACCATCCTGTTCGTCACGCACGACATCGACGAAGCGCTGTTCCTTGGCGACCGGGTCTACGTGATGACGGCGCGGCCGGGCCGGTTTCGGGACGAGGTCCGGCTTGATCTGCCGCGCCCGCGAACACTGGAGATCACGATGTCGCCGGTGTTCGTCGAGGCGAAGCGGCGCGTGCTCGGCATCATCCGGGAGGAGGCGCAGAAAACGATGGGTCTGGAGAACGACCTCGCCGCGCAGGGCCGGATCGGATCCGGTGGGGGTGCGGCGTGACCGCGCAGCATTTTGAGCCGCCGAACGCCTTCCGCTCGCCCCGGTTCGCGCAGCTCTCGACGTTCATGCGCCTGCCCTACCACCCCGATCCCGCGGGCCTCGACGTCGGCATCCTCGGCATTCCGTTTGACGGCGGGGTGAGTTTCCGGTCGGGCGCGCGGTTCGGGCCGAAGGAAGTGCGCAGCAATTCGCTGCTGATCCGTCCGTACAATCCGGTCCTTCGGACGTCGCCGTTTCGCCGTCTCAAGATCGCCGACTGCGGCGACGTCGATACGAACCCGATGGACATTCTCGACACGTACGGCCGGGTCGAAGCGGCCGTGGGGCGCATCCTCACCGCGGGCGCGGTGCCGGCCTGCGTGGGCGGCGACCATTCGCTCACGCTCCCGATCATGCGCGCGGTCGCCAAGACGCGCGGGCCGTTCGCGCTCGTGCACTTTGACAGCCACCAGGACATGTGGGACGAGTACTTCGGCAACCGGTACTTCCACGGCACACCGTTCCGCCGCGCCCACGAAGAGGGTCTCTACGACGGCAAGACGGCCGTGCAGTTCGGGATCCGGGGTCCGGTGTACGATGAAGACGACTTCGCCTTCGGCGAGCAGCACGGCGTGACGGTGGTGCGGGCCGAGGCGATCCATCGCGACGGCATCGACGCGGCGCTGCGGCACTTGGACCGCGTGCGGGGTCGGCCGGTCTACGTCTCGTTCGATATCGACTCGGTCGACCCGGCGTTCGCGCCGGGCACCGGCACGCCCGAAGTCGGCGGGCTCACGAGCGCCCAGGCGCTCGCACTGGTCCGCGGGCTCGCGGGCCTGGACGTTATCGCCTTCGACATCGTGGAGGTGTCGCCGCCCTACGATCAGAGCGGCATCACGGCAATGCTGGCCGCGAACGTGTTGTTCGAGCTGCTCTCGGTGATTTCGCTTAATCGCGAGACAAGCGGCTAGCGGTACGCGGCGGGCTCCCCGAGCCGGCTCGGGTCCTCGAAGAGCCGCGCCGTAATCGCCCCGAAGAGGATGCCGCCGACGTGCGCCGCGTAGGCGACGCCGCCCGTCGCCGCGCTCGTGGCGTTCGTGATCGCGCCGAAGCTGATCAGTTGAATGAAGAACCAGAGGCCGATCAGCAGGAATGCCGGCAGGAACGTGACGGTAAAGAAGAAGCCGATAAACAGCACCGTGCGAATCCGGTCGCGCGGGTAGGTGATGAGAAAGGCGCCCATCACCGCTGCGATCGCCCCGCTCGCGCCGAGCGTGGGCACGGTCGAGCCCGGCGCGATGATGACCTGCGCGAAGTTTGCGACGAGGCCGCCGGTGAGATAAAACGCGATGTACCGGCCCGGGTTCATCGCGTCCTCGATCTCCGGTCCAAAGACCCACAAGAACAGCATGTTGCCGAGGATATGCGACCAACTGCCGTGGAGAAACATCGACGTGAACGCTGTAATCAGGTGTTGGCCGGACGAGATCTGGGCAGGCACCATCGCCCACTGCGCGACGAAGGTGTCACCGTTGAGCAACTCCTGGAGGAAGACGAACCCGTTGGCGAGGATGATGAGGAGCGTGACGATGGGAAACCGCACCGGACGGCGTGAGACGTCGCCTAGCGGAATCATCCGTGTCCCTCCTGCATTAGGCGTACGATTCCGTGCCGGCGGGCCGCTTCCTGGGCTTCGGCGTAGCCGGCGTCGGCGTGCCGGACGATGCCGATGCCGGGGTCGGTCGTCAGCACGCGCTCGAGCCGGCGCGCCGCGTCGGCGGTGCCGTCCGCGACGATCACCATTCCGGCATGGATCGAATACCCGATTCCGACGCCGCCCCCATGGTGGACCGATACCCAGGTAGCCCCGCCGACCGCGTTGAGTAGGGCGTTCAGGATCGGCCAGTCCGCGATCGCGTCGCTGCCGTCGACCATCGCCTCGGTCTCCCGGTACGGGGAGGCGACCGATCCCGTGTCCAGGTGGTCGCGGCCGATTACGATCGGCGCGCGCAGTTCGCCGCGGGCGACCATCTCGTTGATCGCGAGGCCGAACCGCGCCCGCTCGCCGTAGCCGAGCCAGCACACGCGGGCCGGCAGGCCCTGGAACGGCACCCGCTCGCCGGCCAGCCGGATCCACCGCGTGAGCGTTTCCTGTTCCGGAAAGAGGCGCAGCACAAGTTCGTCGGTCTTCCGGATGTCCTCCGGATCCCCGGAGAGCGCGACCCAGCGGAACGGGCCGCGGCCCTCGCAGAACAACGGGCGCACGTACGCCGGGACGAAGCCGGGGAACGCGAACGCGTCCGCGACGCCGCCGCGCTGTGCCTGTGCGCGGATGTTGTTGCCGTAGTCGAAGACGACCGCGCCCCCCCGTTGGAACTCCAGCATCGCCTCGACGTGCCGGGCAACCGACGTCTGGGCCTGTGCGACGTACGCTTCCGGGTCGCGCGCCCGGACCTCCGCCGCCGTGGCGGCGGTCAGCCCGCCCGGGATGTAGCCGCCGAGCAGGTCGTGGGCGGACGTCTGATCGGTCACGACGTCAGGCCGTACACCGCGCGCGAGGATCGCCTCGTAGAGATTCGCCGCATTGCCGAGCAGGGCGATAGACCGAGGACGGCGGTCGCGCACGGCCTGCTCCGCGAGGTGCAGGGCCGCGTCGAGGCTCTGGGTGGACTCGTCCACCCAGCCAGCCCGCGCCCGCCGATCGATGCGCGCCGGGTCCGCCTCCACGATCAGGGCGACGCCTTCGTTCATCGTCACCGCGAGCGGCTGCGCGCCGCCCATGCCGCCGAGTCCCGCCGTCAGCACGAGGCGGCCGCGTAGGCTGCCGCCGAAATGCCGCCGCGCCAGCGCGGCAAAGGTCTCGTAGGTTCCCTGGATGATGCCCTGCGTCCCGATGTAGATCCACGAGCCGGCGGTCATCTGGCCGTACATCGTGAGGCCGAGCGCCTCCAACCGCCGGAACTCGTCCCACGTCGCCCACGCCGGCACCAGCATCGCGTTGGTGATCAGCACCCGCGGCGCGTCGGGGTGGGAGCGGAAAACGCCGACCGGCTTGCCGGACTGGACGAGCAGGGTCTCGTCGCCGTCGAGCGCTCGAAGCGCGGCGACGATGGCATCGAAGCACGGCCACGACCGCGCCGCCCGTCCGGTGCCGCCGTAGACAATCAGCTCGTCGGGGCGCTCGGCGACCTCCGGGTCGAGGTTGTTCATGAGCATCCGTAGCGCGGCTTCCTGCGGCCAGCCCTTGCACGACAGATCGGTCCCGCGCGGCGCGCGCACGGTTCGCTTCGACATCGGTCCCGCCCCGGTGGCTCGACCTAGAGGGCCGCGTGCCGGCCGGCAACCGTCCGGAGTACTTTCCCGGATCGGACCAGCTCCACCGCCGCCGCGAAATCCTCGCTGAGGACGCGGTCGTCGTCGAGCCGGGGCACAGCCGCGCGGACCTCGCGATAGGCGGCGCCGGTACCGGCGCCGAGCGCGCCGGCACCGAAGTCGATCGCCTGGCATGCAGTGACGAGTTCGATCGCCAGCACCTGCTGAGTGTTCCGCAGAACCTCCATCGCTTTCCTTGCCGCGTAGGCGCCCATACTGACGTGGTCCTCCTGGCCGGCCGAGCTTGGAATGCTGTCGACGCTCGCGGGATGGGTCAGGACCTTGTTTTCGGACACGAGCGCCGCGGCCGTGTACTGTGCCAGCATGTATCCGGTACGCAGGCCGCCGTTGTCGGTGAGGAACGCGGGCAGGCCGGATAGGTGGGGGTTCACCAGGCGCTCGATCCGGCGTTCGCTGATGCTGGCGAGTTCGGCGACTGCGGTGGCGGCGTAGTCGAGCGCGAGCGCCAGCGGCTCTCCGTGAAAGTTCCCGCCGGAGAGCACGAGGCCGTCGTCGGGAAAGAACAGCGGGTTGTCGGTCGCGCTGTTGATCTCGATCGATAGGACGGTGCGAAGGTGCCGGAGCGCGTCTCGCACGGCCCCGTGCACCTGAGGGATGCAGCGGAGGGAGTAGGCGTCCTGTACACGACCGTAACCCTCACGAACGACGCGCGCGCTTCCGCGCACGAGTTCCCGTACGTGGCGCGCACTCTCCAGTTGTCCAGGGTGAGGCCGCGCCCGCTGAATATGCTCGGCGAACGCGGCGTCTGTGCCGTGGAGGGCTTCGAGCGACAGGGCCCCCGCGATATCAGCGAGCGCAGCGAGGCGCTCGGCGTCGAGCAGAAACAGTGTGCCGTACGCGCTCATGAACTGCGTGCCGTTGATCAGAGCCAGACCCTCTTTCGCGCGAAGCACGATCGTTTCGATCCCCGCGGCCCGCATCGCCCGGCCGCCCGGCAGCCGGGCGCCTCGATGCGCGGCTTCGCCTTCGCCGATCAGCACCAGCCCGAGATGCGCGAGCGGCGCCAAATCACCGCTGGCCCCGAGCGACCCCTGCTCGGGAATCACCGGATGGACGCCTTCCGCGATCATGCGCAGCAGGGTGTCGATCACCAGCGGCCGGACGCCCGAGTGCCCGCACGCGAGCGCGTTGGCGCGCAGGACCATCATCGCCCGGACGACCGGATCGGCAATGGGCCGACCGACGCCCGCGGCATGCGACCGCAGAATGTTCCGCTGCAGCGTGGCCGCCTGGTCGGGAGAGATCGAGACGGTGCGGAGCTCTCCGACGCCGGTCGAGACGCCGTAGACCGGCTGCCCCGCGCTGACGATTCGGTCCACCATCTCCGCCGACCGCTGGACTCGGTCGCGGGCGGCGGTGCGGAGCGTCGCCGGGGCGCCGCCGGCAACCTGCCCGACCATCTCGAGCGTCAGATGCTCGCCGTCGATTTCGATCATTGCCGTCCTCCAAACACAAAGAGCCACGTCCTCGCCGGACGCGGCTCCCACATGCCTAGCGACTATGAGCCATGATGTGATTTGCTGCGGTCCCCCGCGCATTCCTGCACGGACTGCTAGATGTGGAAGATTCCCAACCCCACCACCTCGTGCTCCATTCCTTTGACCGGTTGGCCGATCGTGCCGTAGAGGGCCACCGCGATCCACGTCGTTCGGTCTCCGGGAAGCCGGGGGCCTCGGACCAGCGAAAACCGCAGGCCGACGGTTCGCAACAGTGTGCCGAGCGCGATCTGGCCTCGCGTGATGCCGGATAGCGCATCGAGCGCGGCGTGGTAGAGGGCGTGTTCCTCGGCGTATTCCGGTCCGATCAGATGCTCGCGCCGGGCCGCGGTCTCGATGGCGGCGATGATTTTTTGGACGTCCATCGTGCCGACCTGACCGAGGACCACTCGGTAGCCCGCGGCCGTGCCGGCGACCTCTTCCGGAACGTCTGCGAGGACCGACAACAGAGCGACGCGCCCCAATGTGTCCGTCCGGACGGGTATCGCCGCGGTCTTCTGCATCGCGCGGTGGTGTTCTGGACCGCCCGATGACTTCCTGTCCGACCTCCGGTCATGGGTCGAAGCAGGATTCTCGGACCGCACCACCAAACCACTCATGCGGTTCAAAGACATTAGGAATTAGAGAGCCGCGTCTGAAGACGTGGCTCTTTTGATTCGGCGCCTCGGGAGGCACGGCGTGGCGCGATACGCTATCTGCAAAGTCTCAGAGTTGCCCGCAGGCGGCCGGAAGATCGTGACCGTCGCCGGCCGGTCGATCGGGGTGTTCAACATTCGCGGCTCGTACTACGCTCTCCGGAACCGCTGTCCTCATCAGGGCGCCCCCCTTTGTTTAGGTAACATTCAAGGAACGGTCTTGCCCGGCAGGCCGTACGAATACGTGTACGGGTTGGAAGACCAGATCATCCAGTGTCCATGGCACGGATGGGAGTTTGAGATCGCGACCGGCCGCACGTACTTCAACCCGCACCGCGTCCGCGTGAAGACGTACGACGTCACCGTGGGGCCGCTCGCTGATGACGACGTTACCCTTGAGACGTTCGAGGTCACCACGGAAGGAGAGTATTTGATCCTTCATGCCTGAGCAGTGCGCGTCGGGGCCACGACTCTGACTTCATGGTGGCCGGCGAGCCCGCCGTCAGGCGGCCCGCGAGGGGCCAAGGAGGGACAGAGATGACCGAGACAGCAGGAACGATCCCGATCATCGACTGCGATGTTCACAACGACTTCAAGTGGTGGAACGATCGAGGCGCCGGTGCGCTGATGTCTTACCTGCCCCGCGGTTATCAGGAATATGTCAAGATGTGGGGCCTGAATTTGCCTAATGACTCCGGGTACCCGAACGCTGGAGATCGCGGCAATCGGGCCGATTCGTGGGCGAAGACCGACTTCGCGGAGCGGGGCACCCGCGACCATGGATACGCCGGTACGAAACTCGAGTTGATGCGCGAGCAACTGCTCGACAAATACAACGTGGAATACGCGATCCTGCTCGGACAGGAACTGCGCCCCCTCACCGCGTTGCCGAACGCCGACTACGCAGCCGCGCTCGCGCACGCCTACAACGACTATTTGATCGAGCGCGAGCTCTCGGCGGACCGGCGCCTCAAGGGTGCGATGCTGATCCCCACACAGGATGTCGACGCGGCGGTGCTGGAGATCGAACGCGTCGGCCGCCACCCCGACATCGTCCAAGTCCTCGTGAGCAACGGCGCGCGGCTGCCCTATGGCAACCGCTACTATCACCCGATCTTCGAGGCGTGCGAGGCGATGGATCTCCCGTTCGCCCTGCATACCGGCGGTGAGGGCATCGGCATCAACGGACAGCCGTCTCTTGCCGGGTACGGGTCCTATTACGTCGAGAATCGCCAGGTGCGCGCCCAGGGATATCAGACTCATCTGACGAGCATGATCTTTGAGGGCGTCTTCGAAAAGTTTCCCAAGCTGAAAGTCGTGTTCGTTGAGGGCGGATCCGCCTGGTTGGCCCCGTTCTTGTGGCGGCTCGACGCTGACTGGAAGGCGCTGCGCGCGCAGACGCCCTGGGTGAAGAAGCCGCCGAGCGAATACGTTTGGGAAAGTGTGCGGTTTACGTCGCAGCCGCTCGAGGAGCCCGAGCGGCCGGAGCAGTTGCTGGAAATCCTGGCCTGGAATCGCGCCGAACGGACCTTGATGTTCGCGTCCGACTACCCGCACTGGGACTTCGATTCGCCTGAAGAGACGTTCCCGCCGCTTCCGGCGGCGCTGAAGCGCCGTATTCTGCACGACAACGCCGCCGAGCTGTACCATCTCACGCCGCACGCCGATCCGGCCAAGGTGGCGGGCTGACGCTCGCATACAGACCTCTGGGGGGTGACATGGAGATGCCGTTTTCAAAGCATGGGATGGTGACACGCCGGCGGTTTCTGAGTGCTGCGGCTCTCGCGGCCGGAGCCGCAGCCGCGGGGGCGCTTAGTCCCGAGCGCGGCCGCGCGTCCGCAGCGGGAAGGCCGCTGAAGCGGGTGGAGTTGCTGGCCAACTACTCGTTCAACGGGCGCCACGCGCCGTTCTTCGTCGGCGTGGACAAGGGCTTCTATCGGGACGCGGGTTTCGACGTGCGCGTCACACCGACCACGGGCAGCGGGTTCGTCGTTGCGGCCGTCGAGAGCGGTCACGGCGACTTCGGGATGGCTGATGCCACGACGCTTGTGCGGGCGGTGTCCAAGGGTGCGGCGATCAAGGCGTTCACCGTCTACATGGACGTCAGCACGAGCGGCCTCGCGTCGCTACAGCCCTATCCGACCGTGCAGTCGATCATGAGCAGGACGATAGTGTCGTCCCCGACGGACAGCGTGCGCGTCGTTCTCCCGCTCATTCTGCAGAGTCGGGGCATCGATCCCGCGTCGATCAAATGGCTCAATGCCGACCCCAGCACATGGTTTGCGCTGATGGCGGGCGGGAAAGCGGATCTCATGGGCGCCTCGAGCGATGGCGACATGCCCATTCTGACCAAGCTCGCCGCGCAACAAGGCAAGAGCGCCTACTTTACGTTGTTCGCCGACTGGGGCTACGATGCGCTCGGCTATGTGCTTGTAGCCAAGACGAGTAGAATCCAGTCAGACCCGGCCGAACTGAGGGCGTTCGCGGACGCCACCGGCCGTGCGGTGAAATGGTCTCTCGCGAACCCCGAAGAGACGGCGCGCATCATGGTGCGTTACAATCCGGTGATGAACTACGATACGACGCTCGCGCAGTGGCGCGGGGCCATGGTGGCGATCAACACGCCGTACGTCAAGCTCCACGGGTACGGCTTCGCCACCCCGGATCGCCTGAACCGGACATTGGAACTGGTCGACAAGGTCTTGAAGCTAGACAAGCCGTTGACCCCGGCAGATGTGTACGATCGGGCCCTTGGCCGCTGACGGTCGCCTGGAGCCGTTTGTTCGGGACACGACGGCGCTTTCGCGTGCCGTTGTTATCAAGGTCGAAGCGCTGACTAAGGTTTTCGGGGCCTCGGCGGCGCTAGGCGGCTTCTCGTTCGAGGTCAAGGAAAACGAGTTTCTGACCGTGGTGGGGCCGAGCGGATGCGGGAAGTCGACCACCCTACGGCTCGTGGCGGGCCTCATCCCCGCGACCGCAGGCAAAGTGTATTTCCGGGGGGTTGAGGTCGCCGCGCCCATCCAGGACATCGGGATGGTGTTTCAGTCGCCGGTGCTGCTTCCGTGGCGCAACACGCTCCGCAACGTGCTTTTCACGGCGGAGATGGCTGGCCGGCGCCCGGCGGAGTACCGTCGGCGGGCCCTCGAGCTGATACAGCTGGCGGGTCTGGGCGGCTTCGAGAAGAGTTATCCTCACGAGTTGTCGGGCGGGATGCAGCAGCGAACAGCGATCTGTCGCGCGCTCCTGCTCAACCCGGCTCTGCTGCTGATGGATGAGCCGTTTGGCGCGCTGGACATCATGACTCGCGAGAAGATGGCCTTTGAACTTCAGCGGATCTGGAGTTCGAATCGCACCACGGTCGTGTTCGTCACCCACAGCATCACCGAAGCGGTTCTGCTGTCTGACCGGATTGTCGCGATGACGCCGCGGCCCGGAACGACGAAAGCGGTGGTCACGGTCGATCTCCCACGCCCACGGGACGTCAATACCATGAGCGACCGCAGGTTTGTCGAGATTGCGGCCGCCGTTCGCGAGAATATCGCGGCACAGTGGGTGGAGTGACCGCCGCCTCATGATCGGACGACCGCGGACCCTGTGGTGGAGGACCGCCGGTCTGCTTGCGGGGCTGTGCGCGTTTCTCGCGATCTGGCAGTATGGGGCTCCCGCCGCCCGGGTGCCCGGGTACATCCTTCCCGTACCGATCGCGATTGCCGTCCGGCTGTGGCAGACGCTGCCGGTCCAGATCTACCATCTGAGCGCCACAGCCGCGACGACGCTCATCGGCCTCGCGCTCGCGCTCGTGATCGGCGTGCTGCTGGCGCTGACGGTTGTCTACGTGGAGCCGCTTCGAACGGTCATACTCCCGGTGCTCGCCGGGTTCAACAGCATCCCGAAGCTTGCCATCGCGCCGCTGTTCATCATCTGGTTCGGATTGGGGGCCGAATCGAAGGTTGTGCTGGCCTTCCTGCTGGGGCTGTTCCCGGTGTTCGTCAATTCGGTTACCGGACTCGGCGAGATCGAGCACGACATGCTGGATCTGGCGAGGCTGGCCGGCGGCAGCGAGTTCCGCGTGTTCACGAAGGTGCGGCTCGTCAACGCCGTACCGTACCTCACCGATGCCCTTAAGGTAGCGTTCCCGCTCGCCATCGCCGGCTCCGTGGTTGGAGAATTTATCGGTGGAAGCCGGGGCGTCGGGTACCTGATCTTGTCAGGTCAGTTTAATCTCGATACACCGCTGGTGTTTGCGACGCTCGTGCTGATCACGGCTTTTACCACGGCCGGGATTGGCGCCGTCGTGCTGTTTGAGCGCGCCGTGCTCGCGTGGCGTCCCTCGAGGCGCGGCCGCTAGGGTGCCGCCGGAGCGACGGGTTCGTTGATCGCGGCGGGCGGGGGTGTGTCGTGCCGAACGATCTGAGATCGTTCCTGAAGCAGGCCGAGGAGCGCGCGCCCGAGCTCGTGCGCCGCGTGAAGAGACGGATCGACGCGAAGTGGGAGATCTCGTCGCTGCAGAAGCGCCTCGAAGCCGACGGCCGGTTGCCGATTTTAATCTTCGAGAACGTCGCGGGCTACGATTTGCCCGTCGTCACCAATCTCTTCGCGTCGAAGCAGCACCTGGCGCTTGCTCTGGGGACGGCGCCCGAGAACGTAGCGGCGCGATTCGCCGAAGCCCAAAAGAACCGGGTCAAGCCGAAGACGGTACCGTCCGGCCCCGTTAAGGAGGTCGTCCTTACCGGCGAAAGGGCGGACCTCCGGACGTTGCCGATCGTGACGCACTGCGAAAAGGATGCCGGGCCATACATTACCGCGGGAGTGACCGTCACGCGCGATCCCACGTCCGGCGCGCTGAACGCTGGGATCTACCGCAATCGGGTTCTGTCGCCGGCTGCCGTTACGATGAATATGGCGCCCCTGAGCCATGCGTCGGAAGCCGCGCTGCGCGCGGAAGCCGCGGGCAAGCATGTGGACGCGGCCATCGTTCTCGGCCACCATCCGGCGATGGGTATGGCGTCGCAACAGCGCGGCAGTACCTACGAATTCGAACTCGAGACCATGGGCGGACTGCTGGGTGAACCGGTGGAGATCGTGCCCTGCGAGACCGTGGACGTTTTGGTGCCCGCCGCTGCCGAGATCGTCATCGAAGGACGAATTCGGACCGACGCCTGGGAGTTGGACGGTCCGTTCGGCGACTACTGGCTGTACTACGCGCCGCCGAAGAAGGCGCGGGTGTTCGAGGTGACGGCGATCACCCGGCGGCGCGACGCCGTCTTCCACGACGTCTTCAACGTCGGCCCGGAGCATCTGATCCTTTTCGGGCTGGGCATGGAGGGCGTGGTGCTGTCGCAGTTGCAGCAAGTAGCGCCGCAGGTGCAGGCCATCAACGTGCCCGTGTCGGGCGCGGGCAACCTTGTTTACGTGCAGATCAAGAAGGATATCGAAGGGGCGGGTGTCAACGCGGCCCTGGCGGCGCTCGGCGTCTACCGGTTCAAGTGCGCGATCGTCGTGGACCAGGACATCGACATTTACGACGATCAGCGTGTGTTGTGGGCTGTGATGACACGGACGCAGGCCGACCGGTCTTTCTTCACGGTGCCGGGCTCATACATTTCGCGCGTCGATCCGACCGGCTACCCGGCGTGGCACTCCATCGATCGGGAGAACCGCCTCCTGAGCACTAGGCTGGGGGTCGACGCGACCAAGCCGCTTGATCCGGACTTCCCCGAGGTCGCGGCTCCGCCGTATGCGATGTGGATGGGGTTGGATTTGAAGGAGTGGCTGGCCTAAAGCACCGCCTGCAGTGACGCGATGACGCGGCGGTTCTCCGCCGGCGTGCCCACGGTGATGCGCGCCCACGTCGGCAGGCGCCACATCGCGCCCGGCCGGATGATGACGCCGTGCGGCAGCAACTGCCGCGCCACCTCGCCCGACGGCCGGCCCAGATCCACCAGGACGAAATTGGCCTGGCTCGGAATGGTTCGCAGCCCCAGCTCTGCCAGCGCCGCGCCCAGCCACACGCGTCCGCTCCGGTTGTTTTCGAAGGCGGCACGAACGTACGGCTCGTCGTCGAGAGTCGCCTCGGCCGCCGCCTGCGCCAATCGGTCCACGGGGAACGGCTCCCGGACCTGGTTGAGACAGGCGATGATCTCCGGGGCGGCGACCGCGTATCCGACGCGCAGGCCGGCCAAGCCGTAGATCTTCGAGAACGTCCGCAGCACGATCAGGTTCGGATAACGGTGGATCAGCGCGGCGCTATCGGGAAACGCGGGGTCGTCCGCGAACTCCGCGTAGGCTTCGTCCAACACGGCGAGGACCGTGGCGGGGAGGCTGCGGAGAAATGCCTCGACCTCGTCGTGCGTGACGATCGTGGCGGTCGGGTTATTGGGGTTGCAGACGATGACCATCTTCGCGTCCGCCGCGGCGCCGGTCATGCGGGGGAGGTCGAGACGCCAGTCCCGCTCGCGGACCGGCACCTCCACCGGAATCGCGTTCAGCATCAGCGCGAGTGACGCGTAGGCCGAGTAGGTCGGCGCGCCGATCACGCACCGGTCCCCCGTGTCGAGGAACGCGAGCCCGAGGCAGGTGAGCACATTGTCGACGCCGTTCGCGACGCAGACGTGCTCCGGGGTCACGCCGAACCGGGCGGCGACCCGCCGGCGCAGCGAGGCACATGTCGGGTCCGGGTAGTGGTGGACGCCGTCGACGATCTTGAGCAGGGCATCGCGGATCTTGGGCGAGACCCCGAGCGGGTTTTCGTTGCTGCCGAGCTTCGCGACGCTCGCCAGGCGATACTCCCGCTGCACCTCCTCCGCGGAGCGGCCAGGTACGTAGGGCTCGATGAAGGCCAGCGCCTTCCTCGCGAGCGGATGAGGTGGCATTTTCGTCGGCTCGTTCACACTGCTTCCTTCGGCGCGGGCCATGTGACCTCCGCGCAATTAAGGCCGGGCGGTCCGTTTGGCGAAATCTTCGGCGATCAACTCCGCATAACGGCGCAGAGACGGCGCCTCCGCATCCGGTCCGAGGCCGGCGCGCCGGGCGAGCATTCGGAGCTGCGATGTCGTCAGCGACGCCGCATACCGGCGGACGGCCCTCCGCCGCCCGGTCCCGGACACCCCATATATTGGAGATTCTTCCCGTACCTCGCCGGCGCGGCGCGCAGCCCCGCCGTGCGGTGGAGCCGCCGTCCCTCCGAACAGCGCCGCGGGCGCGATGCCCAAGATCGAGGCAAGCCGCGGCACATCCCGGAGTGGTACGCGGCGGCCGCCCATCTCGTAGCGGTTGATAGCACCCGCCGTGACCCCTAGACGAGCGCCGAGAGCCGCCTGCGATAGTTCTGCCCGCTGTCTCGCGGCGCGAAGACGGCTCCCAATTTTTCGGTAGAAGTCGGCGGATTCGGTCATTTGACGGAACGTCACGACAAACGTACCACACATATCAGAACACAGCAAGGCAGATGGCCGACATGTTGACAACGCAGGGGTGAATTTGTTTATTGACATACCGTCAATATCGAGTTAGCTTGAACATGAGGCCCAAATCAATGAAGGTGCGCCTGAGGCAGGCCGCGTTGGAGGCCGCGATCGCGCGGCGGAACATCACAAAGACGGCGCTGGCCCAAGAGATGGGGATGCATCGCACTCACCTGTCAGACGTGCTGGCGGGCCGGACACTTCCTGGCCCAAAGACGCGCCAGCGCCTGCTCGATGCGCTTGGCGGGACCTTCGATGAATTTTTCGAGATCGTCGATGGCGCCAAACGGGGGCCGGCGCGGCTGCGCGATCTAGTCGATCTCTGCTAGTGCCGTGTTAGGGGGCGCGGGCGATGGACGGCGGGGCCTAGGCTTCAACCCCGGCTTCTTCGATAAACAGACTGCACTCCGCCGCGTCCAATCGGGCGCGGACGCCGACGGGCAGCGTGAGATGGTAGTCCCCGTGCCCGCAGGCCAGGCCGTAGATTGCGGGTTTGCCGAGCCGGACGATGTGATCGTCGAGAATGTCACGCAGTGACAGGATGTCGCCCGACTCGGGGGAGTACCGGCATTCGCCGATCACGATCCCCGCCACCACATCGAGAATCCCGGCGAGCCGAAGATGCGCGAGTTTACGGTCGAGCCGGTACAGTTTGTCGCCCACGTCTTCCAGAAATAGGATCTTGCCTCGAAACTCCTCCACCTCAGGCACAAACCGCGTGCCGAGCAGCCCCGTCAGCAGGGCGGCGTTGCCGCCGATCAGCGGCCCTTCGGCCGCACCCGGCACCAGCGTCTCAATCGCCGGTGCACCGGGTGGATTAGTTAGGCGGCCGAGCGGCTCGGCCCGGGTGATCGTGCGCAGGAGCTCGAGGTAGTCGTGCGGATCAGGCTGTGCGAGCGCCCCGGCCATCGGTCCGTGAAACGTGACGAACCCGCACTGCGTGTAGAACGCGAGGTGCAGCGCCGTGATGTCGCTGTAACCGACAAAGACCTTGGGCCGGCGGCCGATCGCGCGGTAGTCCAGGCGGTCGAGCAGGCGGTGGGCGCCGTAGCCGCCCCGGATGCAGAAGACGCCCTGCACCGCCGGGTCGTCGAGCATCTCCTGCAGGTCGGCCGCCCGGTCCGCATCCGTGCCCGCGAGATAGCCGCGCGCGTCGAAGGCGTGCGGCGCGATCAGGGTCCGGAATCCGACGTCGTGCAGCCTCGCCCGCGTCCGCTCCACGCTCTCCGGCGTCGAGCCGATGCCGCCCGGCCGGGTCGGCCCCGAAGGGGAGACGAGCCCGATGGTATCTCCCGGAACGAGCGGGCGGGGCCTTCGTAGGCTCGCGGTCATCGTCGCAGGTTCCCTTCTCGGCCGGAGGGGGCCGGTCCCGCTTGACAGCCACCGAGACCTGCCGGTACACTGCCTGCAGATAATTTAGTCGAGGCTAAATTAATTTAGTGTCACAAACAGTGGAGGCGGCACCGGCGTGTCGGCGATCACCGGCGTGATGCAAGACTACCTGAAGGCGATTTACAAGCTGCAGCAGGGCCGGACCGCCGTGTCCACCTCTGAAATCGCCGAACGGCTCGACGTCTCCGCGGCGTCCGCCACCAATATGGTGAAGCGCTTGGCGCGCCTCCGGCTGGTCGCGTACAGCCGCTACCAAGGATTCCTGCTGACGCCGGCCGGCGAAAAGATTGCACTTGAGATCATCCGCCACCATCGCCTGATCGAGCTCTATCTGGCCCGGCAGCTCGGGGTTCCGCTCGACCAGGTCCACGGCGAGGCCGAGAGGATGGAGCACGTCCTCTCCGAGGGCGTCGAAGCGCGGATGGCCACGGCCCTCGGGGATCCCGTGCAGGATCCGCATGGGGATCCGATTCCGTCCATGGACGGGTCGATGCGCGACGTGCGCTATCCGAGGCTCGAGACGCTGGCGCCGGGCGCGCGCGGCGTCGTCGCCCACGTCGGCGACGAGAGTCCCGCGCTGCTGCGGCAGCTCGCCCGACTCGGTGTGCTGCCGGGTGTCGTACTCAAGATGCTCGGCCGCCGCCGCAGCGGCTGCGAGGTCGAGGTCGGCGGCCGGCGGATCACTTTGTCGCACACGATGAGCGCGAACGTGCACGTGCAGTGAGCGGCGCCGCGCCGATGTCCGAGCCGGACGCGCCGCGCCGCGGGGACGTCGCCACCGTCGCCGCGGCGGCCGAGATCCTTGCCGGCCGGAGCCGTCGCCGTGGGCTGCTCCAACTGCTGCCGTTCCTGGGTCCGGCGTTCGTGGCGTCCGTTGCCTATATCGACCCGGGCAACTTTGCCACCAACATTCAGGGCGGCTCCGAATTCGGCTACCGGCTCGTCTGGGTCGTTCTGGCGAGCAACCTCATCGCGATGCTGGTGCAGGCGCTGTCCGCCAAGCTCGGGATCGCGACCGGCCGCAACCTGGCCGAGATGTGCCGCGAGCAATTCCCCCGGCGGGTCGTCTGGGGCCTGTGGGTGCTCATGGAGATCGTGGCGATGGCGACCGACCTGGCGGAGTTCCTCGGCGCGGCGATCGGCTTCAACCTTCTCTTCGGGATGCCGCTGATGCCGGCGGCCTTGCTGACCGGTATGTGCACGATCGTGATCCTCGCGCTCGAACAGCACGGGTTCCGGCCGGTGGAGGCGGTGATCACCACGCTCGTCGGCGTGATCGCGGGCTGCTATCTCGTGGAGACCGTGCTGGACCGTCCAAGCTGGGGCGCGGTCGCGGCGTCCGTCGTGCATCCGTCCCTAGGCGGCTCCGAGGCGGTGCTCCTCGCCGTGGGCATCTTGGGCGCCACGGTCATGCCGCACGTAATCTTCCTCCACTCGTCGCTGACGCAGCGGCGGGTCGCGACGGCCAACGTCGAGCAGGCGAAGCGTCTCGTCCGTTTCGAACTGGCCGACGTCGTGATCGCGATGACGATTGCCGGCCTCGTCAACGCCGCGATGCTGGTGATGGCGGCGTCCACGTTCTGGGTCCACGGACTCACGAAGGTCGCGAGCATCGAGGAGGCGCACAAAACCCTGGTGCCGCTCCTCGGCCCGGCGAGCAGCGCGGTGTTCGCGCTCTCCTTGCTGGCCTCGGGTCTGTCGTCGTCCACCGTCGGTACGATGGCCGGTCAGGTGGTGATGCAGGGCTTTCTCCACCGGCAGATCTCCGTCTGGCTGCGGCGGGTGGTGACGATGGCGCCCGCGATCGCGGTGATCGCCGCGGGCCTGGATCCGACACGGACGCTCGTGATCAGCCAGGTGGTGTTGAGCTTCGGGCTGCCGTTCGCCCTGGTGCCGTTGGCCCTGTTCACCCATCGGCGGGACCTTATGGGGCCTCTCGTGAACCGGCCGCTGGTATCCGCGGCCGCCGCTGTGGTGACAGCCCTCATCATCGCGCTCAACATCTATCTGATCATTCAAACGGTGCGCGGCGGGTGAGGAGAGGGGTCCGGTCGTGGATACCGAAACGAAGGGCGCAATGGCCGCGGCGCCGGACCTGAACGCCGGGACTGCGATCCAGCGGATGCTCGTCCCGCTCGACGGATCGCGTCTCGCGGAGTGGTCGCTACCCCCCGCGGTCTCCGTCGCACGGCACCTCGGAGCCCATCTCGCCCTGCTGCACGTTACCGAGCGGGATGCCCCCGCGAGGGTGCACGGGGAGCGGCATCTCACGGACATCAGTGAGTCGGAGCGGTATCTCGCCGAGATGGCCGCGAGGTGCGCCGCCGCCGGGGTGGAGACGGAGACGCACGTCCATCCGAATCCCGAAGGCAACGTGCCGCAGAGCATCGTTGCGCATGCGGCCGACCTCGAGGCCGACCTCGTCGTCCTCGCGACACATGGCGCGGGCGGCGCCCGACGGGCGCTCTTCGGAAGCGTCGCGCAGCAGGTGCTGCGCCGCGGAAATCGTCCCGTGCTCCTGATCCGGCCCCCGGAGTCGGTCGCCGTGCCGCCGATTGAACGCGACGGGTGGACGCTCCGCCGGCTCCTCGTGCCGCTCGACGGGGAGCCTGCCGCCGAAGGGGCGCTCCCGTTCGCCGCCGCCCTGGCCCGGGCGTACAAGGCGGAGGTCAGTTTGGTCCGGGTCGTGCCCACGTTGTCGACCATCACCGGCGAGCGTGCCGGTGCCGCGAGACTGGTTCCTCGCGCGGCCGCGGTCACTCTCGAGTACGAGGAAGGCGAGGCCCAACGCTATCTCCGCACCGTTGCCGAGCTCGTGCGAGCTGTTGACATCGGCGTCTCGTGGGCAGTGTCCCGGGGCGATGCCGCGCAGGGCGTGCTGGACGAGGCGGCCCGGTCCGGCGCGGATCTCCTGATCGTCGCCTCCCACGGCCGGACGGGGCTCGACGCCGTGTTCACCGGCAGCGTCGCCTCCAAGGTTGTCGGCCGTTACGCCGGTCCCGTGCTCCTCGTGCGCGCGCGGGATTTTGATGTCGTAGGCCAGTGAATCGGTCACCCTAAGAGGTCCGTGAAAATGTCACTCCTAGGGCGCGTAGCTCTTTTCGCCGAGCGGTGTCGGCGTACTGTCGCCACGGGTGATTAGCCGCCGGGGGGACCGGCCCTGTCGA
>DATEGA010000299.1:0-5811 GCA_035280345.1 bacterium | reverse complement strand
AACGGCCAGGGCGCGGTCGTCGCGCGGGCCGCCGCCGGCCCAGTCGGTCACCGCGCGCATCACGGCGTCGGCCACGTCGTCGGCGGTCCCGTCGCGCGCCGCCGTGACGACCGAGACGAGGTGCGACTCGCCGAAGAGTTCGCTGTCGGAGCGCCGCGCTTCGGTCACGCCGTCCGTGTAGAGTACGACGAGGTCGCCGGGCGCGACCGCGGTCTGGCGGGAGACGTATCGGGCTTCCGGGAGGATGCCGAGCAGTAGCCCGGTGACGTCGAGGAAGGCACCCTCCGGCGCGCCGGCACGCAGCAAAACCGGCGGCACGTGTCCCGCGCTTGCGTACCGGAACACACCGGCCGCGGGTGTCAGCACGCCGTAGAACAAGCTCACGAAGAGCGACGAGGCCGAATCCGGCACAAGCGCCGCGTTCAGCCGGCCCAGCACATCGGCAGGATCACGGCCGTCCTGCGCCAGCGCCTCCAGCAGGTAGCGGGTGCGTGCGGCAAGGGTCGCAGCGGGAATGCCCTTGCCCGCAACGTCGGCAATGGCGAGGCCGACGCGCCCCTCGGCGAGCGGCAACACTGCGTAGAAGTCGCCGCCGACCTCGCGGCTCGGCTGGTACCGTCCCGCCACCGCGAGCCCCGGCAGCCGGACGCTCGGCGCCGGCATCAGCGCCTGCTGGATGATCCGGCCGATTTCGTGCTGCCGTTCGTAGGTGCGGGCGTTGCTGACGGCCAGCGCGACGCGGTCGGCGAAGATCTCGACGAGGCGGATCTCCGCCGGTCCGAACTCGCGGGGACTGCGCGACAGCACCTGCATCACACCGATCGCGTCGCCACCCGCGCGGAGCGGCACGCTGAGCGCCGCCTGCACGCCGTGATCGGCGAGATCCGGATCGACCGCGCGCAGCGAGGCCGCGTCGACCATCTGGACCGCCCGGTAGCCGCGTGCCGTCCGCCCCGGGAGACCGGCGCCCTGGCCGAGGCGCCGCGTGGTTCCCGGGATCCCACGGAACGCCTCGGGCACCACGAGCTCGCCCGTCGTGTCGTCGACGAACCAGATGACGCCGCTGTCGCCGTCGAGCGCGGAGACGATGCGCTGCACGAGCGGCGGCAGCAGGTCGTCCACCCGGACGGTGGAAAGCGCAACGTCACTGACGGCCTGTACGGCGCTCATCTCGCGCACAGACCGCTCCAGCTGCGCGCTCATCTCGTTGAACGCGACGGCCAGCTCGCCGAGCTCATCGGTGCGCCGGACCGGGACGCGGTATCCCACATCCCCGTGCCCCACCCGCTCCGCGGCGCGCGCCAGCGCCTGGATCGGCCGGCTCAATTCGCCGCCGAGCACCCACGCCAGCCCGAGGCCGACGATGACGTACGCCGAGAGCCAGATCGCCTCGGTCAGGGTCTCGCGCCTGACCGGCTCGTACGCGGACGACTCCGGCACGAGGACGACCGCAGCCCAGCCGACCGACGAAACCGGCACGGCCGCCCCGATGTCGCGACGGCCGGTCTGCGGATCTTCATACCCGGTGATGTCGCCCACGCGGCCCTGCAGGGCTGCGGCAACCGCGGGAACCGCCCGCAGGGCTTCCGCGGACCGCGCGCCGGCCCGCAGATCAAACATGACGTGGCCGTCGCGGTCAAGGACCACGGCGTCGGCATCAGGCGTCGTCGCGCTCGGCGCGGACGCCGGCAGCATCGTCAGGTCGACGACCCCGTCGACGAGGGCGACGGGGCGGCCGTCGCTGATGATCGCCGTCGTGACCTCCACAAGCGGATGGCCGCCGATGGACTGCGGCTGACCGACGGCCCACGGCGACCCCTCCTGCACTTGCTTGTACGCCGTGCCCGTGAGCTGCGCGCTGAGCGGCGACGCCGGGTCGCCGGCTTCGATCCGGCCGGAGAGATCGGCGAGTGTGAGACGCTGAAAGGCGGGCTCGGCGCGCCGGATCCCGGCGAACAACTGCGCGATGCCGCTCACAGGATACGGCTGCCCGGTCACGGCCGCGCCGGCGAGGCGTTCCGTGCGGACCGCGTTCGCGAAGAACGCGGTCACCTGCTCGGCGAGCGCGCGCGCCAGGTCTTCCTGGGTCCGCACGACCGTGGACCGCCGGTCCGCTGTGCGCTCGGCGTAGAGCACGATCGCGAGCACCAACACCGGAATCATGCAAATCAGGATCACCGCGGCGATCTTGCCGCGGATCCTGCTGCCTCGCCTCATCCTGACCCCGCCCGGCAGCGATCCGGCGCGGCGCCGTTACGTCCCGGCCGCCGGATGAACTTTAGCGAGAGCTTCGCGTTCGGTCGAACAGAGCGGCAACACCTGGTCAAGGCCGGTGAGCGTAAACAACTTGGCGATTTTCGGCTGGACCTCCGCGATCGCCATCTGGCCCTCCCGTTCGCGCACGCGCTTGAACACGGAGGTGAGCACCCGCAGCGCCGTGCTGTCGAGGTAGGTGGTGCGTCCGAGGTTCACGACGATGAGCGGCGGCGTCCGGCCGGACGCTTTAGCCAGGGCCTCCTCGAGGCGTGGCGCGGTGTACAGATCCACCTCACCCGCCACGTCGATGACCGTCACGTTGCCATTGGTACGCACTGCCACATCGAGCTCCATGCTTCGCCTCCACGCGGCGTGCCGTCGCTAGCCGGCGTCCTGTCCCCCGGCGGCCTGATACAGCGCGATCCCCTTGTTGGCGATCGCCGATGCAACGAACCCCAGGACGAAGAGGAAGAGGCCTTTCGCCGCCACGAACAGCGCCATGTCACCCGCCGACCGGCCTCCCGCCGTGCCGGCCAGCGCGCCGGAGGCGATGAGTTCGAGGTAGGCGAGGTAGAACACAAAGAGGAGCATCAGCACACCGAGCGCAAACACCAAGATCCCGCTGACGCGCCCGGCCTGATCTCGTATCATCACGGCCATGCCGCCGCGCGCCCTACTCGATCCGCGCGTTCGCCAGCGCGCGCCCGCACGAGCAGTCACGGGTACGGGGCACGCGCTCGATTAAGGCGGCCAGCAGGTGGCGCAGCCGCTCATTGTTCTCGTGAAACACGCGCAGCACCGATTCGTGGCTCACCGGATCCACCGACGCGTCGCCTTCCACACCGACGTCGTAATCCGTGATCAACGAGACGTTCACGTAGCAGAGCTCGAGTTCGCGGGCCAGGATGCACTCGGGGTAGTTGGTCATGTTAATGACCTCCCACCCCTGGTCCCTGAACCACCGGCTCTCCGATCGTGTGCTGAACCTCGGCCCCTGGATCACCACCACGGTGCCACGGTCGCGCACGGGAATCCCGACGGCCTTCGCCGCGTCGACGGCGAGCCGGCGCAGTGTCGGGCAGTACGGGTCGGCCGCCGAGACGTGGGTCGTGATCGGGCCGTCGAAGAATGTGTCTGCGCGGCCCCAGGTCCGGTCCACGAACTGGTCGCACACGACGAAATCGCCGGGCCGCACGGCCGCCTGCAGACTCCCGGCCGCGCAGGGTCCGATCAGCCACTGGACCCCGAGCGACTTCATGGCCCACACGTTCGCGCGATAGTTGATGCGGTGCGGCGGCAGGCGGTGCGTCCGGCCGTGACGCGGCAGGAAGGCCACGGAACGTCCGGCCAGTTGGCCGACCGTCACTGCGTCGGCCGGCTCGCCGTACGGTGTTTCGATCTTCACGTCGCGCGCGTCGTCGAGGAGCGAGTAAAAGCCGGAGCCCCCGAAAATGCCGATCTCGGCCTGCGCCACCCGCTACGCCTCCTTTACCCTGTGCCGACCCGATGGTATCATCCGGTTCGTGTCCGCGCCAACGCCCTCCGCCGCCGTTCGTCCGTTCCGCGGCCCGAGCCGTGTGTGGTACGGCGAGGGGGCCGCCGGACGGATCGGGGAGTGCCTCGCAGAACTCGGCATCGCGCCGGGCCCGGCGCTGCTCGTGACCGACGCGGTGGTCGACCGGCTCGGGCTGGCGCAACCGGTCGCGGACGGTCTCGCCGCCGCCGGGTTCACGCTTGAGCGCTTCGCGGACATCCCCGGAGAACCGAGCGCCGACGTCGCCGATCGCGCGGCGGCCGTGGCGCGCCGCGTGTCGCCCGTCGTCGTCTGCGCCGTCGGGGGCGGCAGTGTGATGGACGTCGCGAAACTGGCGGCCGCACTCGTCCGCAACCCCGGCGGCGTGCTCGAGTACACAAACGCAGCCGGCGGAGGCGGGCGGTTTGCCGCGCCGTCGGTCCCGACGGTCCTCGTGCCGACCACCGCGGGGACCGGCGCGGAGGCCAGCCAGAACGCTGTGATCACTCACAACGGACGGAAGGCCTTCGCGAACAACCATCCTAACCTGCTGGCCGCGGGGGTGCTCCTCGATCCGCGGCTCACCTACTCGCTGCCGAAGACAGTTACGGCCCATACCGGCCTCGACGCCCTGAGCCATTGCGTGGAGGGGATGCTGTCCGCCGGCGCCACCCCGCTCACCGACGTCACGGGCTCGCGGGGCATCGGGCTGATCTTCGACGCGCTGCCGCGCGCGTACAGCGACGGTGGCGATGGGCCGGCCCGGGGGCAAATGATGCTCGCCGCGTATCTCGGCGGCCTCACACTCAACGCCGGGATGATCCTCGGCCACTCTATCGCCTACACGATCGCGAACCGGCTGCACCTGCCGCACGGATTTTCCTGCGCGCTCGCGCTGCCGTACGCGATGGCGTACAGCCGCGATGCCGCGGCGGACCGGCTGCGGCAAATCGGTGCGGCGGCCGGTGGGGGCGACGCGGTGCGCCGCGTGCAATCGCTCGGCCTCGACGTCGGCATGCCGGAAGCGCTGCGTACGCTCGGCCTCGCGCGCGAACGGGTGCCCGAACTTGTCGACGAGTGTCTCGTCCGTTACCCGCGTCCCAACAACCCGCGGCCGCTCGCGGGCGAGCCGTTGTTGTCCCTCTACACCGCGATGTGGGAAGGCCGGCCGGCCGACGTCTGGCGCGGATGACCCGCGCACCGGCGCGGCCGTACCGGGCCGTGCTCTTCGACCTGGACGGTACACTGCTCGACAGCGCCGATCTAATCGTCACCTCGTTCGTCGACACCTGCCGGACGCTGCTTGGACGCACGCTTGACCGCGAGGAGACGCTGCGGACGTGGAGCTGGCCGGTGCGCGCCAAGTTCCACGCCATCGCACCGGATCGCGCCGATGAACTGACCCGGGAGTACCTCCGCCGCTACATGGAGATGCACAACGAGCGGGCGCGGCTGTTCCCCGGGGTGCCGGCGGTGCTCGACGCGCTCAGCGCCCGCGGCTATCTGCTCGGCATCGTCACGTCGAAGCGGCGCGCCACAGCCGGCGCGGCAGTGCGCGCGTTCGGCCTGGACCGGTGGTGCCGGGCGATGGTGGTCGACGAAGACGTGGCCCGGCACAAGCCGGACCCGGAGCCGGTGGTGCTCGGGGCGCGTCTGCTCGGTGTCGCGGCACCGGACGCGCTGATGGTCGGTGACAGCGTCGAGGATATGACGGCGGCCCGCGGGGCCGGCGCCGGCACTGCCGCCGCGCTGTGGGGCACGATGCGCCTCGACGACCTGCTGGGGACCGAGCCCGATCACCGGCTCGAGACTCCGGAGGCGCTACTGACGATCTGCGGTTGAGGCGGCCTCGCGGTCTCGCAGACGGCTAGTCGCGGCGGCCGCCCCGCAACCGCGCGATGTAGAGCCTGGCGGCATGCTCCATCGACGATGCCCGCAGCGCGTCTTCCTCCGCGTGCGCCGCCTCTTCCGCCGCCCATCGATCCGCCGCCTCGTAGGCCGCGTCTTCTTCCGCGCGCGCGTCCCGCGCGCCGGACGGTCCC
>DATEGA010000298.1:0-4177 GCA_035280345.1 bacterium | reverse complement strand
GTGTCAAAACGAAGTCCTGCGGCCGGTGACCCTCCGGCCGACGCCGAAGGGGCTTGTAGCGGAGTTTTCGGGAAGCGTTGGGGACCTGCTCGCGCTAGATGAACAGGCCCCCGACTTGATTGGTTTCTTTGGTAGCGGGGGCAGGATTTGAACCTGCGACCTTCGGGTTATGAGCCCGACGAGCTACCGGACTGCTCCACCCCGCGCCGCTACCATCTGAAGCTTGATGCCGCGTCGCCGCGGCACATTCAAATTATACCACGCGACCGCGCCGTGTCAAAAGCAAAGGCACCGCGCTACCGCGCCGGCGGCGCGGCGACCAGGGCCCACAGCAGGTCCGCCTCGCTCGCCGTGATCGCATCGGATCCCAGCGACCGCATTACACACCGGACCGCGAGCGTGCCGGCGATAATCACGTCCGCGCGCTCGGGCTGCAGACCGGGAAGACGGCGGCGCTCGGCGAGCGGGATCCGGCACACCGTCTCGAGGAGCGACTCGATCGTGTCGGCCGTCACCCGGTAGCCGTGGACGCGGTCGGGATCGTACTGCGTGAGGCGTTGGGCCATTGCCGCGAGCGTCGTGACGGTGCCGCCGACCCCGATGAGGTGACGCCCGCCGCTCCGCAGCGGCGCGACCACAGGATCGAGAGCGGCCGCGAGTGTCTCCGCGAGCGCGGAAAGCTCGGCCGGCACCGGTGGATCGTGGGCGATCGCGCGGCGCGTCATCACGACGGACCCGACCGGAAGGCTCTGGTCTCCCTCGATGCCCCGTCGCGCCGTGCCCCACGTGACTTCGACGCTGCCGCCGCCCACGTCGAGCACGACGAGCGGCTCGTCGGCCGCGAGACCGGACAAACCCGACACCGCGCCGCGGAAACCGAGGGCGGCCTCTTCCTCGCCGCTCAGCACCCGCACCGTCACAGAGACCCGCGAGAGCAGCGCTTCGGGATTGCGGGCGACGCGCACGGCATAGGTCGCGGCGACGATCGGGGCCGGGGCGCCAAAGGTGGCCGCGCGAGCCACGTACGTCTCGACGACCCGCACCGTACGCTCGACGGCCGCGGGCGTGAGTACGCCGCCGTCGTGCAGGGACTCACCGAGGCGCGTGATGGTGAGCTCCCGGTCGACCGGCCGGACGGCCGGCCCGGGTGAGCCAGACTCTGGCACGTCCGCCACCAGAAGCCGCACGGAGTTGGTGCCGACGTCGATGGCCGCGCGCCGCATCATGCGCTGCGGGACCGGCCGGCGGCGAGATGAGGGCGTTGAATCGATGCGCGCTTAATAGAGCTGAAGGATCTTGGCGAGGCGCTCCCGGAGCCGTGCAGGCGCGTGCTCGCCGCCGCACACTCGTCGCATCCTCTCCTTGAGACGGCGCTCGAGTTCGGCCTGGGAGAAGCACTCGCGGCACTGCGCGAGGTGCTGCCGCAGCTCGTCGCTGGACGCCAGGTCCAACTCGCCGTCGATGTACTGCCACATGTGGTCCACGCACTCCCGGCAGTTCATGCGCGGCCGTCCCCCGCCGACTTGCGCCGGACCTCTGGCCGCCTCGTTCTGCTCGCGGCCTCCTCGCGTACGAGACGCCGGCGCCTGACATACTCGACGAGACGCCGCCGCAGTGCGTGCCGGCCGCGGTAGAGCCGCGACATCACGGTCCCGACCGGGATGCCGAGTACGTCTGCGGCCTCTTTGTAGGCGAAGCCGTCGACGTCGACTAGCAACACCGCGGCGAGGAACGGCACCGGCAGCGCCTCGAGGCCGGCCCGCATTTCGGCGTCCATGACTTGGTCGAGGACCAGGTACTCGGGGTTGCCCGACTCGCTCAGCGCGGCACTGTCGCGCGCACGGCCATACAGGTAGAATTCCCCGACATCGTCGGCGGACACGGTCTCCGGCTCGCGCGAGTGCTTGCGCTGCGCGTCGAAATACGTATTCATGAGGATACGGTAGAGCCACGCGCGGACGTTCGTGCCCGGCTGAAAGGTGTGAAACGACCGCCATGCTTTCAGCATCGTTTCTTGCACGAGGTCTTCCGCGGACGCACTGTTGCGGGTGAGGCGGCGTGCGGTGCTGTACAGGCCATCGACGTGGGCCGTGACAAGCGTCTCGTATAGATTCCGCGCCCCCGGGACGGCCGGTCCCGCGCCCGCAGACGCCCCGCCGGCGCGTGGCGTTTCGAGGCGCTGGCAGTTGCCGCCGGGCGCGGCCGTCACGCTTTAGTCAGCGGCGCCAGCGGTCGCCCGATGACGTCGGCCAGCGTGGTGCGGTTGAGCACATCCTCGGTCGCGGCCTTCACGGCCTGCCAGACCGGTCGGAGCCCGCAACCCGGCGCGTAGATACAGTGCGCGTCCTCTTCCTCGACGCACATCCACGGCGCCACGCTGCCCTCGAGTGCCACAAACGCTTCGCCGATCGTGACACCCTCGGGCGCCCGCGCGAGCACGTGTCCGCCGCTCGGACCGCGCTTGCTCTGGACAAGGCCGGCCCGCCGCAGTGTCGTGAGCAGCTGATTGAGGTACGGCTCGGGAAGACCCTGGCGGCGCGCGATCTCGTGGCTCTGCACCGGCCCCTCTCCAAAGTGCTGAGCCAGATCGATCAACGCGCGAATCCCGTATTCCGCCCGGGTGCTGACCTTCACGTCACCACCACATCCTCGGGTACGACCTCTACGCCGCCGGCGGCGTCGAACCGGAAGGCTCGAACCTCGGGGTGGTGCGGCTCCCGCAGCGACACGATGACGTACCGCGTCCCCGGAAACAAGGGCCGGTGGTCATCGTCGTGCGCGCGCCGCTTGTCCGTCTCGCTGGGGTACGCTTCGGTCGCCGGATGCGAATGATAAATCCCAACGAGCCCCCAGCCGCGCTCATCCATTAAGCGAAACGCCCGCAGCTCGTCGCGCGGGTCCATGAGATAGCGCCGCCGCGGCTCCGCATCGATATTCCGCCCCGGAATGATCTCTTCGACGGTATCGTCCAGCCCCAGCAGCACGCCGCAGCACTCGTTCGGCGCTTCGGACCGCGCCTGCGCGAGAATCTGTTCGAACTGCCGCCGGCTCAGCTTCACCGCCACCTCGACGTCCCTTCCGGCCACGATTGTAACATGATTTGGCGGCCTCAGGTCGCGTCCCGCCACAGCGCGGTGCTGAAATAGCGGTCCCCGGCGTCTGGAGCAATCACGACCACGACGCCCTCGCGGAGCCCGGCCCCGACGCGCAGGGCCGCATCCACGGCGGCGCCCGCGGACTCGCCCACGAGCATGCCTTCCTCCCGGGCGAGACGCCGCGCCATCGCGTAGCCCGCTTCTGTGGCGACGGAGACCTTCGCATCGTGCACCGACGGATCGTAGATGCCGGGCACAATCGACGACGCCATGTGCTTGAGCCCTTCAAGGCCGTGCAGCGGAGCATCGGGCTCGACGGCGACCACGCGGATCCGCGGATCGGCCTCGTGCAGACGGCGCCCCGCCCCGACGACCGTCCCCGTGGTGCCGAGCCCGGCGATGAAATGGGTGACGCGGCCCGAGGTCTGCTCGAGGATCTCGGCAGCGGTCGTGTCGTAGTGGGCGAGCGGATTGGACGGGTTGTTGTACTGGTCCGGCTTGAAATAGCGTTCGGGGGCGCGGGCGTGGATTTCGCGGGCGCGCAGGATCGCACCGTCACTGCCCTCGAGCGGGTCGGAGAGCACGATGCGCGCTCCGTACGCGGCGATGATCCGCTTGCGCTCCTCGCTCGCGCTCGCCGGTATGACCAGCTCGACCGGATAGCCCTTGACGGCGCCGATCATCGCGTAAGCGATCCCGGCGTTGCCGGAGGTGGAATCGAGGATCGTGACCCCGGGCCGCAGGCGGCCATCCCGCTCAGCGTCCGTGAGCATGCGCAGCACGGGACGGTCCTTGACGGACCCGCCGGGATTGAACCATTCCGCCTTCACGTATACTTCGACCGCGCGCGGCAGCCGGCGTGTCACGCGCTCGAGCCGGAGCAGCGGCGTGTTGCCGATCCGGTCGAGGAGCGACGTCCCGATCGCGACCCCGCGCGGCGTGCTCACCCCTTACTCGTCGAACAGGAAGGTCGGCTCGGCATAGTACCGCACGCCGTGCGCCTGCCACCGCCGCCGGAGCTGCGCGTCGAGCGCGGCCTGCACGGCCACGGCATCGACGTCGCCGGCGAGCCAGGCGAGCGG
>DATEGA010000297.1:0-4180 GCA_035280345.1 bacterium | reverse complement strand
AAGAGCACCGCCGACACCGCCGCCAAGACGCTGGCGCGCGACCGGCAGTTGATCGCGCAGGGCGCGATCGCCCAGCAACAGCTGGACACCGACGAATCGGCCTACGAGAGCGCGCACGCCCAGTACCAGGCCGCCCAGGACGCCTTGACGCAGGCGAAGTCCGACGTTCAGACAGCGCAGGCGGCCCGGCAGCAGGTGGCGATCGCGCGCGGCGCCATCGCCGTAAACCAGGGACAGCTCTCCGCCGCGCAGGCGCAGGTGCAGCAGGCCGCCGTGGGCGGCACCATGGTGCGGCAGCGGGCCCAGGAACTGGCCGCCGCCGAAGCGCAGGCCGCCAGCGCAGCCGGGGCCGTACGCGCGGCACAGCTGAACTTCGACCGCACCGTGATCCGCTCGCCGGTCGAGGGCTGGGTGACCAATCGTATCGCCGAGGTCGGCCAGGTCATTCAGCCGAACCAGCCGCTGCTCTCCGTGACGCAGGCGCAGGGCGTCTGGGTCGTCGCGAACATCAAAGAGACGCAGCTCGGCGGAATCCGCCCCGGCCAGCCGGTCCGGGTTCGCATCGACACGTATAAGGGGCGCTCGTTCCGCGGACAGGTCGAAAGCGTGGGCGCGGCCACGGGCTCGACCACCGCGCTTCTGCCGCCGGACAACGCCACCGGAAATTTCGTCAAGGTGGTGCAGTTGGTGCCGGTGCGGATCATCCTCGACCCGCGCGACATCGGCCCGCGCCCTCTCCAGGTGGGGCTCTCCGCGGAAGTCGCGATCAACACCCGCGGCTCCCGCCGCTGAATCGGCAATGGCCGTCGGCTCCCTAGCGGCCGCCGCCGCGCCCGCGCGCGGCGGGCCGAAGTACATCGTCGCGCTGTCGGTGCTCTTCGGCTCGGTCATGGCGGCGATCGACACGAGCGTCGTCAACGTGTCGCTCGCGCACATCCAGGCGAGCTACGGCGTGACGCTGCAGCAAGTGACCTGGGTCAGCACCTCGTACCTGATCGCGGTCGTGATCGTGATGCCGCTGACGGCCTGGTTCGCGTCGGTCCTCGGCCGCCGGCGCTTCTACATGCTCTCGGTCGCGGTGTTCACGGTCGCGTCCGCATTCTGCGGCTTCTCGCGGACGCTCGGGCAGTTGATCTTCTTCCGAGTGCTCCAGGGACTCGGCGGAGGGGCGCTGCAGCCGATCGCGCAGTCGATCATGCGGGAGACGTTCCCGCCCGAGGAGCAGGGTCAGGCGATGGGATTCTTCGGCATGGTCGTGCTGCTCGGCCCCGCGATCGGACCCACGCTCGGCGGCTGGCTCACCGACAACTGGTCGTGGCCGTGGATCTTCTTCGTCAATCTGCCGGTCGGCGCCGTCGCGCTGTTCATGGCGTCGACGTTCATCGTCGACCCGCCGTACATGCGCGGCCGCGGCTTTCAGAAGTTCGACGGCGTCGGGATCGGTCTGCTCGCCGTGGGCCTCGCGTCCCTGCAGATCCTGCTCGAGGAAGGCGAGCGGGACGGGTGGTTCGGCAGCCCGTTCATCGTGGTCCTCACCGTCATCGCCGTCGTGGTGCTGACCACGTTCGTCTTGTGGGAACTGCGGACGCCGGCACCGGCAGTGAACTTGCGCATCCTGAAGGACGTCACCTACGCCGCGGGGACGACGATCATCGGCGTGCTTGGAATGTCGCTGTTCGGCAGCCTCATCCTGCTGCCGCTCTTTCTGCAAAACCTCTTAGGGTACACCGCGACCGAGGCCGGCCTCACACTCATGCCGCGATCCCTTGTAATGGTGGTCATGATGCCGGTCGCGGGATTTTTATACAACCGGCTCGGCGTCTACATCATGCTGCCGTTCGGCCTCGCGGTGAGCGGCGCGGCCGGCTTCATGATGTCGCACTTCAACACCAATTCGAGCCACCTCACCATCCTGGTGCCGCAGATCATCCAGGGGATCGGGTTCTCGTTTATGTTCATCCCGCTGTCGACCGCCACGCTGTCCACGATCCCGCGGCCCCTGATGCAGAGCGCCACCGGCCTGTACAACCTGGTGCGTCAGCTCGGCGGCAGCCTCGGGACCGCGATCGTCATCACGCTGCTGGACCACAAGACGACGCTCGCGAGCGCCAACCTCGTCCGCTACGCGTCGCTCTCCAACCCCGTGTTCATGTTGTGGTGGCACACCATCCAGGCCGGGATTCAGGCGCGCGGCGTCGACGCCGTCACGGCGCACCGCCAGGCGCTCGCCGTGCTGCATGTGTGGATCAGCCAGCAGTCGGCGGTCGTCGCGTTCGATTATGTGTTCGCCCTCGTCGGGGCGGTCTTCATCGCGTGTCTGCCGGTGGTGCTGCTGATCCGCGATCGGGATCTCGAACAGCTGGCGGGCGCTCACGCGGCGCCGGCCCATGCGTCCGCCGCCGAGTGAGCGCCCGCGTGCTATCATAGGCGTTGGAAGGGAGTCTCCTGAGGAGGCGCCTGTGGCCAACATTCCCGACCCCGCGAGTCCCGAGTACTTTCTCGAGAGCTTCCCTCGGGACGATTTCCCGCGTTATGCCTGGACGCAGCGGCCGAACGCCCTCCCCGCGGAGGCCTGGACGACCGAAACCACGCACCGTGACGGCCAGCAGGGCGGACTCCCGCTGACCGTCGCCCAGAGCCTCCGCATCTACGACCTCCACTGCCGCTTCACCGCCAAATCGGGCGCGATCCGCCAGGCGGAGTTCTTCGTCTACCGGCCGTCCGACCGCCAAGCACTGCAGGGCGCGCTCGAGCGCTACCGCGGCGGCGCGCCGATCGAGCCGACAACCTGGATCCGCGCGACCCGCAAAGACGCCGAACTGATCGGCACGCTCGGCGTGCGCGAGACCGGGATGCTCGCCTCCTCGTCCGATTACCATACGTTCCACAAGTTCAAGCCGGGCGGACGCGCGCAGGCCGCGAGGACCTACCTCGACGCGGTCGCCGTGACGCTCGAAGCCGGCATCCGTCCCCGTCTGCACCTCGAGGATGCGAGCCGCACCGACATGGACTACATGCTGGCCTTCATCGAGGCGTGTCTCGAGGCCGCGCGGCCGTACGGCGACACGATGCGGCCGAAGTTCCGCATCTGCGACACGATGGGCCTCGGCCTGCCGTACGACGACGTGGCGCTTCCGCGGAGCGTTCCGTTGATGTTCCGGACGCTGCGCACGAAGCTCGGCCTGGCGCCCGCCGACCTCGAGTTTCACCCCCACAACGACACGGGGCTCATCGTTGCGAATTGCCTCGCGGCCGTCCGCGAGGGCTGCGGCGTGATCAACGGCACCTGTCTTGGGAAGGGGGAGCGGACGGGCAACGCGCCGCTCGAGCAGATCATCCTGCACCTGATCGGCATGGGCTGCTTCCCGACCGCGCGGCCGGACTTTACCGTGCTCAATGAACTCGCCGAGCTGTACGCGGAAATGGGCGAGCCGGTGCCGCCCAAGTACCCGCTCTTCGGCCGCGACGCGCATCGCACGCGGGCCGGCATCCACGCAGACGGCCTCAACAAGTTCTGGTGGATGTACGCGCCGTTCGACGTCCCGAAGCTGCTGGGCCGCCCGCTCGAGGTGTCGCTGACCAAGGACTCCGGCCTCGCCGGGCTGATCTTCGTCATCAAGCAGCGCCTCGGCCTCGAGCCGCACAAGGACGACCCGGCCCTCGTCGCCGTGCATGACTGGATGATTCGCGAGTTCGACGGCGGACGCCAGACCGCCATCGAGTGGGAAGAGCTGGAGCCGATCGTGCGCCGGCACTTCGCCGGCGCCGAGGCGCAGACGGCCCACCGCTAACTTTCGCGCGACGCCGGCGGCCGTGCAGGCCCCCTTGACTCGTCTTTCGGAAGTGCTGTCCACGCTCTCGGCCGCGCTGGACCTCGCGGAGGGCCAGCCGGCCGGACACGCCGTGCGCACGGCACTCATCGGCATGCGCCTCGCCGACGAGTTGGGGCTCGACGCGGCGGCGCGGTCGGCCCTGTTCTACGCCCTGCTTCTCGCCAACGCCGGGGGCCCCGGCACCGCGGCCGAAGTCACCGCCCTGCTCGACGGCGACGACCGCGTGCTCAAAGCAGGGTTCGCGACCGTGGACTGGACCCGCGCCGTCGCGGCGGCGCGGTACGGCCTGCGTCATGCGGGCAAAGGCCGGCCGATGTGGTCGCGCACGCGTGCGGTTGCCCGTACCG
>DATEGA010000296.1:0-4852 GCA_035280345.1 bacterium | reverse complement strand
GGGCCCGAGGGACTCGACCGCGCAGCCGCCGGCGGCGTGGACCTGGTTGTGGTGGCCGTCGAGGGCGTGGCCGGCCTATCGCCCACGCTGGCTGCCCTGCGGAGCGGGGCGGACGTCGCACTGGCGACGAAAGAGGCGCTCGTCGCCGGCGGACCGCTCGTCGTCGCAGCCGCGTCGCGCGCCGGTCGGCGCCTGTTGCCGGTTGACAGCGAGCACTCCGCGATCTTCCAGTGCCTGGAGGGCCGGCCGTCCGCGGACGTGGCGCGGTTGTGGCTGACCGCCTCCGGCGGGCCGTTTCGCCGGACGCCGGCCGAGGCTATGGCGGCCGTAACCCTCGAGGACGCGCTGCGCCACCCGACCTGGCACATGGGGCCGAAGGTGACGGTCGACTCCGCGACGCTGATGAACAAGGGCCTCGAGATCATCGAGGCTCACTGGCTGTTCGGCGTCGCGCCCGAGCGGATCGAGGTTGTGGTCCATCCGCAGAGCATCGTGCATTCGTGCGTCGAGTTCATCGACGGCTCGATCCTGGCGCAGCTGGGACCGGCCGACATGCGCCTGCCGATTCAGGCTGCGCTGACGTACCCGCAGCGCGTGCCGCAAGGGATCGCCCGGCTCGACCTGCGGGTGCTCGGCGCGCTGGAGTTCGAAGCGCCCGACGACGCGCGGTTCCCGTGCCTGGGTTTGGCGCGCGAAGCGCTGCGGCGTGGCGGCACCGCGCCCGCGGCGCTCAACGCCGCGAACGAGGCCGCGGTCCGCCTCTTTCTCGACGAACGCATCCGGTTCACAGACATCGCACCGGCGGTGCGCCGTGCGCTCGACGCGCACTCGCCCCGTCCCGTCGCCTCGCTTGCGGACGTCTTGGCGGCCGACCGGGAGGCGCGCGCGGCTGTCGAGGCGGTGTGCGCGGCATAATGGAGTTCGAGACACTAGCCGAAACGGGCAGGAGGCGCGAAGGCGCCGGAGGTCCTGCGAGAGGGCCGCGAAGGCGGCCGAGACAGGGGGACCGGAAGTGTCAACAATAATCCTGGCCGTGCTCGCCCTGGAATTGATGATCCTGGTCCACGAGCTCGGCCACTTGATCGTGGCGAAACGCGCCGGGATCCTGGTGCAGGCGTTCGCGATGGGATTCGGCCCGCGGCTCTTTGCGTTCACACGCGGCGAGACGACCTACAGCCTCAACCTGCTGCCAATCGGCGGGTACGTGAACATGGCGGGCGAAGACAGCGACAGCCCGGACGTCGCACCGGAGCGCACGTTCCGCGGCAAGTCGGTGGGCTGGCGGCTGGCCATCGTGCTCGCCGGGCCGGCGATGAACTTCGTGCTGGCGATCGTGCTGCTCGCGGCGGTCGCGATGTCGTACGGTATTCCCCTGCGCGTGAGCACGCAGGTCGGGACGCTGGTCCCGGGGTATCCCGCCGCGGAGGCGGGGCTCAAGACGGGCGACACGATCGTCTCCGTCGACGGCCGCTTGATGCATGACGGGCAGCAGATGATCGACCTCATCCACCGCAGCGGCGACCGGACGCTCGCCATCCTCGTGCAGCGCGGGTCACGGCGGTTTATCGTCCATGTGCCGACGCGCTTCGACCCACGGCAGAAGGTGTGGATCACCGGCTTCTCCCCGACCGTGGTGCGCGGGCGGTTGGACCCGGTGCGGGCGTTCGGCTGGGGGGCGGTGACGACGGTTCGTGACGCCGGCGCCTATCTCGCCGCGCTCGGAAACCTTATCCGGTCCGGACGCCTCCTCGGCGAACTTGGCGGTCCCGTCACGGCGGTCAACGTGCTCGGGCAGGCCGCGCACGCGGGCGGCGAGACGTTCCTCTACTTCACGGCCTTTTTCAGCATCATCATCGGGCTGTTCAACCTGTTCCCGCTGCCGGCGCTCGACGGCGGCCGCGCCGCGTTCCTCGCGGTCGAAGGCCTGCGGCGGCGCCCGGTCGATCCGCGCCGTGAGGGCTATATCCATCTCGTCGGCCTGGCACTCTTGCTCTGCCTGATCCTGGCGCTGACGGTCCGCGACGTGCTGCATCCCGTGCACTTAACGTTGCCGTAACGGACGCGTGCTAGAATAACGCCGATGGATCGGACGAAGACCAGGCGGGTGATGATTGGGCGCGTCCCGGTAGGCGGCGGCGCGCCGATCGCCGTCCAGTCGATGACGACGACCGACACCAGGGATCCCGAGGCGACGGTCGCCCAGATTCTCGCCCTCGAACAGGCCGGCGTCGAGATCGCGCGGGTGGCGGTGCCGGACCGGGCGGCCGCGGAGGCCTTGCCCGCGATCAAAGCCCGCATTCACGTACCGCTCGTTGCGGACATCCACTTCGACTACCGGCTCGCGCTCGCGTCGCTCGAGGCCGGGGTGGACAAGTTGCGGCTCAATCCCGGCAACATCGGCGCCGAGGACCGCGTCCGGACGGTCGCCCGCGAAGCCAAGGCCCGCGGTGTGCCGATCCGGGTCGGCGCCAACATCGGCTCGCTCTCCAAGGAGATGCTGCGGAAGTACGGGGAGCCCTGCGCGGCCGCGCTCGTCGACAGCGCGCTCGCGGAGATCCGGATTCTCGAGGACCTCGACTTTCACGACATCGTTGTGTCCGTCAAGGCGAGCGACGTCGAGATGGCGCTCGACGCGTACACGACGATCGCCGAGCAAATGCCATATCCGCTGCACGTCGGCATCACAGAAGCCGGAACGACGTGGGCGGGCACCGTGAAGTCCGCCGTGGGGCTCGGCGCGATTCTCTCACGGGGGATCGGCGACACGATTCGCGTGTCGCTCGCGACCGATCCGGTCGAAGAGGTCAAGGCCGGATTCGAGGTGTTGAAGTCGCTGGGGTTGCGGATGCGCGGGCCGATCCTGGTCGCCTGCCCTTCGTGCGGCCGCGCCGACGTCGACATCGTGGCGCTCGCCGAGGAGGTGGAGCGCCGCCTCGCGGCCTACCCGGTGCCGATCAAGGTGGCGGTGATGGGCTGCGCGGTGAACGGGCCGGGCGAGGCCCGGATGGCCGATCTGGGCGTGGCGTGCGGCAAGGGGATGGGGCTGATCTTCAAGCGCGGGCGGATCGTCGCGAGCCTGCCCGAGGCGGATCTACTCGAGGGCGTGATGAAGGAAGTCGAGGTCGTGATGCGCGAGAAGCAGGCGGCCGCCGCGCCCGCCGGTGGCGGGGCCGCCGAGAAGTAACGCCGGCGTACGGCGCCGGACGCTTGGAATTGAAGACCGGACCGGTCCGCTTCCCCCGCGAGTCCGTTTTGCATCGAGAGTTCTGCACGTGTGTAGCGGCTTAGGGCGCGTCGGTACGGCGCGCCGGCCCGCAGGGGTTCCGGTGGGTGCGGCGAAGCAAAAAGGTTGAACATCGCGGCGCGGCCGCGAAGGAATCCATGGGTGGAGGAGCAAGCGAAATGCGCGATATCAAGGTCGAAACGCTGCCGGGGGTGCCCGTCGGCGAGCAGCAGGTCGAGATGGTGGAACGCAAAGGTGTCGGTCATCCCGACTCGATCTGCGACGCGATCATGGATCGCGTGTCCGTGGAGCTAAGCAAGGAATACATCAGCCAATTCGGGCACATTCTGCACCACAACATCGACAAAGCGTTTCTTGTCGCCGGCGATGCCGACACCCGGTTCGGGGGCGGCTCGATCAAGGAGCCGATGCGGCTCATCTTCGGCGACCGTGCGACCTACGGCATCAACGGCAGGGAGCTGCCGGTCCGCGAGATCGCCATCCGTACGGCGAAGTACTGGATCCGGGAGAACCTCCGGTTCGTCGATCCGGGCGCCGCGGACGACCAAGACGGCCCGCACGTGACCTATCAGCTCGAGCTCAAGCCCGGGTCGGCGGAGCTCGTCGATATCTTCAGCCGCGACACGACGGGCGCCAACGACACGTCCGCGGCCGTCGGATACTGGCCGATGACCGAGACTGAGCGCATCGTCCGGGAGACGGAGCAGTACATCAACTCGCGGACGTTCAAGGAAGAGTTTCCGGAGGCCGGCGAGGACGTGAAGGTAATGGGCGTGCGTCTCGGGCCGGAGCTTCGGCTGACCGCGGCGGTCGCCTTCGTCGACCGGTTCGTCGAGGGAGAGGACCAGTACTTCCGGCGCAAGCGGCAGCTGCACGAAAGCGTCGTCGAGTTTCTGAAGAAGCGCACGACGCTCGAGCGCGTCCACTTCGACCTCAACACGCTCGACGAGCCGGGCCGGGGACAGAACGGCGTGTACTTGTCGGTGCTCGGCACGTCCGCGGAATCGGGTGACAGCGGGCAGGTCGGCCGGGGCAATAAGGTCAACGGCGTGATCGCGATCAACCGGCCGATGGGCACCGAGGCGGCCGCCGGCAAGAACCCCGTGTCGCACGTCGGTAAGATCTACTCGGTCTTCACCCATCAGGTCGCGCAGAAGGTCTACGAGGAAGTCTCCGGCATCCGCGAAGCCTACATCTGGATGGTCAGCCAGATCGGTAAGCCGATCGATCAGCCGATCACCGCGGCGCAGATCATCCTCGCGAAAGGCGTGCGCCGGGGCGCGGTGGAGCGGAAGGTTCGCGACGTCGTCGACCGGGAGCTGGCCGGGATCAACGTCTTCTGTCGCGACCTTGCTGCGGGCAAGTACACCGTCTGCTGATCCACCGGCCGTCGCCGCGGGCGGACTCCGCCGCCGGCGACGATGTAATTAAAGCCCGGCCGGTGAGTCGAGGAGCACGGCTGCCAGCGATCCTGGCAGCCGTGCTCATTTGTGCGGGGTGCGCGGTCGAGCGCGTGCCGATCGGCGCCGGGCCGCCGTTCCTCCGCGCGGCGGGGCTCGCGCGCGTGTCGGATCTGCGCGCGGTGAGCCCTCCGGCCTGGTCGCCGGA
>DATEGA010000295.1:0-4372 GCA_035280345.1 bacterium | reverse complement strand
GCCCCGCGGACGCGGCCCCCCGCCGAGGCGAAGAACGGCTCGCCGAGGCCTTTGCGCAGCTCCGTGATCTGGTCCCGCAGGGCCGCGGCCTTCTCGAACTGCAGCTCGCCGGCCGCCTGCCGCATCGCGCGCTCGAGCGCGTCGATCGTCTGCTCGAGTTCCGCGGGACTCAGCATCAAAAGACGCGCGATGTCCCACGTGACCGGGCTGCGGTGCTGCTCGGCCAACCCGATCAATTCGTCGGCGGTCAGCACCCCTCCGGTCCGGGGCGCCCGGGCGCCCTCGGCCGCGAGAGCGCCGGCCTCCCCGCCGTACGGAGCGGCCTCCTCGGCCACTGCCGGAAGGTCGATCAGGTCGCGGATCGGCTTGACGATCGACTGCGGGGTGATCCCGCGCTCCTCGTTGTAGCGGATCTGGATCTCGCGGCGCCGGTTCGTCTCCGAGATCGCGCGCCGCATCGACTCGGTCATCTCGTCCGCGTAGAGCAGCACGCGGCCCCCGACGTTCCGCGCGGCCCGGCCCATCGTCTGCACCAGGCTCGTCTCGGATCGCAGGTAGCCTTCGCGGTCGGCGTCGAGAATCGCCACCAGCGAGACCTCCGGCAGGTCGAGCCCTTCCCGCAGGAGGTTGATCCCGACGAGCACGTCGTACGTGCCGAGGCGCAGGTCTTTCAGAATCTGCACGCGCTGCAGCGTCTCGACTTCCGCGTGCAGGTAGTGGACCTTGATGCCCATCTCCTGCAGGTAGTCGGCGAGGTCCTCGGCCATACGCTTTGTCAGCGTGGTGACCAGCGTCCGCTCGCCCTTGTCCACCTGCGCTTTGATCTCCGCGATGAGGTCGTCGACCTGGCCCTTCGCGGGCCGCACCTCCACCTGCGGATCGACGAGGCCGGTGGGCCGCACGATCTGTTCGACGACCTGCTTCGAGATCTCGAGCTCGTACGGGCCGGGTGTCGCCGAGACGAAGACGACCTGGGGCACCATCGCGTCGAACTCGTCGAAGGTCAGCGGCCGGTTGTCGAACGCCGAGGGCAGGCGGAACCCGAAGTCGACCAGGTTTTTCTTGCGCGCCCGGTCGCCCTCGACCATCCCGCGCACCTGAGGTACGGTGACGTGCGACTCGTCGATGAAGACGAGGAAATCCTTCGGGAAGTAGTCGAGAAGACACCCCGGCCGCTCGCCCTCCGCCCGCCCGGCCAGGTGGCGCGAGTAGTTCTCGATGCCGGGGCAGTAGCCGACTTCGCGGAGCATCTCGAGGTCGTACTTGGTCCGGAACTCCAGCCGCTGCGCCTCCAAGAGCTTGCTTTGATCCTTGAACCACTGCACGCGCTCGCGGAGCTCGGCCTCGATGCGGCCGAGCGCGTGATCGAGCTTGGACGCCGTGGTCACCCAGTGTTTCGCCGGCCAGATCGCGACCGCGGGCTTGTCCTCGAGGATCTCGCCGGTCAACGGGTCGACTTCGTTGATCCGGTCGACCTCGTCGCCGAACAGCTCGATCCGCACGGCCCGATCCTCGTACGCCGGGAAGACCTCGATCACGTCGCCGCGCACGCGGAACCGCCCCCGCGCAAAGTCGATATCGTTGCGCTCGTACTGCACGTCGACGAGGCGCCGCAGGATATCGTCGCGCGACCGCCGTTCGCCCTTGCGGACAAAGAGCATGACGTCTTCGTAGTCTTGTGGAGAGCCCAAGCCGTAGATGCACGAGACCGACGCCACGACGATGACGTCGCGGCGCTCCATCAGCGCCTTCGTCGACGCGTGCCGCAGCCGGTCGATTTCGTCGTTGATCGACGCGTCCTTCGCAATGTACAGATCGGTCTGCGGGACGTACGCCTCGGGCTGGTAGTAGTCGTAGTACGAGACGAAATACCGCACCGCGTTCTCCGGGAAGAACTGCCGGATCTCGCCGTACAGCTGTGCCGCGAGCGTCTTGTTGTGGGCCAGCACGAGCGTCGGGCGCCCGATCTGCTCGATGACCCCGCACATGCTGCGCGTCTTGCCGCTGCCCGTGACGCCGAGGAGGGTCTGGTAGCGGTCGCCGCGGCGCGTGCCGTCAATGAGCTTTGCGATCGCTTGAGGCTGGTCGCCGGCCGGGGGTTGATCTGTAACCAACTTGAACTGCGGCATCACACAATTATAGCATCGGGCTCGAAGCGGCCTCTACCGGTCTGATACGGACTACCGAACAGGCCGCTCGGCCGGAACCCGCGTGGAGCGGCCCTCCTCTTACGGCACGATGTTCTGATTCAAACGGAACAGGTTGTCCGGATCGTATTTCCGCTTGACCTCGACGAGCCGCGCGAAATTCGCCCCGTACGCGCGTTCGACGGCATCTTGGGGTTCGTCGTCACCGAGATAGTTGACGTATCGCCCGCGCGCCAAATACGGCTCCATGTCCGCGTACGTCGCACGCGTCCACGCGATGTTGCGGTCGATCGCGGCCGGGTCGGTCCAGACCGAGGCGACGAGGAAGTTGTATCCCGGCTCGCGGTGCGGCACCGCCGTCGCGGATACCGGAACGCGGGTGACCGCGCCGTGGAAGTGCTCGATTACGATGCCGCTCATCGGCGACGGACAGCCGGCGAACCGGTCGATCATCGCCCCGATGGTGTCGTCGCTCAACGACTTGATAAAACTCGACTTCCAATAGTTGAGGGCCCCGCGCGGGAACGCCTCGTCGAGGATCGTGTTGATGATCGGGTACGGCATCGGACCGACCTGCGCCATCGCCGGCGTCCCGAACTCGAGGAGCGGCCGAACGTCCCGTTGCGCCTCTTCGAGGGCACCGCAGTGGCAGACGATCAGCGCGACCAGCGGCACCCCGGAGCCGTCGGGCGCGTGAACCAGCGCGGCAAAGACGGTCAAATCGTCGGGGACCGTCGCGGTGAAGTCACGGTAGAAACGGAACACGTCGTTGGCGGCCGTGATCGGGTGCGCGACGAGCCCGCCGATAATCTCGCGCAGCGGGTGGGCTCTGAACTCGAACGACGCGGCAACGCCGAAATTGCCGCCGCCGCCCCGCAGCGCCCAGAAGAGGTCCGGATGCTCGTCGGCGCCGACGTTGAGCACGCCGCCGGCCGCGGTAACCAACTCGACCGACGACAGGTTGTCAACGGCTAAGCCGTACGCTCCGAGCAGCCACCCCAGGCCGCCGCCGAGGGTGAGCCCGGCCACTCCGGTCGTAGAAATCACTCCGCCGGTCGTGGCGAGCCCATGCAGCGCGGTCTCGCGGTTGAACTCCCGCCATGTGGCGCCGCCCTGGGTTCGCACGGTCCGCGCCTTCGGGTTGACATGAATCCCCCGCATCAGCGACAGATCGATCATTACCCCGCCGTTTGTCACGGCTCGGCCGCCCACGTTATGGCCCCCGCCGCGCACCGAGATCTCAAGCCCGCTCTCCCGGGCCAGATCGATCGCGCCGGCAATGTCCGCCGTCCCTCGGCAGCGCGCGATCAGAGCGGGCCGCTTGTCGATGAGCCCGTTGTGAACGCGCCGGGCCTCCTCGTAGCCGTCGTCCCCGGCGCGCAACAACGTGCCTGAGAACGCGGCCGCGAGCGACTTGAGCCGGTCGTGATCGAGCGATCCAACCATGATCTGGGCCTCCCCGAGGACGTCATTCGATTCGGGTCGCGGACGGCGCCGAGGGTATGCCGTCGACCTACGGGCGGCGGACGGCTGACTGTTCGGTGGGCTTGCGTGATCACCTCCGGGTTCTCGTCCGGAGGCCGTGATGAAAACCGATCGACGCTTATGTCCGGGGGCCTCACCGGCTCGGCCGCGCGCGCTCCTTCAGCGTCTGCCATAGGCGGTCGACCTGCGCTCGCGTCGCATCTGCGGTCCCCGAATTGTCGATCACCCAGTCGGCGCGCTTCACCTTATCCTCGAGCCGGACCTGGGCATCGAGCCGCCGTTGCGCTTCGTCCACCGTCAGGCCGTCGCGGCCGACCAGCCTGCGCAGCTGCGTCTCCCGGTCGGCGTAGACGACGACCGTGCCGTCGAGATCGAGATCGCGGCCGTCGGTAGTGTCGAAGAGCAGCGGGACATCGAACACGATCACGGCGGGGCCGTCGCCCGCGGTAAGACGCGCGGCCTCCTCGGTCATGCGACGGCGGATGTGCGGATGGGTGAGCGCGTTGAGGCGCCGCCGCGCCGTCGGGTCGGCGAAGACCTGCACCCCCAGCGCCTTGCGGTCGAGCGCGCCGTCCGGCCCCACGACGGATGGTCCGAAGGTGTCGACCACCGCCTGGTACGCCGGGCCGCCGGGCCGCACCACTTCGCGGGCGATGGCGTCCGCGTCCACGATCGCCGCCCCGTGCGCCCGCAGCGCACTGGCCACGGTGCTCTTACCGCTCGCCACCCCGCCGGTCAGC
>DATEGA010000294.1:0-32272 GCA_035280345.1 bacterium | reverse complement strand
TGTCGGACCGCAATGGCTTGATCTCGCCGGGCATCGGTCCTCCTTACTTCCTCGACGGCCTGAGCCGGGTCAGGATCTTAGGAGGCACCAGCCAAAGCAGCCGGCCGCGGTCCGCATTGTCGTCGGGGAGTTCGACGAGGGCGAGACCAGCCTTCCGCATCGCGATGTCTGCGCCTCCGACGAGCGCGCCGACGGTCGCGCCGAAGTCGGGCTCGTGTCCCACCACCAACACATCGCCCACGTTCGGGTGCTCGAGCAAGATCGCGCGGAGTCTGTCCGCGTTGAACCCGGGCGCCAGCCGGGGGTCCTCGACGAGTTTGGATCCCAGGCCCAACGCGTGTGCCACGATGTCCGCCGTTTGTCTGGCACGCGTCAGGGGGCTTGTAACAATCACGCCGACGTCAAGGCCGAGGCGGGCAAGGGCGGCCGCCACCGCCCCCGTTCGCTCGACGCCCTCCTCGGTCAACGGGCGGGACGCGTCATCACCGTTCCACAGGCTTCGCTCGGCGGCGATACCGTGCCGGAGAAAATAGACCTTCATGAGGACACTATCGCCCGCGGCGGGCGGGGCTTCCTGCAAGCCGAGGAACCCACCGCGGCATTCCAGAACTGCCTGCCGAGACGTCCGGCAGGCGAAACGGGGGGACGAACGGTGAAAGTCGCGGCGGCGGTCGCTCAGATCCTCAAGCGCGAGGGCGTGGAGTTTCTCATCGGCTACCCGGTCAACCCGATCATCGAGGCCGCGGCCGTGGCGGACATCCGCACCATCATCGTGCGGCAGGAACGCACCGGGCTGCACATGGCCGACGCGGTCAGCCGGATGTCGTCGGGCCGGCGGATCGGTGTCTTCGCGATGCAGCACGGCCCGGGCGCGGAGAACTCGTTCGGCGGCGTCGCGCAGGCGTACGGCGACTCCTCACCGATCGTCGTGCTGCCGGCCGGCTACCCGCGACGCCTGACCAACGTCGCGCCGAACTTCAACTCGGCGCTCAATTACCGGCACGTGACCAAGTGGGCGGAGCAGGTCCTGCTGCCCGAAGAGGCGCCAAACGCGATGCGGCGCGCCTTCACCCAGGTGCGCAACGGCCGGCCTCGGCCCGTGCTGATCGAGTTTCCGACCGACGTGCTCGCCTCCGAGATTCCCGATCCGGCGGACTACCGGCCCGCGCCCGCGATCCGCGTCGGCCCCGACCCCCAAGCGGTCGAGCGAGCCGCCGCGGTGCTGGTGGAGGCCGAGCGTCCGGTGATCTACGCGGGGCAGGGAGTGCACTACGCGCGCGCGTGGCGCGAACTCAGGGACCTCGCGGAATGGCTCGGCGCGCCGGTCACCACCAGCCTGCAGGGCAAGAGCGCGTTCCCCGAGACGCATCCGCTGTCGCTCGGGTGCGGCGGCCGTTCGATGCCGAAGCCGGTGCATGACTTTCTCCGGCAGAGCGACGTCATCTTCGGGATCGGCTGCAGCTTTGCGACGACCAACTACGGGGTCGCGATGCCCAACGGAAAGACGATCATCCACGCCACGCTCGACCCGGCGGACGTCAACAAGGATCTGCCGGCCGACCACGTCGTGATCGGCGACGCAGGGCTCGTGCTCACCGCGTTGCTCGAGGCGGTGAAAGACCGTGTCCCGGCGCCACGGCAGGAGCGCGCCTCGGCGGTCGCGCGCGAGATCAAGGGCGGCCGCGACGCCTGGCTCGCGCAGTGGAGCCCGAAGCTCAATTCCGAAGAGACCCCCCTGTCGCCGTACCGGGTGATTCGAGATCTGCTGCGGACCGTCGACGCCGCCAACACCGTGATCACGCACGACGCCGGCAGTCCGCGCGACCAGCTGTCGCCGTTCTGGCAGGTGGAGACGCCGCTCTCGTACATCGGCTGGGGTAAGACGACCCAACTCGGCTACGGCCTCGGGCTCGCGATGGGCGCGAAGCTCCACGCGCCGGAGAAGCTCTGCATCAACGTCTGGGGCGACGCGGCGATCGGATTCACAGGGATGGATTTCGAAACGGCGGTCCGGGAGCGCATCCCGATTCTGTCCGTGTTGCTCAACAACTTCTCGATGGCGATCGAACTCCCGGTGATGCCGGTCTCCACCGAAAAGTTCCGCAGCACCGATATCTCGGGCAACTACGCGGCGTTCGCCCAGGCGCTGGGCGGGCACGGCGAGCGCGTGTCCCAGCCGGCCGAGATCGTGCCGGCGATCAAGCGGGCGATTCGCAAGACCGACGAGGGCGTGCCGGCACTGCTCGAGTTTATCACCGCGAAAGAGATCGAAGTCTCGGTATTCAAGTAAGTGAAGGGCGGCCTTGGGCGCGCGGTCGCGACATTGGCCCGAACTGGGGAAAATACCGGAGTGGCGATGTCGAAACGCACGGAGGTCTTATGAAACGCTTCTTGGCATCGAGCTTCGTCGTGTGGGCGCTGCTGGGACTCGGCGCGGTCTCCTCGGCGAGCGTCGCGGCGGCGGTCCGGCACATCGCGGCCGCCCCGGCGCGAGTCGCAGTTGCGATCCGCCACGTGGCGGCCACCCCGACGCGCGTCCGGGGAACGGTCCGGCACGTCGCGGTCGTCCCGACGCGAGTCCTACCCGCGGTCCGCCACATTCCGATCAACCACTCGCCGGCGCCTCCGCTCAGCACGATCGAGATCAGCACGGCCAATCCGACGCCGGCGGTGGTGCCGCCCACGTCGGCGACGGCCTGCGCGGGTACGCCGCCGAGCGAGCAGATTAGCTCCGCGACCTGCGACCCGAACAACCAGGAACTGCGGCTGGAGGTGGTGCGGCTCCCGGCGCCGTAGCCCCCCGGAGCCGGCGGATCTGCCGCCGCCACCACAGTAAACAGCAGCGCCGTGGACGGACAGCCGATCACGGCGCTGCAGCGCTGCCCGTCGCGGCACGGGAGGCGTGTGCCGCCCCAGGACAGAATTGACATACCATGGACTGGGGTATGCGCAACCGTCTGCACCGCATCATCCGGCCGGACACCGGCCGCACCGTGATGCTGGCCGTGGACCACGGCTACTTCATGGGACCGACCTCCAAATTGGAAATTCCCCGCACGACGATCGAGCCGCTGCTGCCCTTCGCGGATTCGTTGATGGTAACGCGCGGCGTGGTGCGGTCGTCGGTCGCGGCGGCCGCGGGCGTGCCGATCGTGCTGCGGGTGTCCGGCGGGACGAGCATCCTCAGCGACGACCTGTCCAACGAAGGCATCATGACAACGATGAAGGACGCGGTGCGGTTGAACGCGGCGGCGGTCGCGCTCTCGATCTTCGTCGGCACGGCGCATGAGCGCGAGACGCTACTGAACCTGGGCGCGCTCGTCAGCGAAGGGCAGGAGTACGGCATGCCCGTACTGGCGGTGACCGCGGTCGGTAAGGAGCTTGAAAAGCGGGACGCGCGCTACCTCGGCCTGTGCTGCCGGATCGCGGCGGAGGCGGGGGCGCAGATCGTCAAGACCTACTACTGCGACGGCTTTGACAAAGTGGTCGAGGGGTGCCCGGTGCCGCTCGTGGTCGCCGGCGGCCCGAAGCTCGACACCGAGATGGACGTCTTTGAATTGACGTCGTCCGCGATCCGCCAGGGCGCGGTGGGGGTCGACATGGGCCGCAACATCTGGCAACACGCGGCGCCGGTCGCCATGATCAAGGCGGTCCGGGCGATCGTCCACGACGGCGTGCCGCCGCAGGAGGCCCACGCTTTGTTCCGGCGCAGCGCGGCGGAAGGGGCGCAGCCCGCGGCGAGACGATGAGCCGGTCCGCCTCGGAGCGCACAGACGCGGCGGGCCGATCCGGCGCACCGACCGCGGCGGCTCCTGGCCGAATGCGCGCGGCCGTCTACTACACGAACCAGGACGTTCGGCTCGAAGACCGGGCGGTTCCAGCGATCGGCCCCGGCGAGCTCTTGATGCGGATCGAGCGGAGCGGCATCTGCGGCAGCGACGTCATGGAATGGTACCGGCGCCACCGCGCACCGCTCGTGCTCGGCCATGAGGTCGCCGGCTCCGTTGCCGCCGTCGGCGAGGGCGTGGGCGCCTACCGGATCGGCGACCGCATCACTGCGGCGCACCACGTACCGTGCAACGCCTGCCGGTACTGCCGCCGCGGCCATCACACGATGTGCCACGTGCTGCACACCACCAACTTCGATCCCGGCGGCTTCGTCGAATACGCCCGGCTCACGCCGATCCATGTGGATCGCGGCGTCTTTCCACTATCCGATTCGGTTTCGTTCGATCAAGCTGTCTTCGTCGAACCGCTGGCCTGCGTGGTCCGGGCGCAGCGGATCGCGCCGGTGCGCCCCGACGATACCGTCTTCGTGGCCGGCAGCGGGATGATCGGCCTGCTCCACATCAAGCTCGCACGCGCGGCCGGCGCGCGGCGCGTGCTCGCGTCCGACATCTCGGACTACCGCCTGGCGGCCGCGCGGCGCTTCGGCGCGGACGTTGCGTTTCGTCCCGGCGGCGACCTCGCGGCGCAGGTGCGCGAGGCCAACGAGGGACGCCTCGCCGACCTGGTCATTGTCTGCACCGGCGCGGGCCCCGCGATCGCCGGAGCGCTGCGCTCTGCGGAGCCGGGGAGCACCGTCATGCTGTTTGCGCCGTCGGGCCCCGACTACACGTTTCCGCCGGTGCCCTTCAACGAGACGTTCTTCCGCACGGACCTCACCGCCACGACCTCGTACGGCGCGGCCCCGGCGGACTACGCGGAGGCGCTCGACCTCATCACGCGACGGGTTGTCGGGGTCGACGACATGGTGACGCACCGGTTCGGCCTCTCGGGCGCGGCGGAAGGGTTCCGCCTGGCCGCCACCGCCGGCGATTCGATCAAGGTCATCCTCGACCACCGACAGTAGCCGCGTTTCTGGTGGAACGAACCCCGGGGAATGCACGGGCGGCGCCGGCCGCGGCCCGGAGGTCCTGCACGGACAGGGGCGGAATAGGTCGCGGCGATGGGTGTTCTCGAATCGCACGTCGACGTCACCTCCCCCGAGTTCCAGACCAATCGCGAGTACCATGAGAGACTGGCGCGGCTGCTGGCCGAGCGGCTGACCCTCGTACGGGCCGGCGGCGGAGAGCGGGCGCACCGGCGGCTGCGCGAGCAAGGCAAACTGAGCGCCCGCGAACGCATCGAGCTGTTGCTCGATCCCGGCTCGCCGTTGCTGGAGTTGTCACCGCTGGCCGCCTGGGAGATGTACGGCGGGGAGGCGCCGGGCGCGGGGCTCGTCACCGGGATCGGCCGCGTGCGGGGGCTCGAGTGCGTGGTCGTCGCCAACGACCCGACGGTCAAGGGCGGCACGTATTACCCGCTGACCGTGAAGAAGCACCTCCGCGCCCAGGGCATCGCGCGCGAGAACCGGCTGCCGTGCATCTACCTCGTGGACTCCGGCGGCGCGTTCCTGCCGCTGCAGGCGGAAGTGTTCCCCGACCGGGAGCACTTCGGCCGGATCTTCTACCACCAGGCGGTCTTGTCCGCGGAAGGCATTCCGCAGATCGCCGCCGTGCTCGGTTCGTGCACGGCCGGCGGGGCGTATGTCCCGGCGATGGCGGACGAGGCGGTGATCGTCCGCGGCACCGGCACGATTTTCCTCGGCGGGCCCCCGCTCGTCCGCGCGGCGACCGGGGAAGAGGTCTCCGCCGAAGATCTCGGCGGGGCGGACGTCCACGCCCGCCGCAGCGGCGTGGTCGACCACATGGCCGACGATGACGCGCATGCGATGGAGATCGTGCGCGAGATCGTCGGCACGCTCAATCGCCTCAAGCGGCCGGCGCTCGATTTGGCGGCGCCGGAAGACCCCCGGTACGACCCCCGAGAGATCTACGGGCTGCTGCCTCAGGACCTCCGCCGCCAGTTCGACGCGCGCGACGTCATCGCGCGGATCGTGGACGGCAGCCGGTTCCAGGAGTTCAAGGCGCTGTACGGCACGACGCTCGTCACCGGCTTCGCGCGCATCCACGGCATCCCGGTCGGCATCGTCGCCAATAACGGCGTACTGTTCGTCGAGAGCGCGGAGAAGGGCGCGCACTTCATGGAGCTGTGCGGCCAGCGCCGGATCCCGCTTGTCTTTCTGCAGAACATCACCGGCTTCATCGTCGGCCGCCAGTACGAGGCCGCCGGCATCGCGCGCGCCGGCGCGAAGATGGTGCACGCAGTGGCCACTTGCGGCGTGCCGCGCCTCACCGTGATCGTCGGCGGGTCGTACGGGGCCGGCAACTACGCGATGTGCGGACGGGCGTACGATCCGCGGTTTCTGTGGATGTGGCCCAACGCCCGGATCTCCGTGATGGGCGGGGAGCAGGCCGCGACGGTCCTGCTGACCGTCAAGCGAGACCAGTTGCGGCGGGAGGGTCGTTCGCTGTCCGCCGAGGAGGAGCGGGCCCTCGTCGAGCCGATCCTGAGCAAGTACGAAACCGAAGGGGATCCGTACTTCAGCACGGCGCGCCTGTGGGACGACGGCATCATCGACCCCGCGGAGACGCGCGCCGTGCTCGCGCTGGCTTTGTCGGCCGTGCTGAACGCACCGGTCGACGGCATGCACCCCGGCGTCTTCCGGATGTAGCGGATGGCCGGCCGACCGCTGCGCCGCGTCCTCGTCGCCAACCGGGGCGAGATCGCGGTGCGCATCATCAGGGCGTGCCGCGAACTCGGCCTCGAGACCGTCGCCGTCGCCGGTGATGCGGATCTGGACGCGCCCCACACGCGGCTGGCGGGCCGCACCGAGCACATCGGCCCCACCGATCCCCGCGAGAGTTACCTGCACCAGGGCCGCCTCCTCGAAGCGGCGCGCCGGTCCGGGGCCGACGCGGTACACCCCGGATATGGATTCCTCGCCGAGTCGGCGACCTTCGCCGATGCCGTGGCGCGCGCCGGCCTTCGGTTCGTTGGGCCGCCGGCCGGCGTCATCGAGCGCCTTGGGGACAAGCCCGCGGCGCGCGTGCTCGCGGAGCGGGTCGGCGTGCCGGTCGTCCCGGGATTCTGGCCGGATGCGGACGCCGTGGACGCGGAAATGTTCGCGGCGGCGGCAGACCGCCTCGGTTATCCGGTGCTCGTGAAGGCCGCGGCGGGAGGCGGGGGGCGCGGGATGCGGGTCGTGGAGCATCCACAGAATTTGCGCGCGGCGCTCGAATCCGCCGAACGGGAGGCGCGCGCCGCCTTCGGCGACGGCCGTCTCTTTCTCGAACGGCATCTCGCGGGCGTGCGGCACGTCGAGGTGCAGGTCGTCGCCGATGAGCACGGGCACATCGCGGCGCTGGGCGAGCGGGAGTGCAGCGTGCAGCGGCGGCATCAAAAGCTGATCGAGGAATCGCCGTCGCCCGGGGCCGATCCCGGCACGCGGACGAAACTGGCCGCCGCGGCCGTCGCGATCGCTCAGGCCTCCGGGTACGTCAACGCAGGCACGGTGGAGTTTCTGTTGGCGCCCGGCGGCCGGTACTACTTCCTCGAAGTCAACACGCGGCTTCAGGTCGAGCATCCCGTAACCGAACTGGTAGCAAACGTGGACCTCGTCAAGGCGCAACTGCGCATCGCGGCGGGGGAGCCGCTGGAGCGCGCCGGGATTCCGGCCGACGCCCCGCCCCGTGGCCACGCGCTGGAATGCCGTGTCTGCGCCGAGGATCCGGCGGAGGCCTTCCGGCCCTCGCCGGGCCCGATCCTTGCGCTGGACGAACCGCAAGGCCCCGGCATCCGGGTGGACTCCGGTCTCCGGGAAGGGTGGGAGGTGCCGCCGGCCTACGACTCGCTGCTGGCCAAAGTCATCGTCTGGGACCGCACGCGGGCCGGAGCCGTCGCGCGGATGGAGCAGGCGCTTCGCGATTACGTGATTCTCGGGTGCGGCACCAACCTGACCTTCCTGCGGGATGTCGTCCGGCACGACGCTTTTCGGCGCGGCGAAACGCCAACCGACTTCCTTGAGCGGCACTTCTCCGGGTGGCGGCCGGAGCCGTCGGAATTCGTCCTCGCGACGGCCGCGGCGCTCGCCGAGGCTGAGGTCGCACCGCGTCCGAGCGCCGGTGCCGGAACCGGACCGGCGGGGAACTGGGACCCGTGGAACGACGGATCCGGCTGGCGGATCGGTGGCGCGCGTGGCTAGGGAGGTGACCGTTCGCGTGGCCGGCCGCGAGATCCGTCTTGCGGTCCAGCGACTGGACGCGACGACCTGGCGTGTCGCCGCCGACGACGGCGCGTCGCACATCGTCCGGTCGATCGTCCACGCGGGAACGCGCTGGCTGCACTTCGACGGCGAAACGATCGCCGTGCCGCTCGGGGGCGGCGCGGCCGGGAGAACTACACGCCGGACGGCCGGGGGTGGCCGCGAGCACACGGAAACCCTCGAAGTCCCGATGCCGGGCGCGGTGACGCGCGTTGCCGTCCGCGAGGGCGAGGTGGTGGCCGCGGGACAGCCGATCGCGGTCATCGAGGCGATGAAAATGGAGCACGTGATTCGCGCGCCGCATGCCGGCCGCGTCCTCTCGTTGCGTGTGCGGCAGGGCGAGCAGGTCGACGCCGGTGCGGTCGTGGCGGAACTCGGGCCGCCGGACGCTGCCGCGCAGGGCCCGGCGGGCGGACGCGGATGAGCCTGCGTGTCCCGGCGCGGGTGCGAGTCTTGGAGGTGGGGCCGCGTGACGGCCTGCAGAACGAGGCGACCGCCCTCTCGCTCGACGACAAAGTCGAGTTCGTGCGGCGCCTCGCGGCGTGCGGACTGCCCCAGATCGAGGTGGGCGCGTTCGTCCGGGAGGACCGCGTGCCGCAGATGGCCGGGACGGACGAGTTGTTCCGAAACCTCTCTCAAGGCGACGGTCCTGCCATCGTGGCCGGCGGCCGCCCGGTGCTGTCGGCGCTCGTGCCGAACCGCCACGGCATGGAGCGTGCGCTCGCCGCGGGCGCCGACGAGGTCGCGGTGTTTACCGCGGCGTCCGATACGTTCGCACAGCACAACATCAACATGACGGTCGCCGAGTCGCTCGCGCGGTTTCGCGACGTCCTGACGATGGCGCGCGGGCGGGGGATGCGCGTCCGCGCGTACGTCTCGACGGCGTGGTGGTGCCCGTACAGCGGCCGCGTGCCGCCCGAGGCGGCCCGGCGTGTCGCCGCCGCGCTTGTGGAGATGGGCTGTTACGAGATCGCGCTCAGCGACACGATCGGCGCCGCGACGCCCGCGGAGGTGGCCGCGCTCGTCGAGCAGGTGGCGCGCGACATCTCCATCGGTCGCGTCGCGGTCCATCTGCACGACACGCGGGGAACGGCGCTCGCGAACGTGCTCGCGGCGCTCGAGACCGGCGTCACGACCGTCGACGCCGCCGCGGGCGGGCTCGGCGGCTGTCCCTACGCGCCCGGCGCCTCCGGCAATCTCGCCACGGAAGACCTGCTGTATATGCTGCACGGCCTCGGGGTCGAGACCGGGGTGGATCTCGACGCCGTGGCCGCGACGTCACGCTGGCTCAGCGGGCGGATCGGCGGTCCGCTCCCGAGCCGCTATCTCAGTGCGGGCCCCGTCGCGCCCGCGGCCCGCGGGGTCTTGTGACGGAGGCCGGGCACCGAACGGACGCGAAGATGTAATCGTGCGCGTTGGGTTGATGCTCGTCAATCAGCACCCCCCGGCCGATTCGCTCGCAGACCGGTGGAGCGAACTGCTGATGCAGGTCCGGCTCGCGCGCAGCCTCGGCTTCGACCTGATCGTCTTCGGCCAGCACTTCCTCATCGGCGAGTTCGCGATGCTGCAGCCGGCCATCGCGGTCGCGCGTGCGGCCGCCGAAGCCGGCTCGATGCGCCTCGGCGTCTCGATCTACCTCCTGCCGCTGCTCAATCCGGTGCAGGTCGCGGAGGAGGCGGCGAGCCTCGACGTCATCACGGGCGGCCGGTTCATTTTCGGCGTGGGTCTCGGCTACCGGGAGGTCGAGGACAACGCCTTCGGCGTGGGCAAGGGCCAGCGCGTCCGCCGCCTGCGGGATCACCTCCGCGTGATCCGGCAGCTCTGGGCCGGCGAGCCGGCCACGCTCGACACGCCGTACTGCCGTCTCGACGGAGTCCGCATCGGCCTGCGGCCGCTGCAGCGGCCCGGCCCCCCGGTGTGGATGGCGGCGAACAGCGACCGCGCCGTCGAGCGCGCCGCGCAGCTGGGCGACACCTGGGTGATCAACCCGCACGCGACGCTCACGACGATCGCGCGGCAGACCGGCATCTACCGCGCAGCCCTGGAGCGCGCCGGCAAGCCATTCCCCGCGGAGCTGCCGATGCGGCGCGAGCTGTTCGTCGCCGACACGCCCGCGCGGGCGATCGAGCTGGCCCGGCCCTACGTAGAGAAGAAGTACGAAGCCTACGTGGCGTGGGGCCAGCATCGGGCGCTGCCCGAGGGCGACGACATGACGCAGGCGTTCGAGGGACTCGCGCAGGACCGGTTCATCCTCGGGGACCCGGCGCGCTGCGCGGACGAGGTCAACCGGTGCGCGGAGCTCACGGGCGCGACCACGATGATCTTCCGGGTCAACTTCCCCGGCATGCCGCACGAGATCGTTACCGGCGCGATGCGCCTGCTCGCCGAGCAGGTGCGGCCGCGCCTGCGTCCGTGAGGGCCGCGTGGCAGTAGACCTCATCGTCAAGAACGGCACGATCGTGAGCCCCGCAGCGAGCCGCCGCGGGCACCTGCTGATTCAGGACGGCCGTGTGCGCGAGATCAGCGTCCGCGACGAGCTGCCGGAGGCGACGCGAACGATCGACGCGGCCGCCCTCCACGTGCTGCCCGGGCTGATCGACCCGCACGTGCATTTCCGCGTGCCGGGGCTCGAGTACAAGGAAGACTTCAGCACCGGCTCACAGGCGGCCGCCGCCGGCGGGGTCACGACGGTGCTCGACATGCCGAACGTGATCCCGCTCACTTCCACCGTGCACGGGTTCCGCACCAAGGTCGCGGCCATTCAGGGAACGTCTTACGTCGACTACGGTCTGTACGCGGTGATCGTGGAAGGCAGCAGCCGGGAGATCGTGCCGCTCGCGGAGGCCGGTGTCGTCGGCTACAAGGTCTTCCTCGGCGAGACGGTCGGCAACATTCCCGCCCCGCAGGATGGCGAGATCCTCGACGCCTGGCGCATCGTGGCCGAGACCGGCCTCCGGTGCGGCGTGCACGCCGAGGACAACGGCATCATCCATTACATCCGCAAGCAGCTTCTGGACGCGGGCCGGACGGATCCGCTGGCGCACCTCGAGTCGCGGCCGTCGGTCGCGGAGGCCGAGGCGATCTCGCGGGCGATTCTCTTCGCGCGCGAGGCCAAGAGCCGGCTGATGATCTTTCACATGAGCGCCGCAGAAGGGGTCGAGCTGCTTCGCCGCGGCCGCGGCGACGGCGTCGACGTGATGGGGGAGACGGGCCCGAACTATCTTCTCATGGAAGGCGAGGACATGGTGCGGATGCGGCTCGGCTCGCTGCTGAAGATCAACCCGCCGGTGCGCTCGCGCGAGCACGCCGACGCGCTGTGGCGGGGGCTGCTCGACGGGACGATCGAGGTGCTCGGCACCGACCACTCGCCGCACACGCGCGAGGAGAAGATGTTCAACGACCCTATGGGGGACATATGGAAGGCGGCCGCCGGCTGGCCCGGGGTCGAGACCAACGTGCCGCTTATGCTAACGCAGGTCAACGCGGGCCGGCTGACGCTCAACCACTACGTCAAGCTGCAGGCGGAAGGCCCCGCGCGGGCCTGGAACCTGTGGCCGCGCAAGGGCCATCTGGGCCGCGGCGCCGACGCCGACCTCACCATCGTGGACATGCGAAAGGAAGGGACGATCGACCAGGAACGGCTGCACAGCAAGAACAGGTTGACGCCGTTCCACGGCTTTCGTGTGAAGGGCTTGCCCGTCTATACGATCGTCCGCGGGCAGGTGGTCATGGAAGGCGGCGAGATCGTCGGGAAGCCGCAGGGGCAGCTGCAGACGCCGGTCGTCTAGTGATCTACGAGCGGATCGTCAAACCGCTGCTGTTCCGCCTGGACGCCGAGCGGAGCCACGAGTTCGCGCTGGGGTCGCTCGGGCTCGCCGGCGCCGTGTGGGCACGCCTGGCGCCGAACGCTCCCCCCGCCGATCCGCGCCTGGCGCTTGACGTCTGCGGGCTGCGCTTTCCGTCGCCCGTGGGGCTCGCCGCCGGCTGCGACAAGGCCGCGCGCGCGCTGTGGGCGTGGCCCCGGCTCGGGTTCGGGTTTGCGGAGGTCGGCACAGTGACGCCGCGCCCCCAGCCGGGCAATCCGCGGCCGCGGGTGTTCCGGCTGCCTGAAGACGCGGCGCTCATCAACCGTCTCGGCTTCAACTCGCCGGGCGCTGCGGCCGTCGCCGCGCGCATGGCCGCTGCTCGCCGACACGGCCGGTTCCCGATTCCGCTCGGCGCGAACATCGGCAAGAACATGGACACCGCGCTCGAAGACGCCGCCGCCGACTACGTCCGGACGCTCGAACGTCTCCACCCACACGCCGACTTCCTGGTGGTGAACCTCTCGTCGCCCAACACGCCGGGCCTGCGGTCGCTTCAGGCGCACGACGCCGCCGTCCCGCTGCTCGACGCGCTCGCCGCGCGCAACCGCGCGCTCGGCGAGAAGCCGCTGTTCGTCAAAGTGGCGCCTGACCTAACCGAAGGGGACCTCGAGGCGGTGGCGGACGCCGCGGCGGGCCGGGCCCACGGCCTCGTCGCGACGAACACGACCGTCCGGCGGGACGGTCTGCGGAGCCCGCTGGCGCGCGAGGAGGGCGGCCTCAGCGGCCTGCCGCTCCGCGCGCTCGCGACGGACGCGGTGCGCACCTTGTACCGGGCGACCCGGGGCCGCGTCCCGATCATTGGGGTCGGCGGGATCATGAACGCCGAGGATGCGTACGAAAAGATCAAAGCCGGCGCCACGCTCCTCGAAATGTACACCGGCTTCGTCTACGGCGGCCCGGGAATGCCCCGGCAGACGACCGAGGGCCTGCTGCGGCTCCTCGACCGGGACGGCGTGCGCCGGCTTGCCGACGTCATCGGTGCGGACGCCGCACCGGCGACGCGGACGTCCACGGCGCACTAGGCGGGGAGGAACGATGCGCGTTGGTCTGAGTGTGGCCAATTTCGCAGTGCCCGGCGGGCCGGCCCGCTTCGGTCCGGAGATCGCCGGGATGGCGCGCCGCGCCGAAGCGGCCGGGTTCGAGGCCCTGTGGGTCTGGGATCACTTTTTCTGGGACGAGCAGCCGGTGGCGCCGGGGGTCACGGACCGTCCGATGCTCGAAGCCTACGCGATCCTCGCGTTCATCGCCGGCGTGACGAGCCGGATCCGGCTCGGCACGCTGGTCACCTCCGCGACATACCGGCACCCCGGCGCGCTCGTCAAACAGGTGACCAGCCTCGACGTGCTCTCGGGCGGCCGGGCGATCTTCGGGGTCGGCGCGGGATGGTTCGAGGAAGAGCACCGCGCCCTCGGCATCCCGTTCCCGGAGCGCGCGCAGCGGTTCGAACGTCTCGAGGAGACCGTGCAGATCGCGCTGCGGATGTGGGCCGACGAAGGGGCCTACGACCGGGCGACCCCGTTCCGTGGCCGGCACTATCAGCTCGAGCGGACGCTCAACGTGCCGCAGGCGCTGCAGCGCCCGCACCCGCCGATTATGGTCGGCGGCGGGGGCGAACGAAAGACGCTCCGCATTGTGGCGCAGTACGCCGACGCCTGCAACTTCATGGATCGCCTGACCGGGGACGAGCTAACGCACAAGCTGACCGTCCTTCGCGAGCACTGCGCCAGGCTGGGACGGCCCTACGACGCCATCGAAAAGACCGTGTACGTGCCGCGGCGCGCCACCCCGAACGACAAGATCTCGATTCCCCAGGCGGTCGAGTTCTGCCGCGGGCTCGCCGCGCTGGGCGTCGACACCGTGATCTTGGGATCGGAGGCAGCCAAGGTCTACGATCCCGCGGTGCTGGAGCGGTGGGGCGCCGAACTGGTACCCGTGCTGCGGGCACTCCCGGTCGCCGGCCGGGGCCGCGCGTAACGGTGGTCTGCGGGTGACGTCACCGCGCGTCTATTTTCTGAAGAGCGCCCGCCTCGGCTTCGGCCACTGGACGGCCGACGATCTGCCACTCGCGCTCGCTTTGTGGAGCGACCCCGACGTGACGCGGCTGATCGGTGGGCCGCTGTCGGCGGCCGCGGCTGAGGCACGGCTCGGCAGCGAGATCGCGACGATGCGCGCGCACGGTGTCCAGTACTGGCCGATCTTTCTCTTGGAGAACGACGCGCACGCCGGATGCGCCGGGCTGCGGCCGTATCGGCTGGAACAGCGGATCTACGAGATTGGCTTTCACCTGCGGCCGGCCTGCTGGGGCCGGGGCCTCGCGACCGAAGCGGCGCAGGCGGTCATCGCCTACGCCTTCGGGACGATCGGCGCCCACGCGCTCTTCGCGGGCCATCATCCGGCCAACGCCGTCTCGCAGCGTGTGCTCGAAAAGCTCGGCTTTCGCTTCACGCATGAGGAGCTCTATCCGCCGACGGGCCTCCGGCATCCATCCTATCTGCTTAGCCGAGCAGGGACGGCGGTGCCCCAAGAGTAAGGCTCCGGACTGTGCCGGCGCCGTCCGGGCGCCGGGTAGGGAGGGATACGCATGCCGCAGTTCAAGACCCGCGTCCGAATTGCGCTTGCGGCGATCGCCGTCATGGGGACCCTCGGGGTCACGGCGGGGGCGCTGCAAGGCGAAGAGATTCTTAAGCTCGGCGCGCCGCTCGCGGCGACCGGGGCGGACGCCCGCGAGGGGGCCCTGGCGAAACAGGGTTACGACCTCTGGGCCGATGCGGTGAACGCCCGCGGAGGCATCAAGGCGGGCTCGCACACCTACAAGGTCCAGATCGTCTACTACGACGACCAGAGCAAGCCGCAGACTTCGGCGGAGCTCACGGACCGCCTGATCACGCAGGACCACGTCGCGTTCCTGCTCGGCCCCTACGGCAGCCCGGCGACATTCGCCGACGCCGGCATCGCCGAAAAGTACAAGGTCCCGATGGTCGACGCGAACGGCGCGGCCGCAAAGATCTTCGAGCAGGGCTACAAGTACACATTCGGAACCAGCAGCCCGGCGGCGGACTACGCGGCCGCGATGCTGCAGTGCGCCGTCTCGTTGTCGCCGCGGCCGTCCACGGTCGCGATTGTCTCCGCGGACGACCTCTTCTCGCTCGAGGTCGCGAACGGCGCGAAGGACTGGGCCGACCGCAACGGTCTGCGGGTCGTTTACTTCCAGAAGTACCCCGTCAACACGAACGATCTGAGCGCCGCGCTCACCGCGATCAAGGCCGCCGGCGCCGACGTGATCATTGAGTCGGGCCATCTGCAAGAGTCGCTGCTTGCGATGCGGCAGGCGCAAAGCCTCGAGGTCAACGCCAAGTTCTTCGGGTTCACGGTCGGCCCCACCACGCCGGACTTCGTCAAGGCGCTCGGGCCCGCGGCCGAGTACGTGTTCGCGTCGTCCCAGTGGACGCCGGACGTGAAGTACAACGGCCCGCTGTTCGGGACGACCCGGCAGTACAGCGAGGCGTTCACGAAGCGCTACGGCTTCGAGCCAGACTACCACGCGGCGAACGGCTCGGTCGGCGGCCTCGCGCTGCAGCTCGCGATCCAGAATGCGGGCGGCCTCGACCGGCAGAAGGTGCGGGACGCGCTCGCAGCGCTCGACGTCGTGACCTTCTACGGCCGGATCAAGTTCAACGAGAAGGGTTACAACAACTTCAAGCCGATGGTCACCGTTCAGATCCAGCACGGCAAGGTCGTCACCGTGTGGCCCGGAAACGTGGCCGCCGCGAAGGCGATGTATCCGACGCCGGTGTGGACGGCACGCAAATAAGCCCGTCGGTTCAGATCGCGCTCCAGAACGCGGTCAACGGCCTCCTGATCGGCGGCACGTATGCGACGGTCGGGCTCGGCATGTCCCTCGTCTGGGGCGTGCTGAACGTCATCAACATCGCGCACGGGGCGTTCGTCATGCTCGGCGCGTACACGACGTACTGGCTGTTCACGCTGTACGGCATCGACCCGTTCGTGACGCTGCCGGTTGCCGGGGCCGCGCTCTTCGTCCTCGGCTACGGACTGCAGCGCGTCGTCGTGAACCAGGTGATCCGCGCCTCGTTCCTGATCACGTTTCTGCTCACGTTCAGCTTCGACCTCGTGGTCACCAACGGCGCGCTCGCGGTCTGGACCGCCGACGTACGGGCCGTGACCACGGCCTACTCCGGCCGCGCGCTCCACCTCGGCCCCGTGATCGTGCCGGCGATCCGGCTCATGACGCTCGCGGCGGCGCTCGTTGTCGCGCTGCTGCTGCATCTCCTCATGAGCCGCACGCGGCTCGGCAGCGCGATCCGCGCGACGGCGTCCGACCAGGACGCCGCGCGGTTGATGGGCATCCCGATCGCACACGTCTACGCGATGACGTTCGCGATCGCGCTTGCGACCGCCGGCATCGCCGGCGGGCTCGCCGGCATGAGCTTCCCGATCTATCCCGCGATGGGCGCCAACTACACCTTCATCGGCTTCGTCGTCTGCGTGCTGGGCGGGCTCGGCAGCGTCACCGGCGCCCTGATCGGAGGGTTGATTTTCGGCCTCTTGACGACGTACGCGGCCGGGTGGCTGGGCCCAAACTACGATTACATCGTGGCGTTCAGCGCCCTTATTCTCGTCTTGCTGGTCCGGCCGGCGGGCCTGCTGGGGCGCACGGCGCGGTTCCGCGGATGACGCGGCGGGAGGCCACCGGCATCGCGGCGGCCGCCGCCGTGATTGTCGTGACGCTCGTGCTGCCCGGCGCGCTCAACACGTACTACATCCGGATCATCACCGGCATCTTCATGTTCGGGATCCTCGCGTCGGCGTGGAACCTGATCGGCGGCTACACCGGCTATCCCGATTTCGGCGGCGCGGCGTTCATCGGCATCGGCGCCTACACCACCGGGATCCTGATGGTGCGGTCGCATCTGCCGTTCGCCGTGGCGCTCCCCGCGGGCTGCGTGCTCGCGGCGGCGGCGGCGGGGGCGATGGGCGCGCTGCTGCTGCGCCTCCGCGGTCACTACTTTGCGATCGCGACCCTCGGCTTCATGCTCGTGCTGCGCCAGCTCACGGCCAACCTCGAGATCACCGGCGGGGGATCCGGCATGAACCTTCCGCCGGCGAGCGACTTCAAGATCTTCTACTACTGGATGCTCGGCGGCCTCGTGCTGGCGGTGCTGGCGGGGTTCGCACTACCGCGGTCGCGGCCGGGCTACGCCATCGCGGCGATCCGCGAAAACCAGGACGCCGCCCAAGTATTGGGGATCGAGCCGCTGCCGTACAAGATCCTCGCGTACGCGGCGAACGCGTTTCTCTTCGCCGCGGCCGGCGGCATCTACGCGTACTGGCTCACATTCATCGACCCGCTGACGGTCTTCAACATCGATTTCACAGTACAGGCCGTCGTGATGGCGATCTTCGGCGGTCCGGGCACGGTGCTCGGGCCGGTGGCAGGTGCGGTGATCCTCAAGAGCCTCGACGCCGCGCTCACGAATGTCTCGCTGTTCCTCCACAACGTGTTCTTCGGCGCGCTCGTCTGCGCCCTCGTCATCTTCGCGCCGCGCGGGCTCGCCGAGTTGTTCCAGCTCCGTCCCGGCCGCAGCCGCGTCGCGGCGCTCGGCGCGTCGATCCGCGAGGCCCTCCAGGAGAACCGCGTCTAGTGCCGCTGCTTGTCGTCACCGGCGTGAACAAATTGTTCGGCCGTCTCGCCGCTGTGAACGGTGTCGACATGGCGATCGAACCCGGTGAAATCGTCGGCCTGATCGGCCCGAACGGCGCCGGCAAGAGTACGCTCGTGAATCTCATTACCGGCATCGAGACGCCGACCGCGGGGCGCGTTGAATTTGCGGGATCCGACATTACAGGCCGCCGGCCGGCGGCGATCGCGCGGCTCGGCATCGCGCGGACGTTTCAGATCGCGCAGCCGTTTCGCAACATGTCGGTGCGCCAGAACGTCGCGGTGCCGCTGCTGTTCCGCGCCGGTCACGCCTCCCGCGTCTCGGACGCGCTGCGGCTTGCCGACGAGGTGCTCGAGACCGTCGGACTCGGTCCGAAGCGCGACCTGCCGGCGCAGGTGCTGACGACGCCGGACCTCCGCCGCCTGGAACTGGCGAAGGCGATCGCCCTGCGGCCGCGGCTCATGCTGCTCGACGAGGTCATGGCCGGCCTTACCCCGGCGGAAACCGACGCGGAGATGGGCCTGCTCCGCCGCATGAACGCCCAGGGGATCACGCTCCTCGTGATCGAGCACGTGCTGCGCGTCGTGATGGGCCTCTGCCGGCGCGTGGTCGTGCTGCATCACGGCGCCAAGATCGCGGAAGGGCCGCCGGCGCATGTCACGGCCGACCCGGCCGTCGTCGCGGCCTATCTCGGACCGCGCCACGCAGCGGGGCGCCCATCCCCGTCGTGAAGCCCGCGCCGCTGCTTCGCGTAGACGGCCTCGCCGCGGGGTACGGGAGCGTCCAGGTGCTTTGGGACGTCGCGCTCGAGGTCGGAGCGGGCGAAGTGGTCGCGCTCGTCGGCAGCAACGGGGCGGGCAAATCGACGCTGCTGCGGGCGGTCTCGGGGTTGCTGCGGCCGTGGCACGGCTCCGTGCGTTGGAGCGGACGGGAAATCGCCGGGCTCGCGCCCGAGGCGATCGTCCGTCTGGGCATGGCCCACGTGCCCCAGGGCCGGCGGCTCTTCGCCGACCTCACGGTGCGGGAGAACCTCTTCGTCGGTGCGTACGCGCGCACCGACCCCGCCGCGATCGCCGCCGATTTTCGCGACGTGCTCGACCTGTTTCCGGTACTGCGCGAGCGGCTGCAACTCACGGCGGGCCAGTTGAGCGGCGGGGAGCAGCAGATGGCCGCGCTCGCCCGCGCGCTCATGGCCCGCCCGCGGCTTCTGCTGATCGACGAGCCATCGCTCGGCCTCGCGCCGATCGCGGTGCAGGCGCTCATGGAAACCATCGACCGGCTTCGCGCGCGCGGAACGAGCCTGCTGCTGGTCGAGCAGGACGTCGCGGTCGCGCTCGACCATGCCGACCGCGGGTATGTCATGGAGACGGGCCGCATCGTGCTCGGCGACGCCGCCAACGCGCTGCTGCGCAGCCCGCGGGTGAAGGAAGCCTATCTCGGCGTGGCCGCCGGAAGCGCCGGGACGGTACAATAAAGCGCGAGCGTTATGCCCGCGAACCTAACACCGCAGTATCTCGAGGCTGAGCGCCGCTTCCGGCAGGCCACGACGCCCGACGAGCAGCTCGAGGCGCTGGAAGCGATGATGGCCACCATCCCCAAGCACAAGGGGACGGAGCACATGCGCGCGGACCTCCGCCGCCGCATGGCCAAGATCCGAACCGATGCGCAGCGCAGCAAGAAGGCCGCCGCCAAAGGACCGACATGGCATCACGTGCCGCGCGAGGGCGCCGGCCAGGTCGTGCTCGTCGGGGCGCCCAACGCGGGGAAATCGCAGCTGCTCGCCGGTGTGACCAACGCGAACCCGGTCATCGCGCCGTATCCGTTCTCCACGCGCACGCCGCTGCCGGGGATGGTGCCGTACGAGGACATCAATATCCAGCTGGTTGACCTGCCGCCGATCGCGTCGGAGACGGCCGAGCCGTGGCTGTTCGCGCTGATCCGGCAGGCCGACGCCGCGCTGCTCGTTGCGGACCTGGCCGACGACGACCTACTGGCGTCGATGGATGCCGTGCTGGCTCTCGCATCAGACGGCCGCGTCGAGTTCGCCCGCGACCGCGGCCGGGAGGGCGCGGTGGCCACGCTGCTCGTCGCGGCCAAGAGCGACGCGCCGGACGCGAGGGTGCGGCTGGATCTGTTGCGCGAAGCGTACGGCGCGCGCTTCGAGATTCTGCCGGTCTCGGCGGAGACCGGCGAGGGCGTCGATCGCCTGAGAGACGAGTTGTTCCGGATGCTCGGCGTAATTCGCGTCTACACGAAGGCGCCGGGCCGGCGCGCCGACAAGTCGGTGCCTTATGTGTTCCGCCGCGGCATCACCGTGGAAGAGGCCGCCGCGGTCGTGCACAAAGACTTCGCCGAGCGGCTCAAGTACGCCAAGGTGTGGGGCAGCCGCACCTACGATGGCCAGATGGTGCAGCGCGAGCACGTCCTCGAAGACGGCGACGTCCTCGAGTTGCATGCCTGAGGGCGCCGGCGTGGTCGTCGTGACAGGCGGCAGCCGGGGCATCGGCGCGGCGGTGGCACGCCTGGCCGGCGCCCGCGGGTACGCGGTGGCGGTCAACTACGTCCGGGATGAAGCGGCGGCGCTCGAGGTCGTACGGGAAATCGAGGGCGCGGACGGACGCGCCGTCGCGATCCGAGGCGACATCGCGCGCGAAGAGGAGACGGTAAAGTTGTTCGACGACGCAGCCCGAGCGCTCGGTCCGCTGACCGCGCTCGTCAACAACGCCGGCGTCTCAGGCCGCCACCCCGGGCGCCTGGAGGGACTCAGCGGCGACGACCTGTCGCGGGTGCTCGCCGTCAACGTGGCCGGCACAATCCTGTGCGCGCGGGAAGCCGTGCGCCGCATGTCGCACCGCCGCGGCGGACCCGGCGGCGTGATTGTGAACGTCTCGTCGGCCGCGGCGCGCCTCGGCAGCCCGAACGAATGGGTGCACTACGCGGCGTCCAAGGGGGCGGTCGAAACCTTCACGGTCGGCTTGGCGCGGGAGGTCGCCGACGAGGGCATCCGCGTCAACGCCGTGCGCCCCGGTCTCATCGCCACCGACATTCACGCGGCGGCCGGGGACCCGGACCGGGCGGCGCGTCTGGCGCCGACGGTTCCGATGAAGCGGGCGGGAACGGCGGAGGAAGTCGCGGAAGCCGTTCTCTGGCTGCTGTCGCCGGCGGCTGCGTACACGACCGGCGCAATTCTCGACGTCACGGGCGGGCGATAAGCAGAGTAGGGCGGGAGCCGCGAAGGCGGCCGAGACAGGGCAGGAGGCGCGAATGCGCCGGAGGTCCTGCGGAAAGGCCGCGAAGGCGGCCGAGACAGGAGGAGTTCATGCCGCAGGTCAGCGCATCGATCGTCATTCGCGCCCCGCTCGACACGGTCTACGCGAGCGCCCAGCGCGTGGAAGATTTTCCGAAGTTCATGCCGGATCTCGAACGGGTAACGGTCCTGGAACGGAATGGGGAAGTCCCGACGCTGACGGAATGGGTCGGGATCGTCGAAGGCCGCCGCATCCGGTGGGTGGAGGAAGACGTCTGGGACGACGCCGCTCGCCTGTGCCGGTTCCGGCAGCGGGAGGGGGATTTCGACAGCTACGAGGGCACGTGGGAGTTTGCGGCGGTCGGAGACAGCACACGGACCGGGATCAGGGTAGACTTCGAGTTCGGGATTCCGCTGATCGGCCGGCTGCTGGCCGGACTGCTGCGCGTGAAGATGAAGGAGAATATCGACGGCATGCTTCAGGCGCTTCAGAAGCAGATAGAGGGCAGGAAATGAGCGCTAAGTGCAGAACAACCGTTCGGACGGGAGGCAGCCCGGCCGCGTCTGAATGATGCAGACGACCTCGCGCCAACTCATCCCGATCGCCCAGCCTCTGATCTCCGACGAGGACAAACGGCGCGTCCTCGAAGTCCTCGATTCGGGCCACTTTGTCGCAGGGCCGCGCGTGGCGGACTTTGAACGGGCGTTCGCGGCCTACATCGGGGTTCCCCATGCCATCGCGGCGAGTTCCGGGACGACGGCGCTCATGGCGGCCCTCAAGGCCGCGGGCATCGGGCCGGGGGACCGCGTCGTCACGACCACCTTCTCCTACGGGGCGACCGCCGGAACGGTCTTGTCGTGCGGCGCGGAGCCCGTCTTCGCGGATATCGATCCGCGCACGTACAACCTCGATCCCGACGCGACGGCCGACGCGCTGCGGAGAACTCCCGGAGCGCGGGCGATCCTCCTGGTGCACCTCTATGGGTTGCCGTGCGCCATGGACCGGTTTGAGGCGCTGGCGGCGTCGCATGGGCTGACGCTGATCGAGGATGCCGCGCAGGCGCACGGCGCGCTGTTCCGTGGCCGCCGCGCCGGGGCCTTCGGCCGCGCGGCGGCCTTCAGCTTCTATCCATCGAAGAACATGACGACCGGCGAGGGCGGGCTGCTCACCACCGCCGACCCGCAGGTCGCGGATCGCGCGCGGCTCTTCGTCCGCGGCGGCGAACGCCAGCAGTACCTGTACGAAGCCGAGGGCTACAACTACCGGATGACAGAGATGGCTGCGGCACTCGGCATCGGCCAGTTGGCGCGACTCGACGGCTGGAACGCCCGCCGTCGGCAGAACGCGGCGCGCCTCTCGGCGGGCCTCGTCGGGCTCGAGTGGCTGACCTGTCCGGTCGAGCCGGATGGGTGCACGCATGTCTTCCATCAATACACCGTACGCGTGGCGCGCGAACGCGACGGCCTCCGCCGCCACCTCGAGGAAGAGGGCATCGGAACGCGCGTCTACTATCCGTCACCGATCCACACCACCCCGTACTACCGCGGCCGGTTCGGGGAGAGCCGGTGTCCCGAGGCGGTGCGCGCGGCGGAGCAGGTGCTGAGCCTGCCCGTGCATCCCGGCGTGTCTGACGCCGACATCGACCGGATCGTCGACGCCGTACGCCGGTTCGACCCGGGGACGCGCTGACCGTGGCCGACCCGATTCGGATCGGGGTCGTCGGGCTGGGGCAGTGGGGGCAGCACCATGTCCGCATCTATCACCAGATGCCGGGAACGGTGTTGGCCGGCGTCGCCGACACGGCATCGCGGGAGGCGAGCAATTTCGCGCGCCGCTACAACACGACGGGCTTCCGCGACTACCGGGAACTCTTCGGCCGGGTAGACGCGGTCAGCCTGGTCGTTCCGACCGCCCTGCACTATGAGATCGCCCGCGAGTTTCTGGAGCACGACATCCACGTGCTCGTCGAAAAACCGATCACGACCAGCGTGGATCAGGCCGCGGAACTCGTGGAGCTCGCGCAGCGGCGCGGCCTCGTGCTGCTGGTCGGCCACGTCGAGCGATTCAAGCCGGCGGTGCAGCGGCTGCGGGACCTGGTGCGGGACCCGTTGTTCATCCAAGTTCGGCGGGTGCGGCCCTGGAACCCGCGACGGATCATGGACGTCGGGGTCGTGCTCGACCTCATGATCCACGATCTCGACATCGTCCTGCACCTGATGCGCACACGCGTGTCCAAGGTGAGCGCGGTCGGCGCGGCGATCCACGGCGAGGACGAGGACCTCGCGGTGGCGCACCTGACACTCCGTGGCGGATGCATGGCGAGCTTTGTCGCGAGCCGCGTGTCTCCGGTCAAAGTGGCGGAACTCGAGATCACGCTCCCGGACGGATTCGTCCACCTCAACTACCTCGGACAGCAGCTGACCGTCCGGCGGGACGGAGACGAGCAGCGGCTTACGGTGCCGGCGGGCGAGCCGCTGCGTGCGGAGCTGACGCACTTCGTCCAGTGTGTGCGCGGGGAAAACGTGCCGCTTGTGTCCGGCGAGGACGGGTTGCGGGCCCTCGAGGTCGCCCTCGAGATTCTTCAGACGATGACGGTGATCACGCCGCGCGTCGCGGTGTAGGCTACGTCCGCACCGCGACGCAGGTCACGATTTTCGCCACGCCCTCGATCGTCCGGATGTGCTCGTCCACGAGCGTCGAGATCTCGCGCGTCACGTCGGCATGAATGACGGCGAGCACGTCATAGTCCCCCATGACGGCGTGCGCCTGCGCCACGCCGGGCAGCGCGCGCACCAGGCGCGCGACTTCCGCGGGCGTGCCGCGGTTGAGGTTGATGAGGACAAACGCGGTCTCAGGCATCGCCCACGTTGATTCGGCGGAGGCACCCGCGTTCCCCGCGGGCGCGGGACGAGCCGCCGACATGCGAGGGCGTCGCCGATGACGCGTGAGGGCGGCGGGCGTATCCCGGTCGGGAAAGTCCCGCCCGACGCCCTCCATGAACTCGTCTACCGCCACCTCGGCGTGCGGCGGGCCGACGTCCTCGTGCACTCCGCGTTCGGCGAGGACTGCGCCGTCGTGGATTTCGGCGGCGATCTCGCCGCGGTGACCACCGATCCGATCACCGGCGCGGGACAGGATCTCGGGTGGTACGCCCTTCTCGTCGGGACCAACGATCTCGCGGCCGCCGGCGCGGAGCCGGTGGCGGTGGTGTTGACGATCCTGCTCGCGCCGGACCGGGCCGCGGAAGATCTCGCGCGCATCATGCGGGACGCCGGGACGGCGGCGGCTTCGCTCGGCGTAGAAATCGCGGGCGGGCACAGCGAGGTGGTGGCCGGTCTCGATCGCGCGATCGTGGTCGTCACCGCCTTTGGGCGGGTGCCGCGCGGCCGCCTGATCCGGAGCGGCGGTGCCCGAGCAGGTGACGCCGTGCTGCTGACCAAAGCCGCCGGCATCGAGGGGACGGCGATCCTCGCGGACGTGCGCGGCGCCGGCCTGGCGGGCCCGCTCGGGGACGGAGCCCTCGCGCGCGCCCGCGCGTTCCGCGAACGCCTCAGCGTACTGCCGGAAGCGCGCGCCGCAGCGGCGGCTGGCGCGCACGCGATGCACGACGTGACGGAGGGCGGCGTCCTGGGGGCCGTGTACGAGATGGCGGCGGCCTCGGGGCTCGGCGTCGTGCTCGAGGCCGACCGGGTGCCGGTGCTGCCGGAAACCCAGGCGATCTGTGACGCCCTCGGCGCGGATCCGCTCGCGCTCATCGGAAGCGGCGCGCTGCTCGTCGCCACTCCCGAGCCCGAACGCACCAGGCGCGCGGTCGAAGCCGCGGGCGTCGCGGCGACGATCATCGCGACGCTGGAGCCGGGCGCTCCGCGGCTCCGGCGGGCGGGCCGGGACGGGCCGCTCGAGCCACCCATCCGCGACGAACTCTGGCGGGTGTTGGAACAATGAAACGTTCCCGACGGAAACCAAAGTCTTCTCCGGCACGCCAGGCGCCGGCCGGAGCGAAACCCGCGGCCCAGCGTAAGAAGACGCCAGCGGGCGTCCCGCCGAAAGCCGTCCGGGCCAAAACCCCGGGCACGGCCGGTGACGCAGCCGGTCCGCCGGGACCGACGCTGCGCTCGCAGTCGCAGCTCGAAATCCGAATGGGACATGGTGCTCGGCCACTAACCGCGATCGAGCAGGCGGCGCGCCTCGCAAGCGCCCGCATGGAACGGCGGATCGGGCGCCTTCTGTCGCGCCGGGTCAAGTTGAAGTTTCGCTAGGAGGCGAGATGGCGGAGACCGCGTCTTACCCACCGATCTTCGACGGACACAACGATACGATCCTCAGTCTGACGCGCACGGGCCGTTCGTTCTTCGAGCGCTCGACCGAAGGACACATCGATCTGCCGCGGGCCCTGGAGGGCCGTCTCGGCGGCGGATTCTACGCGATGTACGTTCCGCCGACGCAGAGCGCGCAGCCGCCGCAAGTGCCGGCCGGTCCGGAGCTTGTGCCGGCGCAGAGCGAGCTCCTGTCGATGTTCGGCCGCCTGCTCGAGATCGCTCAGGCCTCGACCGGACGGGTGCGCGTCGTACGGACCGCCGCGGAAATTCAGGCTTGCCTGGACGGCGGGACGCACGCGATGCTCCTGCACCTCGAAGGCGCGGAGCCGCTCGATCCCGAGGGCCGCGCGCTGGAGGTCTTCTACGCCGCGGGACTGCGGTCGGTCGGACTGACTCACGCCCGGCACAACCGGTACGCCACCGGCGTGCCGACGCGGACGTTCCCGAGCACGCCGGACATCGGCCCCGGGCTGACCGACGCCGGCAAGGCGCTTGTCCGGCAGCTCAACAAGCGCAAGGTGATGATCGATCTCTCGCACATCAACGAACGCGGCTTTTGGGACGTCGCCGCGATCACCGACGCGCCGCTCGTGGCGACACATTCCAACGCGCACGCGCGCTGCCGGAACCCCCGCAACCTCACCGACAAGCAGCTCGACGCGGTGCGCGACAACCGCGGCATGGTCGGCCTCAACTTCGCGATCGGCTTCCTGCGCGAGGACGGCGGCCGCAACCCCGATACGCCGATCGGCACGATGGTCGAGCACATCGACTACATGGTCGAGCGGATGGGCATCGACCACGTCGGCCTGGGCTCGGATTTCGACGGCACCACTGTGCCGGCACAGTTGAAGGACGCGGCCGGCCTGCCGAAGCTCGCCGCGGCGATCCGGGCGCGCGGGTACACAGACGGAGATTTGCTCAAGCTCCTGCACGGCAATTGGCTGCGGGTCCTGCGCGAAACCTGGGACGGGTAGAGGGAGGGGTCCGGTGATTCGCATCAACTGGCCGGTCGAGCTGCATCCGATGGTGGTGCACTTGACGAGGTGGAACGGGCTCACCGCCGGCGTCGCCGTCCTGACCATGATCGCGCTCGTCGTGACCGGCTACTACGGCGGTGATCTGGTCTATGGCCGGCGCGGCCGCGAGCGCGAACGGGGTGGTATCGCGCCGGTCGTGCGGGCTATCCAGAGCGTCCAACGGCCCGCCGCCGGGAACCGGTAGCTCTTGCGGGGCGTTCGCCGCTCGCGAGGTCCGCACGCGAGGTGCGCTGTGGTATACTGACGGCTAGACAACCGAATAGCATTTGGGGGAGCTTGGGATTACCAGGCTGAGAGGATGGCTACGCAAGACGCTGCCATCGACCCCGGAACCTGATCTGGGTAATGCCAGCGGAGGGAGACGTTGCGGCGCGCCGTCCGGGTTCCGGGACGGCGCGAACGTTTTCTGGAGGAACGATGCACAGCACGGGATCCGCGGCATTGGAAATCCGAGGTCTCAGAAAGCGGTTCCGGCACGACGGCGAATGGCTGGACGTGCTTGCCGGGGTGTCGGTCGACGTCGCGCCGCGGGAGTTCGTGACGCTCCTCGGGCCGAGCGGGTGCGGGAAGAGTACGGTGTGCAATGTCGCGGCCGGGCTCGTCCGGCCGGACGCCGGCACCATCACCCTCTCCGGACCGGTCGCCTACATGCAGCAGAAGGATCTCCTGCTGCCGTGGCGCTCGGTCCTCGACAACGCGATCCTCGGGCTCGAGATTCAAGGGACGCCACGGCCCGCCGCGCACGGCGAGGCGCGCACAATGCTGCGCCGGTTCGGATTGGAGGGATTCGAGCGCGCGTATCCCGCGACGCTCTCCGGCGGCATGCGGCAGCGTGTCGCGCTCGTCCGGACGCTGTTGTGCCGGCGGGATCTGTTGGTGCTCGACGAGCCGTTCGGCGCGCTGGACGCGATGACGCGCGCCGCGATGCAGGGCTTCCTGCTCCGGCTGCGCGACGAGTTCGGCCGCACGGTGTTCTTTATCACCCACGATGTCGAAGAGGCGGTGCTGCTGTCCGACCGCATTTACGTCATGACCGCTCGGCCAGGACGCATCCGCGCGGAGCGCCGGCTCGACCTTCCGCGACCGCGGCGCGCGACCGATCCCGGCGTGGTCGCCGAGAAGGCTGCCATTCTCGACCTGCTCCACGCCGACATGGCGGAGGCGTTCTCGTGAGCGTGCTGCGGGCCGCGGCCTCGGCCTCCCCCTCCGATCGCCCGGCGGGAACCGCGTCCGCCCGGCGGGTGCGCGCCGCGGCCGGGCGAATTTTACCGCCGCTCGCCCTCCTGGCCGCGATCCTGGCCGGCTGGGAAGCCGCGGTCCGGGCGTTCGGCGTGCCGTTCTACATTCTGCCGGCCCCGAGCCGGGTCGCCGGGGTGCTCGTCGCCGACCACGTACTGCTCCTGGAAGAGGCGGCGGTCACGCTCGGCGAGGTGCTGCTCGGTTTCGCGATCGCATTCGTCGTCGGAGTCGCGCTGGCCCTCGCGATTTTCTCGTCGCGGACGGTCGAACGCGCGGTCTACCCGCTGGTAGTCGCGAGTCAGACCGTGCCGGTGTTCGCGATCGCGCCGCTGCTGGTGGTCTGGTTCGGGTACGGAATGCTGTCGAAGATCGTGATGGCCGCCCTCATCGTCTTCTTCCCGATCGTCGTCAACACCGTGGACGGCCTGCGCGCCGCCGATCCGGACATGGTGAATCTCCTCAAGATCCTCGGCGCCGGGCCTGGGCAGATCGTGCGCCGCGTCCGCGTGCCGGCTGCGCTGCCGTTCGTGTTTTCGGGCACGCGCATCGCGATCGCCACGAGCGTCATCGGCGCGGTGATCGGCGAATGGGTCGGCTCGACCCGAGGGCTGGGCTACCTCATGATTCATGCCAACGCGCAGTTGCACGTCGACCTGGTCTTCGCGGTCATCGTCTATTTGAGCGTGATGGCCACCGCGCTGTTTTGGACGGTCTCGCTCGTCGAATGGGCCGCCCTCCCGTGGCGGCGCGCGGGTCTGGCGCCGGAGGCAGAGGGGGAAGCGGCTTGAGATTCGGGCGGAGGCAGTTCATCGCGGCGGGTGCGGCCGCGGCCGTCGCCCGCACGCTTTGGGCGGGGGCGGCGGGTGCCGCGGCCCCGGTGCGGTTGACGTTCATGCTGGACTGGTTTCCGAATCCTGACCACGTCCCGCTCTACGCGGCGATGGGGGCGGGGTACTTCAAGGACGCAGGCCTTGACCTCAACCTCGAGGTTCCGGCCAACACGGACGACCCGCTGAAGCTGGTCGCGGCGCGGAAGGTCGACGTTGCGGTCAACTATGAGTCGGGCGTGATCTTCGCGCGCTCGCAGGGCCTGCCGGTGCGCAGCATCGGACTCCTCGTCGCGCAGCCGCTGACAACCGTCATGTTCCTGAAGAGCTCCGGCATCCGCCGGCCGCGCGACCTTGCCGGCCGCCGCCTCGGCTTCGCGGTGTCGGGCCTGGAGGAAGCGCTGATCGGCCAGATTCTCCACGCCGACGGGATCACCAAAGCCAACGTCACGTTGGTCAACGTCGGGTTCGACATCGTGCCGGCGCTCTTGTCCCGGAAAGTCGACGCGGTGTTCGGCGCCTACCGCAACGTCGAGCGCATCCAGATCGAGATGCAGGGCCAGGCGGTCGGCATGTTCGAGCCGGAACACTACGGTGTGCCGCCGTTCTACGAGCTCGTCCTCATCGCCAACGACGCGGCGGTCCAATCGCGCCGCGACGTGCTCGCCCGCTTCGTGCAGGCCGCGGGGCGCGGGCTCGCGCTGACGGCGGCGCATCCGGAGGAGGGGTTCAAGTACTACGTCGGCCTCAACCCGACGCTCGACGACGCCTTCAACCGCCGATCGTTCGAAGCGACGCTGCCCACGTACGCCCGCAGCCAGCACCAGACTCGGGAGCGCTGGTCCGCCTATGCCGGCTGGATGGCCGCGCACAAGCTGATTCCCTCGGCCGTACCGGCCGATCAGCTGTACACAAACCTGGTGCCGTGAGCGCCGGAGGCCGCGAAGGCGACCGGGCGTCCCGCCCAGACGAAAGAAGCGCCGCGACGGAGATCCGGCCGGTGTGGCCGTGGGCGCGTGGAGTTGACGCGGCGCTCGACCGCCGCCGGGACGAGCTGTTCGCATTGACCGAGCAGCTGATCGCGTTCGAGACGCCGTGCCCGCCCGGCCGCAACACCGCGGCAATTCAGGAGTTCCTCGCGGACCGGCTGCGCGTGCTGGACGCCGACACCACCCTGTATCCGCTGTATCCCGGGGACCCGCAGTTGGTCGCGCATCTGGCGGGGCGCGGAGGCGGACGGTCGCTCACGATCAACGGGCACGTGGACGTCGCCTCGACGGCGCCGGACGAACTCTGGACGTCGCCGCCGTTCCGGCCGGTCCGCCGGGACGGACGCATCTACGGCCGCGGCGCGACCGACATGAAGGGCGGCATCGCGGCGGCGCTCGTGGCCCTCGAGACGGTCGTCGCGACGCTCGGACGGCCGCGTGGCGACGTCGTCATCCAGTTCGTGACGGGCGAAGAGATGGGGGAAGCCGGCACGCTCACCGCGCTCGACCGCGGCCCGCGAACCGAGCTCGGCTTGGTCGTGGAGCCGAGCAGCGGCGAGATCTCGCTCGGTCAGGGCGGCGTGATCACCGGCTGGATCACGATCCAGAGTCCGGAGACCTTTCACGACGCCATGCGCCGGCGGATGATTCACGCCGGCGGCGGCGTGCACGGCGCGAGCGCGATCGAAAAAATGATGATCGTGCTACAGGCGCTGCAGGCGCTCGAACGCTACTGGGCGGTCGTGAAGTCGTACCCAGGCTTTCCACCCGGCACGACGACGATCAATCCCGCGGCGATCGAGGGCGGCCGCCACCCCGCGTTCATCGCCGACCGGTGCGCGCTGTGGATCACCGTGCACTTCTATCCGGGCGAGACGATGGAGGGCGTGACGCGGGAGATCGAAGCGGCGGTGCGCGCGGCGGCCGCGGCGGATCCGTGGCTACGCGATCACCTGCCCGCGTTCCGCTGGGGCGGGCGGTCCATGATCGAGGACCGCGGGGAGATGTTCCCGGCGTTCGAGACGCCCGCCGACCATCCCGGCGCTGTCCTATTGGCCGATGCCCACTCGGATGTCTGCGACGGGCGGCCGGGATACCGGACTTCCGGCGGAGTGTGCGACGCGGGCTGGCTTGCGGAGCGGGGCATCCCGGCCGTCGTGTACGGACCGGGGGGGTGGGGGCAGGCGCACGCAGTGGACGAGTACGTCGCGCTCGACGATCTCGAGCGGTGCGCCCGAGTGTACACCCGGTTCATTGCGGGGTGGTGCGGGATATGAGCCTGTTCGTACGCCTGCAAGAGGACGCCGCTCCGATCCGGGAGCGGATTCTGGCGCATCCGTTTGTGCGCGGCCTCGGGGACGGAACGCTGCCCGGCGACCAGTATCAGTACTACCTTCGCCAAGACTACGTGTTCCTTATCGAGTACTGCCGCGTGCTCGCACTCGCGGCCGCCCGCGCGGACGAGGTCGCCGTCGCGGGGCGCTTCTCGGATTTGCTGAACCAGACGCTCAACGTAGAGATGGACCTGCACCGGGAGACGTGTTGGGCGTGCGGCATCTCGCCGGAGGCCCTCGAGGATACGCGGCCGTCTCCCACGACGCTGGCCTACACGAACCACCTGCGGCTGGCCGCGGAGACAAGAGGCCTGGTCTCGATCGTGACCGCGATCCTGCCGTGCGCTCACGGCTACTGGGAGATCGCGACCGCTCTGCGCAGCCGCGGGCTGCCCCGTGTCCCCGCCTACGAAAACTGGATCAAGGCCTACACTGCCGAGGAGTACGCGGCGGCGGCGCATTGGCTGGCCGGTCTGCTCGACCGCCTCGGCGAGGAGATCACGTCGCGCGACGAGGCGGCGCTGCGCGAGATTTTTCTGACCAGCGCGAGGTACGAGTACCTGTTCTGGGAGATGGCACAGCGAATGGAGGAGTGGCCGAGATGAACAACCAGAGCCTGCAACTCCGACGTCTCGTTCTGGCCGCGATGTTCGCGGCGATCGCGACCCTGCTGGGGCCGTTGAGCGTTCCAATAGGACCGACGCGCGTGGCGCCGCTGCAGCATACGGTGAACGTTGTGGCCGCGGTGATGCTCGGGCCGTGGTACGCGGCCGGCGCCGCGCTCGTCACGGCCGTTCTACGGTACAACCTGCACATGGGCTCGATCTTCGCGTTCCCCGGCAGCCCGTTCGGCGCCCTCGTTGTCGGCTACGCCTACCGGTGGTGGCGCAGCGATCTCGCCGCGCTGACCGAGCCGCTCGGCACGGGGCCGATCGGCGCAACGCTGGCCGCGGCCGCTTTCCAGCCGCTTGTCGGCTCGCATCACACGATCTGGTGGTTCCAAGTCGCGTTCCTCTCGAGCAGCATCCCCGGCGCGGTGCTCGGCTACGTCGTGCTGCGGCTCCTGCGGCCCGCACTCGGGATGGCCCACGTTGACGCCAGAGTCTAACCTCGATCCGGCGGCGGCGGCCGCGCAGTTGGCGCGCGTTCGGGAGATCCGGCCGCTCGTCCACCACATCACCAACACGGTCACGCAGAACGACGTCGCGAATACCACCCTCGCGCTCGGAGCGTCGCCCGTGATGGCGCAGGCGCCCGAGGAGGTCGAGGCGATGGTGGCGCAGGCCCGGGCGCTCGTCTTGAACATCGGCACGCTGAACCTCGCCGAGGTGGACGCGATGCTGTTGGCCGCCCGGCACGCCAACGGCCGCAGAATTCCCGTCGTGCTCGACCCGGTGGGGGTGGGGGCGACGCCGTTTCGCACAGCACAGGCCGAGCGGCTGCTGAGTACGGTGCGTTTTGCGTGCGTCCGGGGAAACGCCGGCGAGATCGCGGCGCTGGCCGGACGGCCCGGCGCGGTGCGCGGGGTCGACGCGGTGCCCGAAGCCGAGGCCGCCGGAACGGCGGAGGAGGAACGAGTAACC
>DATEGA010000293.1:0-4420 GCA_035280345.1 bacterium | reverse complement strand
GTGCTCGCGGCGGTGGCCCTGCGCGCGTTCACGGCGCACGGCGGAGCGATGCCGCTCGAGGCGCCGCTAGGCGGCTGGTGGCCGGGCACCGCCGTCGCGATTGTCGTTGTGGGGCTCGGTTTCGAGTGGTGGCTGCGGGGCGTCGTGTTCGCGGCCGCTTCGGCGTGGCGCGGACCGGGCTGGGCGATCGCCTGGACCGCCGTCCTCGGGGCGCTCGCGGAGGCGCCGCGCGGCGCGGAAGCGGTACTCTGGGGTCTCGTCACCGGGGCGGCGTTCGGATTGGTGCGGACGCGCTGGGCGCAGGTCCCGGCGCTCGCGATCGCGCGCGGGGCGGGCGATGTGATCTTCGGTTTCCTCTTTGGCCCGTGGTGAGCGCGGAACCGTGGATGCTATAATAGGGCGCGTGACAGCGGACGAACTGAAGCGCTCACTCGCGACCTACCGCGAACGCCTCGACGGCATCGGGAGGCATCTTTGACCTCCCCCGGCAGCAGGCCCGCCTGATTGAGCTCGAGCGGCAAATGCAACAACCCGGGTTCTGGGACACCCAGGAGACGGCACGACGCGTCTCCCAGGATGTCTCGCGCCTGCGGGAGCGCCTCGACGACCTGGCGCGCCTCGACCGCGAGATTACCGATCTCACGGAACTCACCGGTCTCGCCGCCAGCGACGATGCGGCCCTGGCCGACGTCGAGCGCGAGACGAAGGCGCTGGGCGAGAAGCTCGACCGCGTAGAGCTCGCCACGCTTCTTTCCGGTGAGCACGACGGCAGCAACGCGATCCTGTCTGTGCATGCCGGCGCCGGCGGCACCGAGGCGCAGGATTGGGCCGAGATGCTGCTGCGTATGTACATGCGGTGGGCCGAAAGCCGCGGCTACAAGGCCGACGTCGTCGACATGTCGCCCGGCGAGGAGGCAGGCCTCAAGAGCGCGACCGTGATCCTCGCCGGTCCGAATGCCTACGGATACCTGCGTGGCGAACGCGGCGTGCACCGCCTCGTCAGAATTTCGCCCTTCGACGCGGCGCACCGGCGGCACACGTCGTTTGTGCTCGTCGACGTGATTCCGGAGGTCGAGCCGGAAGAGGTCAACATCCGGGACGACGAATTGCGCATCGACACCTATCGCGCGGGTGGTGCGGGCGGTCAGAACGTCAACAAGGTCGAGACCGCGGTGCGCATCACGCACCTGCCGACCGGCACCGTGGTGCAGTGCCAGAACGAGCGCTCTCAGTATGCCAACAAACTCACGGCGATGAAGCTGCTTCAGGCGCGGTTGTATGAAGTGCAGGCGAAGGAGCATTCGGAGAAGCTCTCCGCGATCCGCGGCGAGCACCGCGACGCCGCCTGGGGCAACCAGATCCGCTCGTACGTCCTCCACCCATACACCCTCGTCAAGGATCACCGTACGGGGCTCGAGGTCGGCAACGCGCAGGGCGTGATCGACGGCGCGATCGACCCGTTCATCGACGCTTACTTGCGGCGCGAGCAGCCGGCAGCCGCCGCCGCGCCCCGGTCCGCCCCCCCGGTCGCATGAGCGTCTCGATGGTCCCGGGCACGCGCGGGCCGGCCAGGACTTCGTGGTGGAGGCCCGGTGCGCTTTGGCTGGTCGTGGTCGCGGTGCTGGCCGCGGCCCTCGCCGCCAGCCTCGAGGCGACCTCCATCGCGAGTACGGCGGTACGCCTCGCGCTCGTCCGGTCGTTCGGGACGCCGGACGTGGCGGTGACCGTCGAGGCGCAGCCGGCGTCGGCGGTGTGGTGGGGGCATGTCCGATTGCTCTCGGTCGCCGCGCGCTCGCTGCACATCGGTCAACTCGACGTCTCGGGCTTCGAGGCGGTCCTGACACGCGTGGTGGTGGATCCGGTGCTGCTCTACGGCCGCGGCGAACTCACCGTGCGGTCGATGGGTGCGGGCGTCGCTCGCGTCACCGTGACGGCCGACGAGTTGGCGCGCCTCTTGGCCGCCCAGTCGTCGGTGAAGCACGTGCTGATCCGCCTCAAGCCTGGAACAATCACGCTCGACGGGACCATGAGTGTCCTTGGCGCGGACGTTCCGGCGTCGGTGGCGGGCCGTCTCGCGGTGCGCGACGCGTCGCATCTCGATCTCATCGTAGACCGGGCGACGGTGATGAACGGCCTGCCGGTCCCAGCGGACGTGGCCTCCCGGCTAGGCGCGGCGATCAATCCGGTCGTGGACCTGGGGGGGTTGCCGTTTGGGCTCCACCTGACGAAAGTCTCGATCGGTGACGGCGTGCTGATGCTGCAGGCTGTGGCCGGTCCGCCGGCGGTCGCGGGAGGCCCGCCGTGAGCGCGGTTCGCCGCCTCTGGCGGCAGTTTCCGGCGTTCGTCCTGTGTGTGGCCGCCGGGCTCGCAGCTTCGGGGGTGTTGCTCGCCGGCCGCGTCGCGGTCGAACGCTCGTACCGCACCGTGGAGATCACGGCGGACGGCGACGATTGGGCGACGCTCGCCCGCCTCCGCGGCATGACCCGGGAGGCGCTGTACGCGGACCTCTACCAGCGCGGCGTCCGAAGCATCACGATCTACGCGGCGTCGCTGCGGCGTCTCGCGGACGCTGGTCTCGTCACCTACAACGCGGGCAGCGACGCGATCGACGCGGCGCGCGCCGAAACACTCGCGCCGCCGCTCGCGCGCATCGCCGGCCAACTGCGCGTGGACGCCACCTACGTGCAGGGCCCGCCCGCCATGCTCGATCTCGTCCGTACGGGCATCCGGCTGCAGCGCGGCACAAAGGGGGCGCGGCTCCTGGCCCCCGACGTCCTGGAGATCGCCGGCCGCGGACGCGATCTTGAGGATCTCTCGCTCGGCATGGTCCCGGATGAGGTCGAGGCGGCGCGGCGGGCGCACCTGGCGACCGAGCCGCGCGTCCGAAACTTCCGCGAGGTGGCGCCCGGCGGCGTCGATGCCTTTTTCGAGTCGCTCAGCGGTTTCGGCCAGGCGTTCACGCTGATCTTCGACCGCGACCAAGTCCTTGGCTACGACGACCTGCTGCCTGACGTCGCGGCGGCGATGAAGGCACGCGGGTTTGCGTTCGGCCGGATCGAGTCGTTTAGCGCCCGCCGCCGCCAGAAGGGCGAGGAGCGGCTGGCGCAGCTCACGGCCCCGCACGTGATCCGGGTGTTCAGCCTCGCGCCGGAGGAGCTCGCCGGGCTCACGCCCGCGTCGGCGCGGGACAAGTTCATTCTGGCTGCGCACGAGCGAAACGTCCGTATTCTCTACATGCGTCCGTTCCTCTCCACGTCGGCCGGCGTCGACGCGATTCAAGCCAACCTCGAATACGTCGGCTCGATCGCCGACGAGCTAACCCGGAGCGGCTATAAGCTGGGCAAGGCCGTGCCGCTGCCGAGCGTCGGGACGCCCGCGCCATGGTTTGTGCTTGCCGCACTCGGCGCGCTGGCCGCGGGGTCGCTCGCGGTGGCCGAGACCGCGGGGGCGCTCGGCTGGACCGTCCGGCCCACCTGGCTCTACACGGGGGGGGCCGCGGGTCTCGTGATCACGCTTGCGACGGTCGCGCTGCACCACGTGACGCTGTGGCGCGAATTGCTCGCCCTGCTCGCGGCGCTTGCGTTTCCGATTCTCGCGATGCTCTGGTTCGTCCCGGGCGCGCGGCGGGAGACGTGGCCGGAGCTTCGCCTGGGCGGACGGGCCGTGATGGCCCGGAGCCTCGCCGGATTGTGGGTGATGTCCGCCGCGTCGTCGCTCGGCGGTTTCATGGTAGGGGCGCTCCTGGCGGAATGGCCGTTCATGATGGAACAGCGCATTTTCCTCGGCGTGAAGCTGCTCATCGTGCTGCCGGTCGTGATCGTCGGTCTGGCGGTGGCGGCCTCGCAGGCGGGGCCCGACGGGGTGTGGCCGCGCGTGCGCGAGTGGCTGCGGCAACCGCTGCGCCTCGAGTACGGCATCCTGCTGATCGTAATCGGCGGGGCCGCGCTGTTCGCGCTCGGCCGCACCGGCAACACCGGGCTGCCGGCGCTGGGCGGCGTCGAGGTCAAGTTGCGCACCCTCTTGGAGCGCCTGCTCGTTGCGCGGCCGCGTACCAAGGAGTTCCTGGTCGGCCACCCGGCGATGATGCTCGCGATCGCCGTCGCGTTCCTCGGCGCGCGGCGCTGGGTGCTGCCCCTCGCGATGGTCGGTGCGGTCGGCCAGACGAACCTGGTCGATTCGTTCTCGCACATCCATACGCCGCTCGTCTATGTGATCGAGCGGACGGTCTATGCGCTGGTGATCGGGTCGGTGATCGGCGCGGTGCTGGTCGGCGTACTGCTGTGGACACAACGCTGGTGGCGGCAGCCGGCGCCCGCCGCCGAAAGCGCGGTACGCGGTCCCGCCGCGGGCCGGCGGCGCGGGGCGGAGGAGCCGTCGGCCGTCCCCTCGAGTTCGCCGCTCACGGACTACGGTCGAGGAT
>DATEGA010000292.1:0-5614 GCA_035280345.1 bacterium | reverse complement strand
ACGGCGCCCGGCCCGGGCGCGCCAACATCGGCACCCCGGCGGCGCAGGCCGGCGCGCCGCCGTACCTCTGGTCGATCCGGCGACCTTTCCGAGCGCGTCCTTTCCGACGCTCGACGCGATTGCCCGCGAGTATCTGCGGCGCACGGGCGCGCGCCCGAGCCGGGCGGTCTTCGGTGTGGCGGGGCCGGTGGTCGAAGGGCGGGCCGAGATTACGAACCTTCCGTGGCGCATTTCCGAGGCCGGTCTCCGCCGGTCGCTCCGCGTGCGGACGGTGCGTTTGTTGAACGACCTCGTCGCGACCGCGTGGGCCGTACCCGCCCTCAGACCGCGCGACAGTCAGATCATCAACCGCGGGACCGCGGAACGCGACGGGGCGATCGCCGTCATCGCGCCCGGCACGGGGCTCGGCCAAGCCTTTCTCACGTGGGACGGGACCCAATACCGCGCCCATCCCTCCGAGGGCGGCCACAGCGACTTTGCGCCTCCGACGGAACTCGCCGGCCAGCTCCTCGACTTTCTGCGTCCGACGGTGCCGCACGTGAGCGTCGAGTGGGTGTGCTCGGGCATGGGAATCCCGCATCTGTACGCCTTCATGAAAACGAGGGGCGAAACGGAGCCGGGCTGGCTGGTCGAGCAACTCGCGGCCGCCGCCGATCCGGCACCGGTCATCACGGCGGCGGCGCTCGACCGGACGCGGCCGTGCCCGATCGCGGAGCACACACTCGAGCTGTTCGTTGATATCCTCGGCGCCGAAGCCGGCAACCTGGCCGCGAAAGTCCTGGCCACGGGCGGCCTGTACCTCGCGGGCGGCATTCCGCCGAAGATCGGCGGGGCGCTCACCGACGGCCGGTTCATGCGCGCCTTTACGCGCAAGGGCCGCGTGTCCGACCTCATGGCGCGCATCCCCGTGCGGCTGGTCGTCCACCCCGAACCGGCGTTGGTCGGCGCCGTCCGGGCGGCGTTCGACGGCACCGCCTGAGTGCGGAGCGCTCGGCAGGCCCCTGCGTCCGCAGCGGCCAATGCTACCATATCCCCTGATGACGGCATGGAGGGTCGCGCATGATTTACCGCACGCTCGGCCGGTCCGGCATCCACGTGTCCGCCTTCGCCCTCGGCACGAACGCGTTCGGCGGCCGCGCCGATGAGCAGACGTCGATCGCGGTCATCCATCACGCGACGGATCACGGCGTCAACCTGATCGACACCGCCAACATCTATACCGACACCAACTCCGAGCGGATCATCGGCAAAGCGATCCGCGACCGGCGCGACCGCGTCGTGCTGGCGACGAAGTGCGCGGCGAAGATCGACGACGGCCCGAACGGCCGCGGGGCGTCGCGCTGGCACATCATGCGCGAGGTCGAGCGCAGCCTCGCCCGCCTGGCCACAGACTACATCGATCTATACCAGATGCATGCCTGGGACGACCAAACGCCGCTCGAGGAAACGCTGCGGGCGCTCGACGACCTGGTCGGCGCCGGCAAGGTCCGCTACATCGGCTGCTCCAACTACGCGGCATGGCAGGTCTGCCGCGCGCTCTGGGTCAGCGACCGGAAGAGTTTCGCGCGGTACGACTCGGTGCAGCCCGCCTATTCGCCGGCCGACCGCCGGATCGAAGCCGAACTCGTTCCGTGCTGCCTCGCCGAAGGCGTGGGGATCCTGGCCTATTTCCCCCTCGCCGGGGGCGTGCTCACCGGCAAGTACAAGCCCGGCGCGCCCCCGCCGCAGGGCTCGCGCGCGCAGACGCAGCCCATCTTCGCGAAGCGCCTCAACGACCAGAACCTCCGCCTGGCGCAGGACATGGCCGGCCTCGCCTCCGAGATCGGCTGCACTGTCGCGCAGCTGACACTCGCCTGGGTGATCCGCCGGCCCGGCATTACAAGCGCCCTCGTCGGCGCGACAAAGGTCGCGCAGCAAGAAGAAAACTTGAAGTCGGTCGACCTCGAGGTGCCACAGGAGATTCTCGATCGGGTCACCGAACTCTCGGCCGGGTTCGTGGCCTTTTAATAAGGAAGGAGCACCGGGTGGCCGACGCACCGCTGGTCCACGGGTTCTTGTTCTTCCGCGTTCCGTCCGGGCATCGCGACGCCGCGACCGCCGCGGAGGTGGCTTCGGCCGCCGGCACGGCGGCCCGGTCGGAGGGAGTCGCGGGCCTCTATGCCTACAATCTTCAGGGTCTGCGTGGCGACGTGGACCTCGGCTTCTGGGTGGCGGCGGCCGATGCGGAGACGTTTCAGCGCGCGTCGGCGATACTCGCCGGGACCGACCTTGAGCTGGCGTGGTCGCTGTGGGGCTTCGTCCGGCCGTCGCAGTATACCGGCCGCGACGGCACGAGCGTCCGGGTCCCGGGCGCCCGGAGGCGGTTCCTCGTCGTCTATCCGTTCAGCAAGACACACGAGTGGTACCAGTTGTCCGCGGAGGACCGCCGCGCGATGATGACCGAGCACGCGCGGCTCGGCCACCGGTTCGACGACATCGAGCAACTGCTGCTCTACTGCACGGGGCTCGCCGACTGGGAGTTCGTCGTCGGCTACGAGACCGACGACCTGCCCCGCTTTTCCGAGCTGGTCACGGTCCTGCGCAGCACCGCAGCCCGGCCGTACACGCTGCGAGATACGCCGACGTTCGTCGGACGGCACGGACCTGTCGAGGAAGTGGTTCGGGCGGTCATTGGGTAGACGGCGCATCCGCCCGCGCGGCGGTCGCCGATTCACACGCTTGGGGGTGCTGTGATGGACTACGTGCATATCTACGATGTCCTGACGCAGGCGCGGCAGCGGCTGTTCGGCTGGGTCCGGCCGTTGAGTCAGGAACAGTACACGAAGCAGTTTCCGTTCGGGCTCGGCACGATCCGGGCGACGCTGGTCGAAATCGCTCGGGTGGAGCTGCTCTACTCGATGCGGCTGAGCGGGGAACCACTGCCGCCGCCCCCGCTCGGCGACGACTTTCCCATCAGCGAGAAACGGCAGCCCGCCTTCGCGGATCTTGAGAAGGTTTGGACCGCTCAGGCGCCGCAGACCCGCGCCACCCTCGCCAAGACGACGGACTGGACCAACACCGTCACGCGCCGGTTCGAACAGGGCGACAAAGTCGTGGTCACCACGGTGACCAAAGACGAGATCCCCGTGCAGATGCTGATGCACGAAGTGCACCACCGTGCGCAGGTGATGGCCATGCTCAGGCAGTTGGGCGTCGAGGCGCAGAACCTCGACTACATCGGCTTCGTGGCCAAGCGCGAAGAGTACGCGAAGGACAAGGCTCCGCGCCCGTAAGGCGCAGGCCCGTACCAGCAGCACCATGGCGGCGCCCGCCATCGACGCGTCCCGTGTCTACGGCGTTCAGCGGCAGGCCCGCGGGCGCCTCTTCGATTGGGTGAGGCCGCTCACGCTCGCCCAGTACACGCGGCCGTTCCCCTTCGGGCTTGCCACGCTGCGGGCAACCCTCTTGGAGATCGCGCGCGTCGAGTTCTTCCTCACGGCCCGCCTCGCTGAGGCGCCGCTGCCGCCCGTCGTGGAGTGGCCCTTCACGGACGTGCGGCTCCCGGCGTTCGCGGATTTGGAAACGGCATGGCGGCCCCAGATGAATCGCACCCAGGCCGTCTTGGCAGAAACCGCCGACTGGGACCGCACAGTGACGTCCGAGATTCACTGGCCCGACCGAACCGTTGTCCTCACCGCGGCGAAGGCGGACATCGCGGCCCAGCTGCTGCTGCACGACGTCCACCACCGCGCCCAGGCGATGGCGATTCTGAGACAACTCAGCGTCCCTGCCGAGACCCTGGACTATATCGGCTTCGTGCAGCAGCGGACGGTCAAAGCGGAGCCCGGCCGCGACGAACAGGGTTCGCGATGATCGCCTCGCACGGCTCGTACCGGGTTGGACTGGACATCGGCGGCACGTTCACCGACCTCGTGCTGCTCGACGAATCGACCGGTGAGCTGCGCCTGCACAAGATCCTCACCACGCCCGAAGATCCGGCCCGCGCCGCGCTCACCGGACTCGAGGAGATCTGCGCGGCGGCCGGCGTCACGGTGGGCGAGGTCACCGTGCTCGTGCACGGCACGACCCTCGTGACCAACGCGATCATCGAGCGCCGCGGCGCTCGCACGGCGCTCCTCACGACGCGCGGCTTCCGCGACATCTTGGAGATGGGCAAGGAGCAGCGCTACGACATCTACGACCTCTTCCTGCGCTTTCCCGTCCCGCTGGTGTCCCGCCGTCACCGCTTGGAAATCGACGAGCGCGTCGCCGCCGACGGCGAGGTGCTCGCGCCGCTCGACGGCGGCGCCGTCGGGCGGTTGGCGGAGCAGCTGGCCGCGGACGGAGTCGAGGCCGTCGCGGTCTCGTTGCTGCACAGCTACCGCAACCCGGCCAACGAGCGCGCCGCGCGGGAGGCGATTCGCGCGGCCGCGCCCCGCCTCGCCATATCGCTCTCGAGCGACGTCGTGCCGGAGATCCGGGAGTACGAGCGCACCTGCACGACCGTTTGCAACGCGTACGTGCAGCCGCTGCTCGCCCGCTACGTCGGGCGGCTCGAATCGACGCTCGGCGAGCGCGGGTTCACGGGACGTTTCACACTGATGCAGTCGACCGGCGGCGCCGTCTCCCCCGAGACCGCCCGGCGGTTTCCGATCCGGCTGCTCGAGTCCGGCCCCGCGGGGGGCGCGCTCGTCGCCGCGTTCTTCGGCGGGCCGCTCGGCCTCCAGGATGTCGTAGGCTTCGACATGGGCGGCACGACCGCGAAGATTTGCCTCATCCGCGACGGACGTGCGGCGATCGCGCCGGAGATGGAAGTGGCCCGCGTCCACCGCTTCAAGCGCGGGTCGGGCCTGCCGGTCACCGTTCCGACCGTAGACATGATGGAGATCGGCGCCGGCGGCGGCTCGATCGCATGGATCGACTCGCTCGGCCTCCTCAAAGTGGGACCGCACAGCGCCGGCGCCGAGCCCGGACCGGTCTGCTACGGCCGCGGCGGGCAAGAGCCGACAGTGACCGACGCCTGCCTTGCGCTGGGGTATTTCAATGAAGCATCGTTCCTCGGTGGCACGATGCCGCTCGACCGGCCGGCGGCCGTCGCGGCGCTCGAACGGATCGGTGCGCTCCTACGCCTCGACGCCGTCGGCGCGGCGTGGGGCATTCATCAGATCGTGGTGGAGAGCATGGCGGCCGCGGCCCGTGTCTACCTGATCGAACGTGGGCAGGACCCCCGGCGCTTCGCGCTGATCGCGTTCGGGGGCGCCGGACCGTCGCACGCCGCGCGCGTGGCGCGGATCCTCGGCATGGCGGAGGTGATCGTCCCGCCGGCCTCGGGCGTCGCTTCCGCGCTCGGCCTTCTCGTCGCGCCCGTGAGTGTCGACCTCGTGCACTCGCTGCCCGGACCGCTCGACGCCCTGCCCTGGGACCGCGTGGCGGCGCTGTACGCGGAGATGGAGCCGCGGGGGCTCGCGGCCCTCGCGGCCGCCGGTGTGGCCCCCGGCGCGATCGTCCGCGAGCGGCGCGCGGAGATGCGCCTCCTCGGCCAGTTCCACGACATCGAAGTCCCGGTACCGGACGGCCCGCTGGGAGCGGAGACAGCGGGCCGGCTCGCCTCGGCGTTCGAAGCCGAGTACCGGCG
>DATEGA010000291.1:0-15234 GCA_035280345.1 bacterium | reverse complement strand
CGGCGTCCGCGGCGGCGCGCACCAGTGCGGCGCCCGGGTCGCTCAACCCCGGCGTGCCGGCGTCCGAGACCAGCGCGATCGACTCGCCGCCCAGCAGGCGCCGCACCAGGACCGGCGCGCGCACCCGCTCGTTGTGCTCGTGGAGACTGACGAGGCGCGCCGGAATGCCGTGATGGCCGAGCAGTTTCCGGGTGCGGCGGGTGTCTTCCGCGGCGATGAGCGCGGCCTCGCGGAGTATGCGAAGCGCGCGGAGCGAGACGTCCTCGAGGTTGCCGATAGGGGTCGCGACGACGTAGAGCGTCCCTGAGCCGGGCGTCACGCCCCAACTATAGCACGCTCGGCGCAGGCTCCCCCCTTACCGCAGCGCGGAGAAGACCCCGAGCACACCGACCAGCACGAGAAATCCGAGGACCGTGACTTCGAAGTGCCGATCGGTGAGGCCGCGAACGGCAAAGACTCCCGCGGCGAACCCGGCGATCACGACCGGCGCCGTTCTGACGGCGAGTCCCAGTGTTTCCGCGGTCACTCCGCCGCCGAGCGCGAGCAGCGCGACGCTCGTCACGGTGGCCAGAAAGACATAGACTACCATGTTGCTTCGGAACCGGTCTTTCGCGTATCCACGCGCCATGAGATAAAGCGCGACGGGAGGTCCGTTCAGGCTGGTGCTGGTGGACAGGACGCCGCTCAAGAATCCGACGGCCACGGTGCCGAGCATTCCGCCGGCAAAGCGGGGGCGGAATCGGGTCAACATCAGAATCGCGAAGGCCGCCGTGACCGCGGCGATCGCCGCCTTCAGCACCCGTGCCGGGCCGAGGCTCAGCAGCGCGACGCCGAGCGGCATGCCGGCCAGGCTCGACAGGAACAGCGGACGGACAACGCCCCACTCAACCTCCCGCCGGATCTCACGGCGGAGCACGAGCAGGCCGCTCGCGCAGATTCCAAGCAGCAGCGTAAGCACCACGACGAGGCGCGGCGGGTAGAGCAAGGTGAGCAACGGCGCGCTGACCAGGTTGAACCCGAAGCCCGTGACCGCGGCCGCGGCCGCGGAGAGGCCGACGATGATCGAGATCGTGGTCAGCATGAGGAAGCCGGGCGGATCACGTCCGCGGCTCGAGCTCCAGTAGACCGGCGTCCGCGATGAGTTCGCGAAACTGTCTCCCAGCGTGCTCGTCCCAGGCGTCGCGGATCGGGCCGCGCACGACCGTCGACTGGATGATGCCCTGCAGCGCGAGGGCTTCCTTGACGGCCCGCTGGCCGCCGAGGTGGATTTCAAACGCGATGAGCCGCGCGCACCTCGCCATGAGCTCGGCTGCCCGCGTTCGGTCGCCCTGGCGATAGGCGGTAAAGACCCGGACGAACACCTCCGGCAGCAGACTGCTCGGCATCGTGCCGGTGGCGCCCTGGTCGAGCTCCTCGAGAAAGACCACGCCCGCCGTGCCTCCGAAGAGACCTCGGATCGCGTCCCCTCCCAGCCGTGCCATCGCGCCGATCTTGGCGGGTGCCCGGTTCGATTCGACCTTGAAGTAGCCGAGACGCTCGATCGTGCGCGCGAGATCGACGAGGAAGGGAGCGGGCATCGTGATGCCGCTCAGGGGATGGTCCTGCAGCATCAACGGTACGGCGGTCGCTCGCGAGATCGCCTCGCAGTGGCGGCGGATCCCGTCGAGATCGGAGAGCCACCCGCCGAAAAACGGAGGCAGGAACATCACCGCGTCCGCGCCGAGGTCCTGCGCTTCCCGCGCGAACCGCACGGCGCCGACGGTGCTCGGGTGATTGCACGTGACCGCGACCGGAATCCGTCCCCGGATGTGCCGTACCGCCGCGTCGATCAGGGCGGTGCGCTCGGCGTCCACGATCGTGTAGCCTTCGCTCGCGTTGGCCAGCAGGACGATGCCGTGGACGCCCGCGCGGAGGAGGTAGTCGATCGTCCCGCGCTGTCCGGCGCCGTCCAGGCCGCCGCGATCGTCGAAGATCGTCGGCACGATCGGATACACCCCGGAGAGCGCGGGCGCCGTCGTCATCGGGGCCGCGCGAACGCGGCGTACGCGTCGCGGCCGCGCTCGAGGTGCGTCCTGACCGCCTGCAGCAGCGCGCGTTCGTCGCGCCGCTCGTACCCCTCGAGGATGCGCTGGTGCTCTGCGTGAACGTCCCGCGAATTGCGCAGCGTCGCGAGACGGAACGCACGGGCCATCACGAGATCGAGGTTGAGGCGCGCATGGATCTCGGACAGCACCGGGTTCCCGGCAAGGTCCACGCACGCTTGATGGAACTCGCGGTTGAGGCGCAGCCACGTGAGATAGTCGGACACGGATGCCTCGGAAATCAACCCGGCTTCTTCGTTGAACAGTGCGCGTAACCGTGCGACGTCCATGTCGGTGACCCGCGCGAGCCCGTGCCGGGCGCCGAATTCCTCGATCATGAGCCGTACCTCGAAGAGCGCGATTACACGCTCGAGCGACAGTTCGCTCACGAACGTCCCGCGGTGGGGCTGCAGGACGACGAGCCCCTCCTCCGCGAGCCTGTTCGTCGCTTCCACGACCGGTGTCCGGCTGACGCCGAGTTCGCGCGCCACCGTTTCGGGACGAATCTTGTCTCGGGGTCGCAGGGCCGCTGTGAAGATTCGGTCGCGCAGCACGCGATAGACTTGGTCTGCCAGATCTGTCCGCTGTATCAGCCCCCGGCTCGATGCGACCGCGCTCACAAGAATCATCACCATGAAGAGGAGGTAGTATGTAGCATGTAGTATGTTACCATGATCCTAGAGTATTTCGACGGAACAGTCAATTTGTTTTGCGCGACGCCTAAACGGGTCGAAATGTCTGAGTGTCTGGGGGATCCAATGAGTCTATCAATTACCCGGCGACGGTTTCTGTCGAGTGCAGGCCTGGCGGCCGGCGCGGCCTTGGCCGGGAAGTTCAGCGCCCTCTCGCCGGCCGGTGCCGCGGCCGCCCCAAAGCGCGGCGGCAGAATCACCTGGGGGATGATCCAAGATCCGGTCGCGACGATACCGTTCGGCGCCGGCAACGGATCCAACTACGAGACTACGTCGCTCGTCTACGAGTCGCTCTGCGGTTGGGACCGCAATCTCAAGGTCGTCCCGGCCCTGGCCGAGTCGTGGGAAACGCCGAACGACAAGACCTACATCTTTCACCTGCGGAAAGGCGTCAAATTCCACAGCGGCAAGGAGCTCGACGCCAACGACGTCAAGTACTCGCTCGAACTCCAGAAGAACCCGCCGCCTCCCGGCGCGGACCAGGGGTTCTATCCTAATATCGGCGCGGTCACGGTGCCGGACAAATACACGGTCCGGGTGCTGATGAGCGCGCCGGACGCCTCGCTCATCGGGTACCTTGCGTGGGGCCGCTATTCATGGATCATCCCGAACGGACTCTACGACCGGATGGATCTTCGCACGCACGTCGACGGGACCGGTCCGTTTCGGCTGGACGAGTACGTGCCGAACGACCACGCGACGCTGAGCCGCTTCAAGGATTACCGGAACCCGGCGCTGCCGTACCTCGACGGCATTACGATGAAGGTTCTGCCCGACGAAAACGCCCGCGTGGCCGGCCTGCGCTCGGGGGCGATCGACGGCGCCACGCTGACCGCGGATTCGGCGCACGCGCTCGCGAACGACCCGTCGCTCAGGGTGCTGAAGGGGCTCACCGCGTCGACGATCGAGCTCCAGTGGACGATGCACGGCGGAAAGCCCTGGGACAACGTCAAAGTCCGCCAGGCGATCAACGCGGCGATCAACCGACAGGACATCATCGACAAGGTCTACAGCGGCGACGGCGCCTACACCGGCAAGACCCCGCCCGGGTTCGGGACGTGGCCGGTGGCGCCCACCGACCTGAAGGCGCGCTGGGAGAAGTTCGATCCTGCTCGGGCCAAGGCGCTCATGGCCGAGGCCGGCATGGCCGGGGGATTTGCGGTTACGCTGCAGACGCAGGCGCGGGTCGGCGACCTCATCGAGGCGTCGGAGATCATGAAGGCGCAACTCAAGCAGATCAACATCGACGTGACAGTGCAGCCGCTGGAAATCGGCATCTTTGCCCGGAACAACGTGAACGGCGATTTCGACTGGCAGCTGACGCACCGCCGGATGCGCGGAGACATCAGCCAATTCTATTCGGACTTCGATCCTGCCGGGATCATCACCAAGAACTATTTCAAGGGCGGGTACAGCAATGCGGAGCTGGGAAACCTGTACCTGCAGGGGCTCCGCACGGTGGACGACGCGCGGCGGCACCGCCTTTACCGCCGGATCGATGAGATCGTGATGACCGAGTGGCCGGAGATGCCGATCGCCGTCGCAATGAAGTACATGGTCGTCAACAAGCGGCTCAACAACATGTACGCCTCGTACGAGGATACCGAGCGCGGGTTGATCGAGTCCTGGGTGCGATGAGGCCGTCCGGCGGCCTAACGACCGACGGCGGGTGACCGGCGCTCATGCCCGTCGCCTGAAGGCTGAGGAGACGGCCCCGATATGATCCGGTTCGCGGCCGGCCGGATTGCGCTGCTCGTGCCGACGCTCGTCGGCATGTCGGTGCTGATCTTCCTCATGGTGCGCATCCTGCCCGGCGACGTCGTCGACGTCATGTTCGCGGGCGACGTCGCGGCGTCCACGACTTCCAAGGCGGCGATCCGGAAGGCACTCGGTCTCTCGGCGCCGCTCCCCGTCCAATATCTCGACTTCGCCAGGGGCGTCGTGACCGGCAATCTCGGTCAATCGCTGACGAGCGGTGAGCCCGTCGCGCACATCATCAGCCGCGCCTTGCCCATCACCACGGAGCTGGCGATCGTCGCCACAGGGCTGGCGAGCGCCGTCGGCATTCCGCTGGGCGTCGTGTCATCGGTGAGGCCGAACACCTGGTTCGACCTCGCCGCCCACGTCGGCGGGCTGCTCGGCCTCTCCCTTCCAAACTTCTGGTTCGCAACGCTCTCGCTGCTGGTGACTTCGGTCTTCTTCCACTGGATTCCACCGGTGACGTGGGTGCCGTTCGCGCGGGACCCGCTGCAGAACGCGTCGCAGGTGATGCTGCCGGCCGTGGCAATCGCGGTGTACCTGCTTGCGGCCGTCATGCGGATGACCCGCACGAGCATGTTGGAGGTCCTGCGACAGGACTATGTCCGCACCGCACGCGCGAAGGGTGCCCGGGCGGACCGCGTCATTGTGCACCACGCGCTGCGCAATTCGCTCATTCCGGTCGTGACGGTGATCGGCTTTCAGTTGGGAGGCCTCATGGGCGGGGCGGCGGTGGTGGAAATCATCTTCGGCCTGCCGGGGATGGGCTACACGCTCGTGCAGGGCATTTACAGCCGGGACTACCCCGTGATCCAGGCGGCTGCGCTCCTCTTGGCGACCGTGTTTGTGGTGCTGAATCTCGTCGTCGATCTCTTGTACGCCGTGCTCGATCCACGGATCGGCCTCGCATGAGCAGCGTGCCGCACCCGCCCGCGGCTGGGGTGTGGGCGGCGTGGCGGCTGCTCGGGCTCACGCGCTTGCGCCGCCACCCGATCGGACTGGTAGGGATGGCGATCATCCTCGCCACGGTGCTGACCGCGCTCGTGGGCCCCCGGGTCTGGCGCATCGGCTACGCGGACCAAATCGCCCGGCGCCTTACGGCGCCGAGCGCCGCGCACCCGCTCGGCACCGATACGCTCGGCCGCGACGAGCTCAGCCGCATCATCCACGGCGCGCAGGTCTCGCTGCAGGTGGGCATCGTGGCCGTGTTGATCGCGCTCGCGCTCGGCACCGCGGTCGGCGTCCTCGCCGGGTTCTACCGCCGCCGGGTCGATGCCGTGTTGATGCGCGGGGTCGACGTCATGTTCGCGTTCCCCGGCTTGGTGCTCGCCATTTTGATCGCCGGGCTCCTCGGTCCGAGCCGCACCAACGCGATGATCGCCATCGGCATCGTTTACGCGCCGGCCTTCGCCCGCGTGGTTCGCGGAGCCACGCTCGGTATTCTGAACCTGCCCTTTGTGGAGGCCGCCCGCAGCCTGGGGGCCCGCGACTGGTGGGTCATCCGGCGGCACATCGGTCCCAATATCGTTGCCCCGCTGGTCGTGCTGACCACCATCTACTTGTCGACGTCGATCCTGTCCGAGGCGGCGCTGAGTTTTCTCGGTCTCGGGACGCAGCCCCCGGAGCCGTCCTGGGGCAGCATGCTCGACTCGTCGCGATCGCACATGGAGCAGGCGCCGTGGCTCGCGATCGCTCCGGGCTGCGCGATCATGATCGTAGTGCTCGGCTTCAATTTTCTCGGCGACGGGCTGCGCGACGTGCTTGACCCACAGTTGCGCGATGCCTAGTCCCGTGATTTCATCTGCAGGAGGTTCCGCGGTGGCGAGTGCCCCACGTTCGATCCGCGATCTCGAATACGTCCGCATCCGGGTGTCCGACGGCCGTCAACTGGCCGCGCGGCTGTGGCTGCCGCAGGACGCGGAGAGGCGGCCGGTCCCCGCCATTCTCGAGTGCATCCCGTACCGCCGCCGGGATTGGTCCCGGTATCGTGATTCGCTGATGCATCCGTACTATGCCGCGCACGGTTACGCGGCGCTTCGGGTCGACAGCCGAGGCAGCGGCGATTCGGAGGGCGTGCTCAAGGACGAATACCTCGCACAGGAGCAGGACGACGCGGTGGATGTCATCGGCTGGATCGCGTCGCAGCCCTGGTGTACCGGGGCGGTCGGAATGCTGGGCGGGTCCTGGGGCGGCATGATCACGCTGCAGACCGCCGCCCGCCGGCCGCCCGCGCTCAAAGCCGTCATCGCTGTCGACTGCACGGACGACCGTTATGCAGGCGACATGCGCTTTCTGGGTGGATGTCTCGCGACCGATACCGTCGCGTGGGGAGCCACCGTCATGACGCAGACGTGCCGGCCGCCCGATCCCGAGATCGTCGGCGAGCGATGGCGCGAGATGTGGCTGGAGCGGCTGCGGGCGCTCGAACCGCTGGTCCCCCGATGGCTCGAGCACCAGCGTCGGGACGCGTACTGGAAGCACGGTTCGGTGTGTGAGGATTGGCAGGCGATCCAATGCGCGGTCTACGCCGTTGGCGGGTGGGGAGACGGGTACGTCGACGCGGTCTTCCGCCTGCTCGCGGGACTCCGCGGGCCGAAAAAGGGCCTGATCGGGCCGTGGGGTCACGGCCGGCCGCACTTCTCGCCGCCGGGGCCGCTGATCGGGTTTTTACAAGAGGCGCTCCGCTGGTGGGACTACTGGCTCAAAGGCGAGCCGACGGGCATCATGGATGAGCCGCTCCTGCGGGTGTGGATGCAGGAGAGCGTGCCGCCCCGGGCCTCTTATGACGTGCGTCCCGGGCGATGGGTGGCGGAGCCTTCCTGGCCGTCCCCGAATGTCGCGCCGCGCCGCTTGGCGCTGGGTTCCGGCGGGCTGGCGCCGGCGCCCGCGCCGTCCGCCGAGACGCTGGTGCGGTCGCCGCAAAGTACCGGAATCGCCGGCGGCGAGTGGTGCCCGTACGGACACGGTGGCGTGGGGCCGGATTTCCCGGTGGATCAGCGCCTCGACGACGGCGGCTCGCAAGTCCTGGACACTGGGTCGCTGGACGCGCCGCTCGAGATCTTGGGGGCCCCCGTCCTGGAGGCCGAGGTCGTCTCCGACCGCCCGTCTGCGCTCCTGGCCGTCAGGCTCTCTGACGTTGCGCCGGACGGTGCGGCGACCCGGGTGGGCTACGGGATCCTCAACCTCGCGCACCGCGACAGCCACGAGTTTCCGTCCACGCTGGGGCCGGGCCGCCGGTATCGCGTGCGCGTGCAGCTCACGCACGCCGCCCACACCTTCCCGGGCGGGCATCGGATCCGCGTGGCGATCAGCACCGCCTACTGGCCCATGGTGTGGCCCGTACCCGGCGACGCGACGCTCGTTTTGAGCGATGCGACGGTGACACTGCCGGTGCGGCCGGCGCGTGCGGAGGACGCGGCGCTGCGGGCATTTGCACCGGTGGAGACCGCCCCACCGGCGCCCATCACGGTCGTGCGGCCCGTTGGCGTGACGAGGACGGTGGCACGGGACGTCGATCGCGGCCAGGTGACCGTCACCATCAGGCGCGACGAAGGGTCCACCCGGATCGAAGAGACCGGGATCCTGACGGACAGCATCAAGATCTTCCGCCACTCCATCCAAGACGAGGCCCCGCTGAGCGCCGTCACGGAGCTCGACGACACCATCAAGTTCTCGCGTGGAGCGTGGACGCCTGAGATTCACGGACGAATTCGTCTTAGCGCAACGGAAGAAGCCTTTCATGTGCAGACGGACATCGACGTCTACGAGTCGGGCAGCCGGGTCTTTTGCCGGTCCTGGACTCACCGTATCCCGCGGGAGTTCCTATGAAGATCACCGACGTCCGTGCCACGGTGCTGCGGATCCCCAGGCCTGAGTCGCTCTTTTCCGGGACGGCCGGAGTCCGGGGCCGGGCCCGGCGCGCCGCGGACTCGGCGTACCAGATCGTCGAGCCGTATCCGACGGTCTACTCCACCGCCGTGGAGACGCTGCTCGTCACCGTCGAAACCGACGCCGGGATCGCCGGCACAGGCGAAGCGCAGTTCCCGGTGGTGCCGGAAGCCGGCGCCGTGATCGTCGAGCGGGTGCTGCGGCCGCTCCTCCTCGGCCGGGATCCGGCGGGGCGCGAGCGGTTGTACGCGATGCTGTACTCGGCGATGCGCTGCCGGGGACACATCACCGGGATGTACATCGACGCGGTCGCCGCGGTCGACAACGCGCTGTGGGATCTGGGCGGCCGGGCGCTGCGGCAGCCGGTGTGGCAGCTGCTCGGCGGCCGCGCCCGCGATCGTGTTCCCGCCTACGTCTCGGGGCTCGCCGGCGCGACGCGGGAGGAACGTATCGGCCAGGCCCTTGCGTTCCGGCGGCAGGGGTTTCGCGCGTTCAAGATCTTCGCGGGGTACGGCGTTGAGGAAGACGTCGCCGAAGCCTCGGCGCTGCGCGAAGCGGTCGGCCCCGACGTCCGCGTCTGCGTCGACACGCAGTGGATGTACGATCCGGAGTCCGCCATCCGCCTGGGGCGCGCGCTCGAACGGGTCGGCGTCGCGTTCCTCGAGACGCCCGTGCCGCCGGAAGATCTCGCCGGGACGGCGAGGGTTGCCGCGGCCCTCGATCTCCCCGTCGCCGGCGGCGAGTGCGAACGGACGCGCTACCAGTTCTCGCCGTGGCTCGAGGCGGGCGCGCTCGACGTGGTGCAGGTCGACGTCGGCCGCTGCGGGACGACAGAGTCGCGGACGATCGCGGAGCTGGCGGCGTCGTTTCGCCGGCCGCTCACGCTGCACCTCGGCGTCGGCCTCTTCGGCTACATCGCCGCGTCGCTGCAGGTGGCGGCGTGGGCGCCGGGGTTGATGATGGTGGAGTACCAGCCGCAGATGGTGGAGTTGGCATCCGGTTTCATCGACGCGCCGTTCGAGACCGAGGCCGGCGAGTTCGTCGTGCCGGACGGGCCGGGCAGCGGGGTGCGGGTCAACGCGAATGCGCTCGCGCCCTATGTCGTCCGGCCGCGGGGCGGCCGCTGGCACGACATCGCGGAATGAACGGGCCCGACCGGCCCGACGTGGGGGGATGACTATGGCGGAATCGTTGCGCGATCGCGCGGCCCGTGAAGTGCGCTATGACGCGTTGACGTGGCAAGAGATCAACGAGGCGGCCGCACTCAAGAAGGTCGTCGTTCTGCCGGTAGGCGCCACCGAGCAGCACGGTCACCACCTGCCGCTCGAGACCGATACCAGGCAGGTGCGCGAACTGGCGATGGAGGCCGCGACGCGTTCGCCCGCCGACATGCTGGTCATGCCGGAAGTCGCGTACGGCTACACGCACCACGTGATGGACTTTCCGGGCACCGTCAACATCGAGCCCACGACGTTCGTGCGGCTCTTGATCGACATCGGCCGGTCCGTCGCCTATCACGGGTTCAAGCGCATCATCATGATCAACGGGCACGGCTCCAACGCACCGCTCGTCGAGGTGGCCGCGCGGCAGGTTAGCCTGCAGACCGACGCCGCCTGTATGTCGCTCGGTTGGTGGCAGCTCGCGGTGAAGGATTGGAACGCGATGCGCGAGTCGCCCGTGGGTGGATGCGCACACGCGTGCGAAATGGAGACGTCGCTGTACTGGCACATCAATCCCGACGGGGTTCGCGTTGACCGTATTGCGGGCGACATTCCGAGCTATATGAAGCTCCCCGGCGCCGATCGGTGGCATTATCGGGATACGACGCTCGGGTCCGGCCCGGCCGGGATCATGGACTGGACGTCGTCGTTTTCCGAAACGGGATCGAACGGGCTGCCGCGGCATGCGACCCGCGACAAGGGCCGGCGCTACTATGAAGCGATCGTGCGCGACCTGGTCGACCTCGTCCGCTGGTTCAGGACCCGGCCCGATCTGCCGAGACGGGACCGCCACGCCGCGGCCGCGACGTTCGCCCTGCCGTTCACCTTCTAGGCGCGTCCCGGCGCGTTATTCGCGCACGTCCTTGTGCTTGTGCCGCGTGTAGTACCGGCGCGCTTTCGCACGGTTGCCGCAGCTCTTCATGTCGCACCAGCGGCGGCTGTGGTTGCGGCTCGTGTCGAGGAATAGCCAGTCGCAGGTCGGGTTCTCGCACTTGTGGACGCGGGTGCGCTCGTCTTCCGAGGTGAGGACGTCCATCGCGGAGCGCAACGCCGGCCACAGCATGCGGTCCAGATCGTCCTCGCCGTCACCCCAGAGGTCCACGCAGCCTTGCGGGGTCGCCTGAAGCCGCACGTGAGCGAGCGCGCGGCTGAGCGCGGTGTTGAAGTTCATCATGTCGTCATCCCGCTGCGGTTGACACTCGGCCGCGCCGGAGAAGATCCGAAACATCGCTTCGCGCAGGGTCACGGCCGCGGCGAGCGTCCGGCCGGCCTCGTCGGGCCGCCGCTTCGCAAGTTGCGCTAACCGCTGCGCGTCGGGCTCATCGAGCACGCCCGCCTGGCGTCCCCATGAGACCAGATCTGCGTATGTGTTCAGGTGCTCTTTGGGCGCCTGCCGCGTCCCGCCCGCGGTGTTGACGAAGTCCAGGCAGAGCCGTCCTCCGGTGAAATCAAAGGCGTACGCCGCCGGTGCTAGTCGCCCCAGGTCCACCTGACTCTTCGCCATAATATAACCCTCTATTAATATTTGACAAGTTAGGTGTCCCATGCTATGCTCTGACTTGCAAAAAGAATATAGCAGGTTAGTCAGGCCGGCGCAAGTGGGTTTCTGGCCTGAGGGAGGCAGTGGAGAATGTGGCCTTATCTGTTCGGCTCAAGTTGGGCCAGGGACACGGTGCTCTCGGCGGCGTTGGTTGCGGCCGTGATCGCCGGGGTCGCGGTGCTGCTGGCGCCGCGGGGTGAGCCCTCGGGCTACGCCGACGCGGCGTACGATCGGACTCAGCGTATCTGGCACGCGTACGAGCAGGGCGACCTCACGGAGTGGGAGTTCGCCCGGCTGATGAGCCCGCGGCACCCCTCGTACGAGCAGCGGCAGTCGCCGGTGGTCGTGGCCGGCCCAGCCGGTGAGACACTCGTGCCGGAGGATATCGCGGCCGACTAGATTTGCACGGTACGAAGCGGATAGTTCGGGCACTTAGGTCCAGATACGATGCGTGAAGACCGCCGAAAGGGAGGACGATCATGATCGATATCCGCACTGCCAGCGTCAGAAATAGCACCGTAGCGTCACCGGTGATCACACCCCGCACGACCGTGGCGACGGCCCTCAGGCTTCTTCGCGAGCACGGCCTCCGCGCGCTACCGGTGTCCGACGGTGACCGTCTTCTCGGACTGGTCAGAGAGACCGGTCTATTGCGGCTCACGCCATCGGACGTCACGACACTCGACGTGTACGAGCTTCGCGACGTGCTCGACCGCATGACCGTGGCGCGAATCGTCGAGCCGGTGCCGGCAATTTCAGAGGATGCGTCGCTCGAGGACGCGGGGATGTTGATGCGCGCCGGCGGCCACGATGTGCTCCCGGTGATGGACCGTGGGCGCCTGGTCGGGTTGCTGCCCTGGACGGCGCTGCTGCCGTAGCTCTACCACCGCGATCCTTCCGGATCTGCGCGGCGGTCAATGAAAGGGGTCCTGCATATGTGGAACTTTGAAATGTACGAGTGGATGGCGAACGAGCGTATCGTGACGTATCAGCGTGAGGCGGCGCTCGACCGGCTGGGTCTGGCCGCCGTGGGGACGGGTAAGGCGGGTCGGCCGGCACGGCGGGCTGCCCCGGCGGACGGCGCGGCTCCCGATCCCGCGATGCGGTCTGCACGGCTTGGTCTTGTCGCGAGCGTCGTTGGACTCGCGGCGGCGCGGGCGATGCGCCGGCGGTAGCCGCACCACACGGTCGGGTCACCGGAATCGACCTCACAGTATGTAGCAAGCGGGGCGCCGCGGCCGGGGGCCGCTGCGCCCCGCGGAGTCTAGGAGCGGGATGCGCTGGGCATGACACCCTCCGGCACGGAGGTGGGCCAGATGTCCGGCGGAAAGACGACCGAGCGGCGAGACACCTCTCCCGCCGGCCTTTGGAATCGGGACAAGTTCGAAGCCTCGTTGGGTCTGCTCCATGCCCTCGGCCTGCCGCTGCGGGTCATCGAGTACTATCGCGAACGCGCGCGGGACACGCAAGATCTTCCCCACGAACTGGTCGCCCGGGTCGTCGAGGACGCCACGCCCGGGTCGAAATCATAGTCCCGCACTAGCCCGAACCGCCCGCTCTCCCGCGCGCGCCCCAACCGGGGTAATATGTAGTCGTGCCCAAGACGGTTTACGTTATTCTGGCGTTTCATGCCCACGAGCCGCTCTGGGATCTGCCGGCGCACCTGCAGAGTGCCGTTCCGGACGCGCGGATCGCACACGCCGTCCCACCCGAGAATTATTTGCGCCGGCGGGCCAAAGAGGGCCGCAACATCTATCGCGACCTCATCGCGTTTGCCAAGGCGATGGACGTCCGTGTCACGGTCGACATTTCGAACGATCTGCTCCATCAGATGCGCACGATACTCCCGCGGACGTTCGAAGAGCTGCGCCGTGCCTACCGCGACCGCACGATCTATCCACTCTACACCACGGCGCACCACACGCACGCGTCGCTGCTCGAACCGGGGGACCTCGTCGAGGAACTGCGCCTGAACCAGGAGATGTTGCACGATGTGGTCGGCGCCCCGAAGCCGCGCCGCCGCGTCTTCTTCTTCACCGAGTGCTCGGTGCACCCGCGCTTCGCGCCGGCCCTTGAGGACGCCGGCATTGACGCGATCATCCACCCGCACCTGAGCGACCGGAAGGGCGTGTACACCGCGTCCGACCCATCGCACGACTACGTACACCGGCCGTTCCTGATCGGGCGCCGGCTCGTCGCGCTGCCGCGCCACTTCCGCGTGTCGCAGGAAATCTGGCGGCCGGTCACGCGGATGTACCCGCACGAAGTGCGGTCGCAGGGCTACATGATGGGCGCGTACTACGTCTTCGATACGGAGTACAAGGAGCACCGGTATCTCGACTTTCCGATCGATCGATCCCGCGGTATCGAGGAGTACGCCGGGTTCCTTCGGGAGGCGATCGACGCGGCGCCGGACGGCGGCCTGATCCTGTACATCCAGGACCTCGAGCTCATGGACTTCGGCGACGTGGCGCTCGACGTGCTGCAGGCCTCGTGGCGGCAGGTGCTCGGATCGACCCAGGTCGCGGTTAAGTTCGCGACGCCCGACGAGTACCTCGAGACGCTGCCGGGCCCGCCGCAGGCCCGGGTGGAGCACCAGGGGATGGCGTGGGCGCCGGAGACGCGGGTGCTGCTTCGCTCGGACGGCCAGTACCCGCCGCTGTACGCCGGCGAATACGGCGGCGTCGACGCCGTCCCGCAGATCTTTCGGGCCCACCCTTTCATCTACTGGGAGCCGGGCAAGTACATGGTCGGGCTGTTTGGCTGGATCCTGCGGGCCTTCGGCCTGCTCGCCCCGGTCGGCGTGCATGCCTCGGTGCTCGCCGACGAAGGGTATCAGCTGTACCGGTTTCCGATCGAAAAACGCATGGCCGTCGGCTTTCGCCTTTTGAAGCAGGCCGATAACTGGGGCTGGCAGCCGAGCGAGGCGCTCAACAAGCGGCCCTACCTGTTCGGGCTGATGCTCGCCGACTCGCTGATGATGATGCTGCAGTTCTATCCGGAGCGCTTCCCGGCGACCGAAGACCGGCTCGACCCGCGGATGCTCGTCGGGCTCGGACGCCTGCCGGAAGGGCTGCTCGACACGCGCATCGCCTATCTGCGCTTCGCGCTCGAGCGTCTGCGCGAGGAGCGCCACGACTACGATCCGAGCGAGGCGTTCCGGCAGCTGGACTACGCGACCGACTTTCGCGACAAGGCCGGGCGGGGCGCGGAGCAGCTGCTCGACGCGTACCGCGCCCTCGACGAAGACTTTCGCAACGCCGCCCGCTGGCGGCGCGTGCTGCTGGAGGCGCGCGAGCACTGCCGGAACGTGTTCTTGTCCCTCGACCACCTGCAGCGCACCTGGATGGCCGCCGGCGAGGTGGACTTCCTGATCGACGCGATGTACCGGTATCTGTACGATCTGTATCCGCCGCGCTTCCCTGAGATTCTCGACGAGGTCGACCGGGGCACCGAAGCGGAGCGCGTGTACCTGGGGACGCGGCTCGTGCACTTCGCGATTCCGGCCGAGTCGGCGATCGTCGGCCGGCCGCTCAGCGCGCTTGCGGTATCGCCCGACAGCCTCGTCGTGGCACTCCGGCGCGGCACCCGGATGCTCGTGCCCCGCGGCGACACCGTGCTGCACGGCGGCGACCACATCACCGTGGCCACGACGCGCGGCGACGGCGTGCGACTGGAAGAGATCATCTCGCCGCGGTGACGCGGCCCCGCCCAACGACGGCACAGGTGAGTAGATGGAGGCGAAGCCCCGAGTCGCTATAGAGGCCGTGACGCCGCAGATCGACGGCGGGCGCTTCCCCGTCAAGCGCACCGCCGGCGACACGGTCGTCGTGGAGTGCGACGCTTTTGCCGACGGCCACGACGTCCTCGCCGGCGCCCTCCGTTACCGGTGGGAGGGCGACCGCCGCTGGAACGAGGCGCCGCTCGCGCTGTTCGACAACGACCGCTGGCGCGGTGAGTTCACCGTCTCCCAAATCGGCCGGTACCGCTACACGGTCGAGGTGTGGGTCGATCACTTCGCGACGTGGACACGCGATCTCGCGAAGCGCGTGGAC
>DATEGA010000290.1:0-23927 GCA_035280345.1 bacterium | reverse complement strand
GCGCGCCGGTCTGGACACGCGACAACAGATGAGCTCGGTGGTGCTCCTCCTGAGTCAAAGTGATCGTCTCCCTGGTCATCCTCCCAGGGTGACAGAATCACTGGCCTGTTAAGGGGTGACAGAATCATTGGCCCATTACAGCGCGCGGGATTTTGATTGACACTCCTACCCGAGGCGGCTATACTCGGTTAAAAGTTCATACGAGCACTGCCGTTCAGTAGACGCAGCGCGCACATCGCATGCCGCCCCCGAACTCGGCGTTTGAAATGGGGGATCGGCCACGTGACGGAGCGACGACACCAACCAGACGGCATGGCAGTGCGTGATGTAACGGAATTAAGAACCCGGGCGGAGAGTTTCCGGTCTCCTCGCGCCGGGTTTCTTTCATTTCTCGAGGGGTTCACGCGCATTCACGGGTACGCGGCGCCGTCTAAAGGGTCACCGGAACGGGTACCAGTCGTGCAACTACACAGTGGCGTGCGAACATCCATCCACGGCACAGCGTACGGGGTATACAAGGGGAAAAGCATGATGCATCCGAGAGCCGACGCCGGCCTCATCATTCAACGACGGCCAAACAGGTGAATTATATGGAACCGATCGGCACCGTAGCTGACTACGTGGCGCAGAGCAAGACCAACCGGCGTCTCGGCCGCACCACGCTGCACTACATTTCCGACATGATCGACTATTTCGGCAAGGCCAAGGTGTTCGAAGGTATCTACGGCATGGACAACCAGATCGACGACATCGTCGCGTTCTTTAAAGGATACGCGATGAGCATGGAACGGCGCCTTTTGCTCCTCGTCGGCCCGCAGGGCTCGGGCAAATCGATGACGGTGGACAAGATCAAGCGGCGGCTGGAGGAGTACTCGCAGACGCCGGACGGCGCGTTGTACGCCGTCGACGGATGCCCGTTCCACCAGCACCCGTTCGACCTCGTCCCCCTCGACGAGCGCCAGCAGCAAGACCTTCAGTGGCACGAAGAGGCCGTGCCCTGCCCGGTGTGCGAGCGTCTCATCGCGAAGGCCGGCGGCTGGGCGCAGGTTCCGGTGCTGCGTATTAACATCTCAGCTCGTGACAAGGTGGGGGTGGCGAAGCATACCCCGACCGACCTGCGGCGCGAAGACATCACGAATTTCGTCGGTAACATCAACTTCGCGATGCTAAAGGAGCGGGGATCGACGTACGACCCGGAGGCCTACGACTTCGAAGGCAAGGTGATCTGGGCCAATCGCGGCATCCTGGACTGGACCGAGGTCTTCAAGAGCCGCCGGCAGCTTCTGTCGCTGCTGCTCGAGTTGATCCAGTCCAAGCGGATCGACCTCGCGAACTTCCCGACGGTCCACGTCGATATGGTGGTCATCGGACACACGAACTATCCGGAGTACAACGTGTTCCTGTCCGAGGACATCATGGAGCCGCTGCGGGGCCGGATCCACAAGGTCGACTACCCGTACAACGTCGACACGACCGGCGAGATGCAGATCTACCGCGACCTTGTCGAACGGGCCAACCGCGTGCGCCGGGAAAGTAAGCACGTGCCCCAGGACGTCTACGAGCTGGCCGCGACCTACGCGATCAAGACCCGGGCTGAGTCCCAGGGTCTCCGGGGGCTGTCGCCGCGGTTCTTCGAGGACACCTTCTCCCTCGGCTACACGGCGGCGCGCACCTGCCTCGACCTCGAGGTGATCACTGAGGCGGTCGAGGCGACGTTCGCCCACCAGTCGATCAAGGATCTGAATCAAAAGGACCTCCTCAAGACGTTTGAGGAGACCAAGGTCGAATTCATCAACAAGAAGGTCGAGCAGCTCGTCGAGAACATCGTCCCGACGCACTTTTACGACTACGGCCAGAACCTGTACCTCAACTATCTGGACGCGGCATCGCGCAGCGTGCTCGGGGAGACGCTCGCCGACAGCGACAAGGAGCTGCTCGACGAGGTCGAGGGCATCCTCGTGCAAAAGCGGCAGATCAGCCGCCAGGGCCGGGTCGCGTTTGAAAACGTGCTGCTGGAGCGCCGCGACGAGCTGCGCAAGATGTCCTACAAGGACAACGAGCACCTACGCGGCGCAATCAACGAAATCGTCTTCAACAAGATCAAGAACTGCCTGCGTCTCTACGAGAAAACCGAGGAGATGGACGCGAAGAGCCGCGAGCTGCTGGACGTGCTGCAGCACAGCGCGATCGAGGAGCACGGCTACTGCGAGTCCTGCGCGCGCTCCCTCTTCCGGACCATCGGCCGGAGCTTCTAGCGGGCCGGTCTCGAGGCAGGCCATGCGCATCCATCGCGGACGAATCGCTCAGTACAAGCACGATCAGTTGCTGCGGGAGTATCTCAAGCAGAACCTGAACGAGCTGATCCAGCAGAAAGAGCTGATCCTCGACGGCAAGGTCAAAACACAGATCGCGACCCTCGACCTGCCGACGCTGAAGTTCGGGGAGGAGACCCAGTTCCTTGCGCAGGGGAGCGGCTCCGGCGGAGCCGGCGGCCAGGGTGCGGGGGCGGGGCAGGGCGGCGATCAGGTCCAGGCCCTTGGTGGGCTCCTCGGCGGCGACCATCACGGCAAGGAACTGCAGGTCGAGCTCGATTTCGACGAGTTTGTCCGCCTCGCGCAGGAGGTGCTGCTCGACGACCTGCGCCTGCCCTCGTTCCATGATCCGGGGCGCGCGGGCGAGGTCGAGGCCCAGGAGCAGGTCGAGCTGGACGACCTCGACCGGATCGGGCTGCGCGCCGACCTCAACCTCGAAGAGACCATGCTGCAGAGCCTGCTGCGCAACACGCGCGAGTCGGGCCGGCTCGACTACGATGTCGACGTGCGGCAGGACGCCTGGTACTTCATCGAGGACCCGACGACATTCCAGAACAACCGATCGGTTGAAGTGTACGTGCTCGACATCTCCGGCTCGATGCGCGGCGAGTACCTCGCGCTGGTACGCAAGACGATCTTCATTCTGTGGCATTATCTCGAGAAGCGGTACCCGACGAACCTCCGGCGGTACGTCGTGTTCCAGGACGTGGCGGAGGAGAAGACCCGCGACGAGTTCTTCTGCGTCGAGTCGAGTGGCGGCACGCACATCAGCACCGGCTTCGAGAAGGCGATCAGCCTGCTCGACGGCGTCACCGAGTACGACAAGTTCCTCTTCATGTTCACGGACGGCGAGACCAGCTCCGGCGACTTCGACCTGGCGAAGAAGCGGTTCGACGAGGCGCTCGGCGGGTTCGACCTCGTCTGCTACGGCCACGTGAACCCGGGCGGACGCGGGATCGGCGGCTTCAGCGAGTTCGTCCAGGAGGCGGTCCGCACCCGCGAGGGCGCGATGTTCGCCAACCTCGTCGACCTCGAGACCATCCGCTCGGCCATGCGCGACTTTCTCGGCTTCTTCGAGACCCGGGCGGCGCGCCGGCCGGCGGCCGCCGCGGCGCGGAGGGATTGAACCGTGGGGCTGCAGCAGCCGTCGCTCACCCAGTACGAAGGCGTGATCGGGCGCCTGGAGACGCTGGCCCACGACCGGGGCCTGGCGTTCGACCCGGTCGTCTTCCAGCTCACCGACAGCGACGAGATCGCCGAAGTGGCGAGCATGGGGCTCCCGAACCGGTTCCTGCACTGGTACTGGGGCGGCGTCTACAAAGAGCTCGTGACTCAACAGAACAAAGAAGTGTTCACCATCCTCGAGCTGGTGTTGAACACGGTGCCGTCGCATGCGTTTCTGCGCAGCACGAACACCTACCTCGAGAACGTGCTCGTGATCGCGCACGTTTTCGGGCACGCCGATTTCTTCGCGAACAACCACTGGTACCAGAAGTCCAACAAGAACATGCTGAACGAGGCCGAGCGCCACGCGCGGCTGATCCGGTCGTACGAGCACCAGTACGGGCGCGACCGCGTCGAGAAGCTGCTGGACGCGCTCCTCACGGTGGCGACGTCCGTCAACGCCTTTGAGCGCAGCCCCAAAGAACGCCGGCGCCGCCTGATCTACTACCTCGAAGAGAAAGCGCCGCTCGAAGATTTCGAGCGCACGATCCTCGAGGCGATCCGCGAGGAGGCCGAGTACTTCGACCTGATCCAGCGGACACACATCATCAACGAGGGCTGGGCGACGTTCGTGGAGGCCGAGCTGCTGACGCGCCTGCTGACCGCGCAGGAGTGGGCCAGCATTTCCGTGCACCTCTGCAACCGGCCGGCGCCGTACACGATCGGCTACACGCTGTTCAAGTCGATCCGCGACGACGACGGCTTCGACGCCGCGTTGCAGATGCGGCGCTACCACGAGGACGTCAGCCTCATCGACGAGACGCTCACGGAAGATCTCGTCCGGCGGCTCGACATCTTCGTCTACGACCCGAAGGAGAAGCAGAAGAGCTACGACCTGGTCAAGGTCAAGGAAATGCTGATCAATCAGAAGCTGTACAAGGGCGAGCCGCGGATCGAGGTCGACCCCTCGTCCTGCGGCCGGGATCTGCTGCTCGTGCATCAGGACGAGGACCGCAAGCTCGAGCCGAAGCGCACCGGACTCTTCTTGAAGGCCGTCTACGCCCTCTGGCGCAATCCCGTGAAGCTGCGCGCCAACGGGAAAGTGTACACTTACGACCGGCGGGGACTGTCCTCGACGTAGCCGCCGCCCTTCCCCGATTTCCAGCAGAAGAAAATGCGAACGGCAGTTGCCGTCTACGCGTCGTCCGGCGGAACGAATCGGTAAACGGGTTCGAGACCCTCGACGTCGCCGGGACGGATGCGCTCCAGTTGCGCTTTGGTCATGGCCACGCGCTCGTAGATCGCTTCCACGTCGGCGTCGTCGAGAGACAGGCCCTGCCGCTGCGCCTCGGTCGCGAGCCAATCGCGGGTGAACGACGTCATGCGGCGGCCTCCAAGGGGGGACGGCGCGTGTGCCATTCCGTGTGCCGCTCATAGGCGTGGCCGACGCGGAACAGCATCTGCTCGTCGAATGCTTTGGCGATCAGCTGCATGCCCACCGGCAGTCCGCCCGTAGCGAACCCGCAGGGCATGCTCATGGCAGGATGTCCCGTCAAATTGAACGGGATCGTGAACCGGCCGATGTCGGGCGGCGCGCCGGCCGCGTCGGCCTCGAGCGTGATCGCGGCGCAGGGCATGACTGGAGTGACGATGGCGTCGACGCGCTCGAGCGCGCGCGTCAGATCACGGCACCACAGCGCGCGAATCTGCGCGGCCTGCTGATACTCCGCGGCCGTATAGCAGATGCCGCCGGCGATGCGCGTGCGCGCCCGCCGTCCGTAGTCGGTCCACTGGCGGCGCAGCCGGGGGGCGTGTACACCGAAGGCTTCGCCGGTGATCAGGATGCGGCCGGCCGCATCGGTGTCCGGCGCGCGCGGCAGATCCACCGGTTCGAGCCTGGCCCCTAACTCTTCGAATTGCACAACCGCCGCGCGCACGAGGCGATCCACGTCCGGCTCGAGCCGATCGAAGAAGTACTGCGCCGGCACGCCGATCTTGAGACCGCGAACGCCCGCGCCAATCTCCGCGGCATAGTCGGGGACAGCCCGGTCTGAGGCGGTTGGGTCGTCCGGGTCGGGGCCTGCCATCGCCCGCAAAAGCAGCGCGCAATCCCGGACGGTTCGGGTCAGGGGGCCGACGTGGTCCATGCTCCAACTCAAGGGAAACACGCCGTGACGGCTCACCCGGCCGTAGGTCGGTTTGAGCCCGACGACGCCGCAGAAGCTCGCCGGTCCGCGGATGGACCCGCCGGTGTCCGAGCCGGTCGCGGCAATCGCCAATCCCGCGGCGACGGCGTTGCCCGAGCCGCCGCTCGATCCGCTGGTGTGTCGCGACAGGTCCCACGGGTTTCGGGGTACGCCGAACAGGTCGGTGCCGCCGGTCGCGAACTCGCTCGTATTGGTTTTCCCGATGAGGATCATGCCGGCGTCGCGGAGCCGGCCGACCACGGTCGCGTCGGCGTCCGGCACAAAGTCCTGCAACGTCCGCGAGTGGCACGTCGTCCGGACGCCGCGCGTGAAGACAATGTCTTTGTGTGCGATCGGCACGCCGTGCAGCGGTCCGCGGCGGCGGCCCGCGGCGATCTCGCGCTCAGCGTCGCGCGCCTCGCGCATCGCCTGCTCCGCGCAGACGGTGATGTAACTGTGGAGCGTCTCGTTGTATCGCCCGATCCGGCCGAGCACCGCGGTGACGAGTTCGACCGGGGAAAGTGTCCGCTGCTCGATCCGGCGTCCGAGCTCGGCGGCGGTTAGGTAGCACAGGTCGGCAACGGTCACCTCGGGGGCTGCGCGTTCCATACGTCACTAGGTTCCAGGCGCTTATGCCGGCCCCTTTTCCGTACAATTGGCACAGCGCGGGATCGGGAAAACACCCGCGCACACTGCGTGGGGTGAACGTTGTGTGCGTGGTTCCACGAGGTGGGGGTTGACGCCGTGACGGACGTACTTGCGGCACGGGGGCGCAAGAACTCGCTGACCGACGTCGCTCCGATTTGTGTGGGACACGTGACGCTCGTGTCGGGCGACGGGCCGCTGGTCCCCGGTAAGGGGCCGGTGCGAACCGGCGTGACGGTGATCGTGCCGGGCGCAGATGCGTACCGCGACAAGTGCGCGGCCGGAGTCCACGTGATCAACGGCTTTGGCAAGATGCTCGGCATCCCGCAGGTGGAAGAACTGGGCCGTCTCGAGAGCCCCATCGCGCTCACCAGCACCTTGTCCGTGTGGCACGCCGCGGACGGCCTGACGGACCATCTCATCCGCCGGCATCCGGAGATCGGACGCACAGGGCCGACGTGTAACCCCGTTGTCGGGGAGTGCAGCGACGCCCGCCTGAACGATATCCAGGGACGCCATGTGCAGCCGCATCATGTGCTCGAGGCGATCGAGCGGGCGAGTGACGCGCCGGTAGAGGAGGGCGCCGTCGGCGCCGGCACGGGTATGATCTGCTACGGCTTCAAAGGCGGCATCGGTTCCGCCTCGCGCCGAGGGCCCTCCGCGGTTCTCGGCCGGGACGTGACGCTCGGAGGTCTCGTGCTGGCGAACTTCGGCCGCCGGCGGGCGTTCCGGGTCCACGGCTGTCCGGTCGGGGCGCTTCTCACGGAGGACGCGCCGCACGGCGCAGTCGCTCCAACCCAAATCGCTGACTCGGGGCGCGGTGGGTCGGTCATTGTCATTCTGGCCACCGACGCGCCGCTGACGTCCCGGCAGCTGACACGGGTGGCGCGCCGCGCCGCCGCGGGGCTCGCCCGCACCGGGTCTGTGTACAGCCACCACAGCGGAGATTTCGCACTCGCGTTCAGCACGGCGCGTGCCTACCCGCCTTACCTATCCGACGAAAACGATCTCCTGAATCCGCTCTTCGAGGCCGCGGCCGACGTGACGGAAGAGGCGGTGATTCGTGCGCTGCTCTGCGCCGAGCCGATGACCGGTCGTGACGGCCATTACGTTGATGCTCTCGACTCGGAGGCGCTGCGCGGGGTGTGGGAGCGGTCGCGCGCGGACGGTGGGACGGGCGGGTCCCAACTTGACGTCGAGACGCTCGTGGGACCGCGCGTGCCCAAGAGGAGCACGTGAACGTCCTCGAAGTCAAGCGCCGGCTCGACGGCAGCGTACGGACGTACCCGTGCGAAGCGGTGCAGGCCCATCGGGGTCACGCCGTTCTGCTGTACCGGCTGCCGGGGCAAGGCAAGGTGGCCGATCTCGTGCTGCCGGCAGGCACGCTGACCCTCGCCTACTACTGGGCGGACCGGCCCTACAACGTCTACCACTGGATCGCGCCGTCGGGCGGGACGCTCGCATACTACTTCAATCTCAGCGGGCCCGTCACGCTCGGCGGCGACCGGCTGGAGTGGGAGGATCTCGAGGTCGACGTCCTCGTGACCCCGGACGGCCGGGTCCAGATTCTCGACGAAGACGCCGTCCCGGCGTCGGCCGCGGCGCGGCTGCCTGAGATCGCCCGTGCCCGCGAGCGGGTACTCGCCGACTGGCCGGGTGTCTCGCGTGATGTCGAGCACGCCTCGCGCGCGTTTCTCGCGGCCTTCGGCGCCGCCGGATCATGAGCCGGTTGCGGGGGCGTGCGGCGCTCGGCACGGGGTCGGGCCGAGGGATCGGCCGCGCGATCGCGCAGGCGATCAGCTACCGGAGATTTTTCGGCGGCGCGGAGAACCCGGAGCGGGCCGTCCGGTCGACGGCGTGAAGGCGAACAAGGACCAAGGCCGGGCTACGACTCTTTGAGCTTTTTCGCGAAATCCGCGGGCTTGACATTCTCGATGAACCGCTTGAACTCTTCCACTTCATGTTCGTCGAACGCTTTCTTCAGCTGGATCGCCGTAGCGGCGACCTTGTCCTCGACGAAGATCGGCGCGGATGTCCGCAGCGCGATCGCGATCGCGTCGCTCGGCCGGGAATCGACCACAACGTTTGTGCCGTTGCGCTGAAGGTGGATCTCCGCGAAGTACGTGCCGTTCTGAATGTCGGTGACCACGATGCGGCTGATGCTGACCGTGAGATGCTGCAACATCTGCTTGATGAGATCGTGCGTCATCGGCCGCGGCATCTGCACGCCCTGAAGCTGGAAGGCGATCGACTGGGCCTCCGAGCCGCCGATCCAGATCGGCAGCGCGAGCGTTTCGGCCTGATCGACCAGCAGGACCACCGGGTTCATCTGCTGATCCATCGCGACCGTCTTCACCTTCATCGTGATCATGTAGGACCTCCGCTTGCGATCCTAGTCGCGCTGATTCTACTCGACCCGTGGTGTGCCCTTCAAGCAGCGTGAGAAGACACGCCGCCGCATTCTACTCGTGTTATTCCCATGTGGTTTGCGTTCGAGTCCGCGCGCCTCACAGAGCAGGGGGGCGGCGCGCATGACCCGAATAGGGCGGCGTGAAGCGGCCGGGCGGATTTGGTTCCTGCGTTCTGCTTCTGGCTTTTCTTTCGGTGGTCACCTCCGCCCGAGCCGCGTCCGCGGCGGTTGCAGGTCCCGCAGCGATCACAGCCGGCGCGCCGGCGGCGAGCGCGGCCTGGGGACCGCCGGCGCTGCCGCTGCTGTCGCGAGTGCGTCTCTCACTGCTGCCGTCCCGAGGCGCCGCGTTCGCCGCCAACGTCGCGCGCGGCGCACTCCGCTATCTCGGCCGGCCCTACCAATGGTCCGGCCTGGGCCAGCGCGGATTCGACTGCTCGGGGCTCGTTGTTCGCGTGTTCACGACGTTCGGTGTGATCGTGCCGCACTCGTCGGTCGCGCAGTTTCGGGCGGGCACCGCCGTGCCGCTTGCGCTGCTCGGCCCCGGCGACCTCGTGTTTTTCCATACGTATACCAGCGGCCCGTCCCACGTCGGCATCTATCTCGGCGCCGGGCGCTTTATCCACGCGTCGGCGTCCCGAGGCGTTATGGTGTCGTCGTTGAGCGAACCATACTACCGCAGCCGGTATCTGGGGGCGCGCCGGTACTAAGCGCCCTTCTTCGTGTCGCTCAACGTACGCCTCACCACCGCGATCGCGCTCGGTAAGACGGCCGCGACGCTGAGCCGCGTGTTGGGCCGCGGCGGCGGCACCACGATGCCCGGACGGGTCGCCCGCGCGGTGGAGCCCAACCTCGTGGGCCTGCTCGCCAGACGGCTGCGCGGCGGCACGGTGCTCGTCGCGGGTACCAACGGGAAGACCACGACGGCCCACCTGATCGCTCACATCATGCGCGCGGAAGGCCGCCGCGTGGTGCATAACCGCGCCGGCGCGAACCTGGCGGCCGGCATTGCGTCGGCGCTCGTCGAGCACGCCGACCTGCTCGGCGCGCCGGCGGGCGACCTCGGGATCTTCGAGGTGGACGAAGCGACGGTGCCCCGCGTCGTGCCGGCGCTGGCGCCACGGGTCGCGGTATTCACCAATCTCTTTCGCGACCAGCTCGACCGCTACGGCGAGATCGACTACATCTCCGGGCTGTGGCGCGCCGTGGGCGCGCGCTTGTCACCGGAGTTCGTGCGCGTGGCGAACGCGGACGACCCGCTCGTATACGACGCGGTCCGGGAGATGCCGGGTACACTCGTCACATACGGCCTCGACGATGACCGCCACGCGCTGCCCGCGCTGGAGCACACGGCGGAGGCGCGGTACTGCTATCGGTGCGGAACGCCGTACGTGTACGCGGTGACGTACTTCGGCCACATGGGCCGGTACCGCTGTCCTACCTGCGGCGTCGCGCGGCCGGATCCGGACCTTGTTGCCCGTGCCATCGCGCTCGACGGTCCCGACGGCGCGGCCTTCACCGTCGACGCTGGGCCGGCGGGCCGCGCGATGGTACGGACCCGCCTTCCCGGGCTCTACAACGTGTACAACATTCTCGCCGCGGTCGGCGCCTCACTGCAGCTGCAGGTCCCGGTGGGCCGCGCCGCGGAGGCGGTCGGCTCGTTCCTGCCGGCCTTCGGCCGGGCCGAGCGGATGACGCTCGACGGACGCGAGGTGCAGATCCTACTGGTCAAGAATCCGGCGGGCTTCAACGAGGTGCTGCGCACGGTGCTCGCCGGGGGACCGCTGCCGGTCGTCCTGATCGCGATCAACGATTTGATCGCCGACGGCCGCGACGTGTCGTGGCTGTGGGATGTCGACTTCGAGATGCTGGTGAGACGCGCGGCGCACGTGGTCGTGTCGGGCCTGCGAGCCGAGGATATGGCAGTGCGCCTCGAATACGCGGGCGTCGCCCCGGCGGCCATCGAGGTCGAAAAGTCTTTCGACGCGGCGATCGACCGTGCGCTCGCCCGGGCGACGTCGGGCCGTCTGTTCATCCTGCCGACGTATACGGCGATGCTGGCAATTCGCGCCGTGTTGGAGCGGCGCGGTGTGGTTGGGAGGTTCTGGGAGTGATGCGGGTCCTGCGCATCTGTCACCTCTACCCAGACCTGCTGAATCTCTACGGCGACCGGGGTAACATTATGGTGCTCGTCGATCGCGCGCGGCGCCGCGGCATCGAGGTGACGGTCAAAGCCGCCGGGTTGAACGATGAGATCCGGCCCGACGACGCGGACCTCTTCTTTGTGGGCGGCGGTGAGGACCGGCAGCAGCGGATCGCGGTGGGCGATCTGGTCGGCTCGAAGCGTGCGCCCCTCGAGGCCGCCGCCGCCGATGGAGCCGTGGTCCTCGCCGTTTGCGGCGGGTATCAGCTGATCGGGCGCTACTACCGGCCTGCTGAGGGCGCCGATCTGCCGGGACTCGGGCTGCTTGACCTGTGGACGGAACATGCGGGACCGGCCGCGCCGCGGTTGATCGGCAACCTCGTGATCGAGCCGGGCGGGGGTGAACCGCCGCTTGTCGGCTTCGAGAACCACGGCGGCCGCACGTTCCTCGGCCCGGGCGCCAAGCCGCTCGGCCGCGTGGTGGTCGGATTCGGTAACAACGGCACCGACAAGACGGAAGGCGCGGTCTCCGGCCGCGTCTACGGCACGTACCTGCACGGTCCGCTGCTGCCGAAAAACCCCGCGTTCGCGGACCGACTCATCCGGGAAGCGCTGAGCCGCCGGTTCCCGGGGACGGAACTGGCGCCGCTGCCGGATGCGTTTGAGGCGCGGGCCCGCGAGGCGATGCTGAGGCGTCTGGGCACCGATGAGGGGAGGGTCGGGGCGCGCTAGCGTGGTAGGTTGGTCGTGTGGAAGTCGTCAATCCGATCGTCAGACGGTGGCAGCGCGAGGCGCTCGAGGATCCTGAGCGGTTTTGGGACCGGGCCGCGCGCGCGCTGCCGTGGATCCGCACGTGGGACCGGGTCTTCGAATGGCAGTATCCCAACTTCCGCTGGTTCATCGGCGCCCAGACGAACCTCGCCGCGAACTGCCTCGATCACCACGTCGCGAACGGCCGCGGCGGGGTCGCCGCGCTCGTCTACGTCAACGAGCGGGGGGACCGACGCGTTTTCACCTACGCGCAACTGCTCCATGAGGTCGAGCGCGCGGCCTCCGCCCTGCGCGGGATGGGCATCGGGAAGGGCGACCGGCTGACGATCTACATGCCGACCTGTCCCGAGGCGATCATCACGATGCTGGCCGCGGTGCGGATCGGAGCGATCCACTCCGTCGTCTACGCGGGGTTCGGCGCCGGGGCGCTTCGGGACCGGATCAAGGCAAGCGCGTCTCGTCTTGTCTTCGCGGCAGACGTCGTATTCCGGAAGGGCCGCGACGTCCCGCTCAAAGCGATCGTGGACGCGGCGGTAGACGACGGGTGTAACACGGTCGAGCGTGTCGTGGTGCTGCGGCGAGGCGGCGGAGCAGGCGCGGGCCGTGCAGAACACCGCGATATCGACTGGGCGGAGTTCCTCGAGCGTGGCCGCGGGCACGCGGGCGGTGCCGTCGCGATGGAAGCGAACGAGCCCGCCTACATTCTCGCGACCTCCGGGACGACCGCGACGCCGAAGCTCACCGTGCATATGCACGGGCCATACGCCGTCCACGTCTACAGCATGGCACGGTGGGTGTACGATCTCCGGCCGAGCGACATCTGGTGGTCGACGTCCGACATCGGCTGGGTCGTCGGGCATTCCTACATCGTCTACGCTCCGTTGCTGGTCGGCTGCACCACCGTCGCTTACGAGGGCGCGCTCGACCATCCCGGGCCGGACGTGTTCTGGAAGGTGATCGAGGAGCTCGGCGTGACGAGTGTCTTCACGTCGCCGACCGCGGTCCGGCAATTGATGCGCTACGGCGACGAGCCCGCCAAGGGAGTCCGGCTCGACTCGCTCGAGCGGCTCTTCTGCGCGGGCGAGCCGCTTAACGCGCCGGCGTGGGAGTGGCTGCAGAAGACGATGTTGGGCGATCGCATTCCCGTCATCGACCACATGTGGCAGACGGAGACCGCCGGGCCGATCGTCGGGAACCCGTTCGGGCTCGGACTGCTGCCGATCAAACCAGGGTCCGGCGGCGTGCCCCTGCCGGGCATCGACGCCGCCGTCGTGACCCCGGACGGCCAGCGCTGCGCGGCCGGCGAAAAGGGGATCCTCGTCATCGGGCGGCCGTTCCCCGGCCTGATCCAAACGCTCTGGGGGGACCCGGCTCGCTACGCCCGCGACTACTGGGAGCGCATTCCCGGGCGGCGCGTCTACTACACCGGTGACTCCGCCCACCTCGACGAGGATGGGTACGTCTGGTTTGCGGGACGCGCGGATGAGATCATCTCGATTGCGGCTCACCGGATCGGCACGATCGAGGTGGAGACGGCGCTGCTGAAGCACGCCGCCGTCACGGAGGCCGCGGTCACCGGCCGGCCCGACGAGGTGCGGGGGGAAGTGATCAGCGCGTTCGTCGTGTTGAAGTTGGGGCAGGAACCGTCCCCGCGCCTCAAAGACGAGTTGGTTGCCACGGTGCGCCGGGAGTTCGGTCCGATCGCCGTGATCGGCGAACTCAACTTCGTGAGCGTGGTGCCGAAGACCCGGAGCGGCAAAATCATGCGCCGCGTACTCAAGGCGGTGATCCTGGGCCGGGATCCCGGGGACGTCTCCACGATCGAGGACGAAGGCTCCATCGACGAAGCCCGTGAGGCGTGGCGCGTCATTCAGGCGGAAATCACGGCGGGCCGCTGAGCGGCCGCCCGCACGATCCGGGGGGCGCAACAATGCCGAAGGTGTCCGGCGCCGTCAACATCGCCGACCTGCGCCTTATGGCGCGGCGGCGGCTGCCGAAGCCGATCTTCGACTACGTCGACGGCGGGGCCGAGGACGAGGTGACGCTCCGCGAGAACCGCCGCGCGTTCGAGGAGGTGACCTTCCGGCCGCGGCACGGCACCGCCGTCCCCGAAGTCGACCTCCGGGCGCGCGTGCTCGGTCAGGACCTCGCGCTGCCGATTCTTCTCGCGCCGGTGGGCTACTGCCGCATGTTCCATCCGCGGGGCGAGGTCGCCGCCGCGCACGCTGCGGGCGCAGCCGGGATGGCGTACATTCTCTCCACGGCGTCGGGCCACCGGCTCGAAGACGTAAAGGCCGCCACGCGCGGCCCTGCCTGGTTCCAGTTGTATCTGACCGGGGGCAAGGAGGCGGCTATCGACGCGCTGACGCGCGCCCGGGCGGTGGGCTACTCCGTCCTCGTGATCACGATCGACACGTACGTGATCGGCATGCGGGAACGGGACCACCACAACCACACGTCTCTGCTCCTCGGCGACAATCCGTTTGCGAAGATTCCCTACCTCCCCGAGATCCTCGCGCATCCCGGCTGGCTCATCGACTTCCTGCTGGACGGCGGGGTGCATCCGATGCCCAACATCGTTACGCCGGGCGTCGGTCCGATGAAGCTGCGCGAGGTCGGCAGCCTGATCCGGACCTCGTTCAGCTGGGACGACATGTCCTGGATCCGCGAGGCGTGGCCCGGTCCAATCGTGTTCAAAGGCGTGCTGACCGCGGAGGACGCGCGCCGCGCCGTCGACGCCGGCGCGGCGGGGGTGGTCGTGTCCAACCACGGCGGCCGGCAACTCGAATCGTCGCCGGCCACGCTGCGCGCGCTGCCCGAGGTGGTCGAGGCCGTGAACGGCCGCGTGGAAGTGCTGCTCGACGGCGGGATCCGCCGCGGCACCGACGTGATCAAGGCGATCTGCCTCGGCGCGAAGGCCGTGCTTATCGGCCGTGCGTACGCCTACGGGCTCGGCGCCGCCGGCGAAGCGGGGGTGGTGCGGGCGATCGAGATTCTCAAGGCCGACCTCGTCCGGAGCCTCAAGCTCCTCGGGTGCCGGTCCATCTCGACGCTGGACCGGTCGTATGTCACCGCGCCGGCCTGGGCTGCGCTACCGGCGCGCCCTGCCGTGGCGGCCGGCCGGACGCTCTGAGCGCTACCTGGGCGACGTGGTTCCGCGCGGCGTCAGGCGACAGGCGTCAGCCAGCAGCTCGTACGACCGCACGCGGACGCGGTGATCGTGCACGATCGTGAGGATCATGAGTTCGTCTACTTGAAGGGCTTCGGCGATACCGGCGAGCTGGTCGCGCACCTGCTCGGCTGACCCGACGACATACCGCGGCCATTCGGCCCGCTCGGGCGGCATCGGATCGGGACCCGGACCCAACTCGGCGAGCGCATCTTCGACCGATGGGATCGGGCCGGGCTCGACGCCCTGCGCGCGGAGGTAGCGCCGCAGCCGCACCGGCGCGGCCTGCCGCAGCGCTTCCGCCTCCGTCTCCGCGCAGATCACCCCGAGTGCAAGAATCGTCCGGCGCGCCCGTTCGTCTACGTGCGTCCGATAGTATTCCACCGCGTCGCGCGTCGGTTCAGGGTTGATGAAATGTGCGAAAGCGTAGGGGAGCGCGATCTCCGAGGCGGCCCGTGCGCTCCACATGCTCGAGCCGAGAAGCCACACGTCCGGGCTTCCCGGCATTTCCGGCGTGACCAGGATCCGCCCGAAGGGGTGCGCTGGCGGGAATGCCTTCCGGAGAAAGGCGAGGAGCTCCAGGAGTTGATCCGGAAAATCGTCCACCCACTCCTGCCGGCTCCGATCGCGACGCAGAGCGTACGCCTCGAGCGGCGTGCTGCCCGGCGCGCGGCCGATGCCCAGGTCGATGCGCCCGGGGTACAGGGCGTGCAGCACCCGGAAGACCTCGGCGACTTTCAACGGGCTGTAGTGGGACAGCAGGACGCCGCCGGTCCCAACCCGGATGCCCGCGGTCTCCGCCGCAACGCGCGAGATCAGTACCTCCGGCGCGGGGCTCGCAAACCCGGGCGTGGCGTGGTGCTCGGCGATCCAATACCGTTCGTAGCCGAACGCGTCGGCGTGCCGCGCGAGGTCGATCGTGTTGCGCAGCGCATCCGCCGGCGTGGAGCCCGAGGAGACCGGCGACTGGTCGATGATCGAAAGTCTCACCGGCGAAACTAACGACCCGCGCGGCTCCGGCATTCCCAAGCGGGCTGAGGTTGTCGATTTAATAGAGGGAGTAGAGGGCGCTGTTGGTCGGTCACCCCGATCGCTTTGGGCTTGCCTTCAACAGCCTACCGCGAGTCATTGCGCCCGCGAGCCGGCACCGTGTCCCTGAAGGGCATGACGAGCAGGGTCACCCGATTCGCGTCTTGGCGCGCGCCCGTATCCGCTGACAGGACAAGGCTGGCAGTGCCGATGAAGTTCGCGAGATCGCGGAACTGAATCCGCTCGGTCCTCCCAAGTTCGATGATGGTATCCGGCGTCACGTAGAACTCCTGCGTTCCAGCCCCTCCGGCGATGACAAAGGTCTCCGCATCGGAGTCTACGGAGACGAGAATGCCCTGCGCCTCGATGGGTGGGCCCGCCGTGTTCTGCTCCGGCTCGAGAGGATGCAGCCAGGCGGCGGCCAGAGTGACGGCGGCGATCACGACCCCGCCTACCGCAATTCTCGCGCGGATCATTCAGGAAACCACTCTCGACGACGGGGCCGCAAGCCCAGGATGCGCCGCTGTCCGCTCACGCCACGTGGCGCTCGATCGAAAGAACCCAGCTCTTACGCTGCAGCCCGGACGGCAGCAGCGAGTGAGCCACAGCGAGTTCGCTTACGCACGCCTGCAGAACGGCGACGGTTTCCCGTTTGTCCTCCGCACCCATGTAGGCGCAGTTGAGCCGTTTGATTTGGTGGCGGATCCGCACCACGCTCGGGATCATCTTGTGGATCATCGCCGGCTTCGACATCTGCTTCCCTCCGCGGACCGTTGTGATGATCGTGCTCTAATACCTAAACCACGGCCGCGCAGAGCGAAAGAGTGAGAGCCCCGGCTGAGAGGTGTCAGCCCCGCAATCGGGCGGCGCGAGTCCTTGTCAGGTTGCTGTGAAACTTACAGAACAGTGCGATTGAAACTCAGGCTATCCTGATGTCGGCGAAGCCCACGAACTGGCCGATAGTCTGGCCTTGCCAGCGCCACCTTCGCATCCGAGGTCATCAAGGCGATGCGGGAGGTTCGCGTACAATATTGCGATTTGGCCCGAATTGAGTAGCCCAGGTCCCGTGCAAACCCCCTCGGCCTGGACCGGCGCGGCACCGGCCCACACCGGCGCCAGTTGTGCCGATGCCGCTCCAAAAAGCCGATACTATGTTGACGCGGTACCGGCAACACCTGATAAAATGATATACTTGGCTCTAGTGGGAAGAGGGAGCGTGATGTTTGAGGCGTCCAAACTATAATGCCGCGAAACGTGCACGTGAACTGAAACAGCAAGCAAAGCGCGATGCCAAACTGGCACGCAAGCATTCCCGTAAGAATGTCCTAGAGTCCGAATCGGGTGCATCACCCGAATCGCCCCCGGAACATTCACCGGCCCCCAGCGAGCAAGACCCCGCTGACTCATCAGGCGATGTAGTCGCTTCGTGAATATCCACAGGCGCGTCAACCCGACCCTGTTGGAAGTCCGGGAGCGGAGCGCGCGGATTCGGGCCGCGGCCCGGAAAGGCAAGACCGCATCCGAGATCGCGGAAGCCTGCGGCGCCCCGCTCAAGGTGGTCGAGCAGATGCTCGCTCCCGTAGCCGACGTGCGGTTGTCAGACCCCGCCCACCTAGTAAACCATGTCGCCATCGGTTCGGGACTTTCCCCGGCGGATGTCCAGGTATACTGGGTGGGTTTTCTCACTGCCGCAGGCCGACTCTGCGGACAAGGTGGGTCCTCGGCGCTCATCGTGACGCTGGGTCACCGGTCGCATGAGTACATGCATGTCCTCATGGCGGATCTTGCGACACCGCAGGTGCGACACGAACTCTGCCGGAGCAGCCTCCTCGGCTGGGAACTGTACGTCCGCGACAGAAATCTCTGCGATGCGCTCTTACGGTGGGGCGTTCCCTCGGAGGTACATGGGGACGATCCCGCTGTACTGGACGATCTGCCAACGGAGTTCATCGCCCCGTTCCTCCGTGGATACCTCGACGGTAACTGGGTTACACCCGGTACCGCTCGGTCGCGGTCACGCAGTCTCGTCTTCTACGGGACAGAAGGAGTTCTCGCCGCCATCAACGCGATGATCCACCGCGGCTACCGGATCGCCCCAGGCGTAGTAGTCCGGCGACCGCCTCGGGCTGAACTAAAGTTCAGTCAACGGGACGAACACACGCTCCTCAATCACATACGCACGTACACCACGCGTAGCCGCGGCTAGGACAAAACGCCTCCGGTCTGACGGCTCGGCAAACACAAACGAAACAGGACGCAGGGTTTCGCGCATAGCCGGCAGCTTTGAGCGAGAGGAGTGATGGGATGCGCCGAGATCAGCGTCAGACGGGCAGTGCGCGTACCCCCAAACTAACCACGATGGAGGCCATCTGGGCCACTCGCGGACGGGTGCAGCCGGGACCATTGCCGTGGGATTTGTCCAAGCCGGACGTCAGAAAGCCGACCAGTAGGGAACTTCGCCTCTCGTTTGGGAGGGGGCCGGGGACTCGGAAGCCTTCCTGACCGCCGGCGGTATCCTTCCCCGAGTAGAGGCCAACGACTTCTCGTAAGTCCTCGTTCGCCTGCGTCGCTACATTGTGTTGGCTCTTGGGCGACGCCCGATTGCCTCAAGGGGTTCGGTCCGCTTCAACGTTTGCGGCAGCGGTAATGAACAGGGAGATCTCACGGGCTACGCCTAGGCGCTCAGCGCAGCTCGGATCGACGCTGTGTATCAACTGCGAGACGCGGCAGCGTGCCGTGCACTCCGACGCGACGCAGGGGCGGAATCTACCGGCTCACGCCGGGTTCTTGAAGCGACAATTTGCCTGCCTGGTCACATGTATGCGTGAGACGCGCAGATAACGAGAGGAGGAGCAATGTACCAGACTGACACATATGAAGGGATGTTTGCTGAGACCGTCACAATGCACGGCGCCAACGGGGACGTCATCAACGCCTACTTTGCTCGACCCTTGGGCCCTGGTCCCGTTCCTGGCATGGTGCTGATCCACCACGTGCCCGGCTGGGACGAATGGTACCGTGAGGCCACGCGCAGGTTTGCGCACCACGGCTATGCCGCACTCTCTCCCAATCTTTACTCCCGTGACGGACACGGCACCCCTGAGGACGTCGCCGCGAAAGTGCGCGCGGCAGGGGGCGTGCCCGATGACCAGGTCGTGGACGATGTTGAAGGAGCGATGCGATACCTGCGCTGGCTCCCCTACTTCAACGGCAAAGTGGGGGTTTTTGGCACCTGCTCGGGCGGCCGGCAGGCGTATCTTACTGCGTGTCGTGTGAAAGGCGTTGACGCGGTCGTGGACTGTTGGGGCGGGCGCGTCGTAATGTCCAAGGATGAACTCACGGCGAAACAGCCCGTCGCCCCGATCGACTACACCAGGGACTTATCTTGCCCGCTCCTGGGGCTCTTTGGTGAGGAAGATAAGGGGCCCACGCCCGAGCAGGTGACCCGCCATGAGGAGGAACTCAAGAGGCACGGCAAGACATATGAGTTTCATATGTACGCCGATGCGGGTCATGGTTTCTTCTACTATGACCGGCCAGCCTATCGGCAGCAGCAGGCGGTGGATGGCTGGCAGAAGGTCTTCGCCTTTTTTCAGAAGCACTTGAGTTGACGGTAGAGAGGAGGCCGATAATGTGCACCATGATCGCCCGGCAGGTGGAGGTCGAGGCCAGAGGCAAGGGTGCGGGCGGGTGGTTCACCGTGCGGCAGGCCAACGTATCCTATGACCACCCATTCAGCCTTCCACTGGAGCATGCTTTGAATATCGACTTTGTGAATGAGGCGCAGGGGCCGGGCGCGCGGGTCGCCGTAGAACTCACGGTGGAGTCGGCTCGCACCCTGGTTGAGACGATCCAAGCGGTGCTCACGCGTGCTGAGGCGGGCGGATACTTGGACGAGAATCGCGCTCATGCCTGACTTCACGTCGTTCCCTCGAGCGACCGGTCAAACCTGCCAGTCGACCGGCCGAGTGCGCAGAGGGTCGGTTATCAACGCGGGGACGCATCCTTGAAGCCCCGTGATTCGTGATGTGATGTTGACTGTTCGCGTCGTCAGCAGTACAATAGGTGCTGCTGATGCGCACCGTTGCGGCCCGGCTTGTCACCGGGCCGTGTTCTTTTCATCTCAGGTATCCGCGGCTTCCAGGCCCTAAGTATAGGAGCGCAATACGTCGTCGGGGGTTGATGGGCCATTTTTGAAAGCCCCGACCAGAGACAAGATGAGGGGCGGCGCGAAGTTGCTTGCCGCCGCGTTCATTGTGCATCCGCGTGCGGCCTGTCATAATTGGAGAGCATCAACGGACGCAAAGTCGGTTGGTAGCACGAACCATAAGGGCAGGTGTAGGATGGCCACAGGCACTGTGAAGTGGTTTAACGGCGAAAAGGGGTATGGATTCATCACCCCGGAAGACGGGAGTAAGGATCTATTCGTGCACTACAGCGCGATCCAAGCTGAAGGATACAAGTCCCTCGAAGAGGGTCAGAAAGTCGAGTACGAAGCGACGCAGGGACAGAAGGGGCCTCAGGCCAGTAACGTCCGGCTAGTTCGGTAGCCGACTCACGGCTTTTCAGACACTTGATATGGGATAGGGAGAGCGGCCGGGCAACCGGCCGCTCTCTCGGCATAGAAGTGGCAAGCAACGGCCTTACACGGCGGAAGCAACTCTTTGCCGAGTTTGATCCCGTTTGTAATCAAAAACCGAAGGCTCGGCCGAAAAAAACGGTGATGCCGTGACTGGACCGCACGAATCAGCCGCACACAGTAAGTAACCTCTTGTCGCGCGCGTGGCACGGAGAACGGCTTGACGCGAGACAAGAGGAGGCGAGGAGCGCGGACGGGTGATTTTCGACAGGCTGTGGGGTCGTTTAAGCCGGAACTTGGGCGTCGATCTCGGGACCGCCAACACGCTTGTCTACGCGCAGCGCGAGGGCATTGTGCTCCACGAGCCCTCGGTCATCGCCCGCCGTGTCGACAGCGGGGAGGTGCTGGCCGTCGGCGACGAGGCGAAGAAGATGATCGGTCGCACCCCCGGCGACATCATCGCGACGCGGCCGCTGCGTGACGGCGTGATCGCGGACTTCGACACGACCGCGTCGATGCTCGGCTACTTCATCCGCCGCGGGTTGCGCGGGCGGAGCCTGATGCGCCCCCGCGTGATCGTCGGTATTCCTAGCGGTGTGACGGAGGTCGAGAAGCGCGCCGTGATCGGTGCCACGCTGCAGGCCGGCGCGCGCGAAGCGTACCTCATCGAGGAACCGATGGCCGCGGCGATCGGCGCGGGGCTGCCCGTGCCGGAACCGATCGGCAGCATGGTGGTCGACATCGGTGGCGGGACCACGGAGGTCGCGGTGATCGCCCTCGGCGGGATCGTGACGGCGCGCAGCATCCGCATCGCCGGCGACGAAATGGACGAGGCGATCATTCAGTACTCGCGCAAGGCCTACAACCTGCTGATCGGCGAGCGCACGGCCGAGGACATCAAGATCAAGGTCGGCTCCGCCTACCCGCAGAAAGACGAGCAGGCGATCGAGGTGCGCGGTCGGGACCTCGTCTCCGGACTGCCGCGGACCGTGCGGATGACCAGCACCGAGATCCGCGAGGCGATTGCCGAGCCGATCGCGGCGATCGTGGAGGCGGTGAAGATGACGCTGGAGCACACGCCGCCCGAACTCGCCGCGGACATCGTCGACCGCGGCATCATCATGGCCGGCGGCGGCTCGCTGCTGCGCGGTCTCGACCGGCTGCTCGGCGAAGAGATCGGGATGCCCGTCACGCTCGCCGATGATCCGCTGGGCACCGTGGTGCTGGGGATCGGAAAGGTCCTTGATGAGCTTGAGGTCCTCAAACGGGTGCTGGTCGCGGCCAAAAGGTCTTAGGGCGCATATACGTCAACGAATCCTGGAGATGCTTGGACGGCCTCAAATTGGTTCCGCTTGTTGGCGTGCGAGGCCCGTGCCAAGTTTGGACCCGTTGGCCGCTGCTTGAGTGCTCGACGTCGAAACCGCGCGCTTCAGACCGGCTATCGACCTTACAGTGCCGGCGGCCCCGGAACAGTGACAATCGGTCGTGAACAGGTACTGCGCTATGATATCCTAAGAACGTATCCTTTCGAACAATCGGTTCAGTGCGGTGATTTCTACGGATTCCGCCTCATGACTTCGGTGACGTGCGGACCCATCTAGCGCGATGAGAGGGAGGGTGTGATGCGAAGAGATCGGCGTCAAACAGGTAGTACCCGCGCCGCCAAACCCACCAAGATGGAAATCGTGTGGGCGGTTCGCGGTCGGGTGAAACCCGGGCCATTTCCTTGGGATCCGTCGATGCCCGATACTCGGAAGCCGTCCGGTCGGGAGCTGCGCCGGTCATTTGGCATCGATGTGGGCACGCGCAAGTCTGCCCCCTCGCCTGAACGGCATACGTAGGACCGACGTGGACATTCGGAGGCGTCCTATTACAGAAGCTATGCTCGAACTTCGAGAGCGCACGGCACGGATTCGTGCCGCGGCCCGCAAAGGCAAGACGGTGAAGCAGATCGCCGACGCCTACGACTTCCCGCTCAAGTTGGTGGAGCAGGTTCTCGCACCGATCGATGGCGCGCGGCTATCCGACCCTGCCCGATTGTTGAATGACCGCGTTATTGCAGGTGGGCGTCCCGCTGCGGACATCCAAGTGTACTGGGTGGGTTTTCTCATGGCGGCCGGACGGATTAGCGGGCAAGGCGCGTCTTTTGCGCTCATCGTGACGCTCGGCGACCGAGCACAGAAGCACATGGAAGGCCTGATGGGAGATCTTGCAACGCCGCCAGTGCGGCAAGAGTTCTGCGAGAGCAGCCTTCTCGGGTGGCAACTGTATCTCCGCGACCCGGATCTCTGCAGTGCGCTGCTTCGGTGGGGCATTCCCTCCGATCGAGACGGGGATGATCCCAGCGTATTGGATGATCTCCCGACGGCATTCGTCGGACCGTTCCTGCGCGGGTACCTCGATGGCAGTTGGGCGACTGGCGGCGCCACGCGGACGCGATCGAGGGGTCTCGTCTTCTACGGAACGGAAGCGGTGCTTGCCGCCATCAACGCCATGATCCAGCGAGCTTGGCGCCTCGGTCCCGGGGTGGTAACACCAGGACTACCGCGGGCGGAATTGAGATTCAAGCGTCAGGATGAACCGGCGATTCTCGAGCGCACGCTCTCCTACACGACACGTCAACGTCAGCCGAGCAAACGCCGGCTGGCCTGACGGCTAGCAGACCGCGCTCGACTGGTGTCCAGCGTATTGTCCTCGGTGCTGCAAAAAGGAGCTACTAGAGTGGAGAGCAGGCGGCATCGCGGGGCTATGTCGAAACCGGTGCGTGCGAAGGCAGGTCTGCCGTGGCCTGTGACCGGCGTCTACCTCTGCGACAAATGTCACGCTAGACGGGTGGGCGAGGCGGGCGCTATTGCGACGCGCTGTCCCGCTCTCCGCGGCACGCTACAGCGGCCGTGCGGTTGTGCCTACTTCGTTCTAGTCGATCAGCCTGGCCCTACCGAATAGCGGGATTGAATCTCCACCTGGCGAGCCTGCCTCGAAAGCGACCGGCGACTGATCGAGCAACGAAGGGAAGCGGCCTGGTTGCCCATCCGAGCCGCACCAGTCCAGCCGTCACAGGCCCTGCCGAACCAAATAATCCCGTCCACGGGTGGTGATCATCGCCGGTACCAAGCCGCGGACCTGCCTGTTCCATGAGACAAGTGCATAGTCTGCGCAGTAGAGCAGGTGACGCTCCACCTCATCCTTTGCCAAACTAAGTTTCGTCGCCAGCGCCGAACTGTCCGCGCCGTGCGGTTCATCTCGAAGTGCGGCCAACACCCGGTTTCGGTCGTTGTCCAGCGGCATCGAAGCCTCCATGTATTGACCGCACCCCTTCGTTGCTGGGGTCCCAACACTATACGCCTATCGGGGAGGACAAGCAAGGAACTTCCAACTACCTGTAATAGGTCAATGATTTTGTCCTCCCTTAATGGGTCAGTGAATATGTCCTCCCATGATGAAGGGGACGATCACCTTGAGCCAGAGGGAGCACCAACGGTTGCACGTGCTGTCCCGGGTCCGTGATGGCGTCCTGCGGGG